>JBFFQS010000022.1:0-20145 GCA_041573315.1 Amylibacter sp. | reverse complement strand
CGCAGCATGTGCTGGGCATTTTTCTCGTAGCCCGGGAACGGGCCGAGCTCCTTGGCCATTTCGGCCGAGGTTGCATAGGACACGCCGGTCATGATCGCGGTCAGCGTACCGCAGAGCGCCCTGCCCTCGTCGCTGTCATAGCCGTAACCCATGTTCATCAGCAGACCGCCGATATTGGCATAGCCGAGGCCGAGCGTCCTGAACTTGTAGGACAGGAGCGCGATCTGCGGCGACGGGAACTGAGCCATCAGCACCGAGACTTCCAGCGTAATCGTCCACAGACGGGTGGCGTGCACATAGTCGTCGGACTGGAATTTGCCGTCCTTGTAGAACTTCAGCAGGTTCATAGAGGCCAGGTTGCAGGCCGTATCGTCGAGGAACATGTACTCGGAACAGGGGTTCGAGCCACGGATCGCTCCGTCCGCCGGACAGGTGTGCCAGCTGTTGATCGTGTCGTGGTACTGCACGCCGGGATCGGCGCAGGCCCAGGCTGCGTGACCGACGTCTTCCCACAGTTCGCGGGCGCTGACGGTCTGCGCGACCTCGCCGTCGGTGCGTCGGATCAGTTCCCAGTCCTCGTCGTTCTGCACCGCTTTCAGGAAAGCATTGGTGACGCGGACGGAGTTGTTGGAGTTCTGGCCGGACACGGTGACATAGGCCTCGGAGTCCCAGTCGGTGTCGTAGGTCGGGAACTCTATGCTGCCATAACCCTGACGGGCATACTGCAGCACGCGATTGATGTAAGTCTCTGGTATCGCGTTCTTTTTCGCAGACTTGATCGCGATTTTCAGGCCGGGATTGACCTTGGGGTCAAAGGCGTCCTGCTCGTTGCCATCCCAGACACGTACAGCCGTGAAAATCTCGTTCAGCTTGAGTTCGTGCATCTTGGATCCGGCCACCAGAGAGGCGACCTTTTGTTCTTCGCGCACTTTCCAGCTGATGAAATCCTTGATGTCCGGGTGATCCATGTCGCAGATCACCATCTTCGCGGCGCGCCGTGTGGTTCCGCCGGATTTGATCGCTCCAGCGGCGCGGTCGCCGATTTTCAGGAAAGACATGAGGCCGGAGGACTTGCCGCCGCCGCCCAGTGATTCATTCTGACCGCGCAGCGACGAAAAGTTCGTGCCTGTGCCGGAGCCGTATTTGAACAGACGCGCCTCGCGCACCCACAGGTCCATGATGCCGCCGTCGTTGACCAGATCGTCCGCGACCGACTGGATGAAACAGGCGTGCGGCTGCGGATGCTCGTAGGCGCTGTCGGATTTGACCAGTTCGCCGGTTTTGTGGTCGACGTAATGGTGACCCTGGCTCGGGCCGTCAATGCCGTAAGCCCAGTGCAGCCCGGTGTTGAACCACTGTGGCGAATTCGGCGCCGCCATCTGGTTCGCCAGCATGTAGCGCATTTCGTCGTAATAGGCGCTGGCGTCCTCCTCGGTGTCGAACATGCCGCCTTTCCAACCCCAGTAGGCCCAGGCGCCTGCCAGACGATCAAATACCTGCTTCGAAGAGCGTTCGCCGGTGTAGGTCTGGCCTTTGGCAACCTGAACTTCCGTATCGGGAACGGAGCGCCACAGGAATTCGGGAACATCGTCTTCAGGGACTTTCTTAAGTGCGGTGGGAACTCCGGCCTTGCGGAAATATTTCTGTGCAATCACATCCGCCGCGACCTGCGACCAGCTCTTGGGAACCTCGACGGCGTCGAGCGAGAACACGACGGACCCATCGGGGTTGCGAATTTCTGAAGTTGTCTTGCGGAAGTCGATGCTGTCGTAAGCGTCAGCGCCTTTTGTCGTAAAACGGCGATCAATTTTCATTTTGGCCCCTGTCCCAATTCAAATGCCCATCCATGCCTCTGGTTACTGCCAATTGTCATGGTTTGTGGCTCTACGGTTTCGCCCACCCCTTTTATGGACCAAGACACAATATGTAGCGGTCAGAGGTTGGGTCCGCACAAGATGTCTGAAGGGGATTTATGGGTCAACGTAAATATTTGCCGGATTGTCAGATTTTGTAGTTGACAGTATCCGGCACACAACATGTGGTTGGAATTTGTCTAAAATGCGGCAGGACTCCACCGCCGATTGTCAGGATTCAATAATCCCCGCATATCATTGTTTTTAGGTTTTTCCGGGTGTGGCCGACAGCCTTTCGGTCGGCGCAAGTACCACCGATTCACCGCGGTGAATCGGTCACAAGGATTGAAGTCCGGTCCCCGGATTTTTCCAAAAATATTTTCGACAGGAGTCCCGAGGTAACGCGGTTCGAAGGCGATCAGTGGAAATTGGAGTGCGCCGGCAGACATACAGCGCCGGTTTTCTTTTTGCACTCTGCGAGACGACACCTCTCTGAAGTGGCGGCTCGGCAGGCCGCATCCCGGCAACGGCGCGCCGGAAAACCGGCTGTGGCCCTGACCGCCAACGCGGCGCGCGCGCCGGTCCGGCATTCCGTAATCGATAAACTGGGAAATGGTCGGGGCGATAGGATTCGAACCTACGACCTACGGTACCCAAAACCGTCGCGCTACCAAGCTGCGCCACGCCCCGACAGGTGGGCAGTCTCTACATCGCAATATCGTCGAAGAAAAGCCCTAATTGTTGCCGTCACTCAGATTCTTCACAGGACCACGCCGCAATGGCGGGATCAATCAGCGGATGGCGCAGCTGGGCGCCGGGGCCGATGCCCAAATCTTCGGCCATGCCGCCGTTTACTTCCAAGACGAACTGAACCGAGTCGCCGCCGAATATCGTGGTCCGGTCCAGCGGGATGGCATTCGGGTGTATCTTGCTGACCGTTCCCGTCGAATCCAGAAACAGCATATCGAGCGGAATCAGGGTGTTTTCCATCCAGAAGGAAACGCTCTTTGGCGCTGAATAAACGAACAGCATGCCCGCGAAACGGGCCATTTCCTGTCGAAACATAAGACCGCGGTTGCGTTCCGCCGCATCATCGGCAACCTCCACGCGGAACTCGGCCTGCCCGCCGTCCCAGCGCAGGTGCACATGCGCCGGATTGCAGTCTGCGACCGCGGGAGCGGCACCCGCGAGCAAAAACAATATCAGTCGTGCTGTGTGGCGCAGGCTCTTAAAGGAAACTGCTGGAAAATTCCCATGGCCGGATTTCAATGGCCATTTTTCCGCGTGGCCCCTGGGCAGTTTTAACGCCGACTGCCTCGCCCTGTTCCAATTCAGCCATGCCGTAGGCACGCAAAATTTCGATATGGACGAAAACATCTGCCGGACTCCCGAATACATTTACAAACCCGAACCCCTTGGCCCGGTCGAACCATTTTACCCGCGCAGGCTCCAGCGGCACCGACAGGTCGAGACTGGATAGATCGAGGTCGGCGATATCCGCCCTCCGCAGCGCCTCGGTCGGATCGATAGCCGGTGACTCAAGGTTCAGAACTTGCGCAACCTGCGACCCGCGCTCCGTTTCCACCACAAGGACGTCGACAAGGGTGCCTTCCAACACTGAACTGTGGCCAAAATCTTTCAAAACGTTGGCGTGCAGCAAAATATCAGGTCCGCCCTGGTCGGCCACGACGAAGCCGAAGCCCTTGGTGGCGTCAAACCACTTAATCCTACCCGATTTTTGATCCATTCACACGCTCGGTCGTTAACTGTGTGCGACGATGCTCAGGTACTTGTCGTCACTATTTGACTCAGCATTAAAACAATTCTGTCTACAGTTCAAACTACTAAGTTAGTTTTTTAAAAATACATGCGATCTATTTGCAGAAATTGTATTCTATTTAATATTTTTCTAATATTAAACACAATTAGGGGTATAATCTAGAAATGTTCCAGTCGCCTCCAGGTGTAGCTCTTTTCCACTGGAACCGATCGTGCAAACGGTTCGGACCCTCGCACCAGAATTCAATTTCCTGCGGCGAAATCCTGAATCCGCCCCAGAATTCGGGTCGGGCCGGATTATCGCCGAGCGTCTCGGAAAACCGCTCCATGCGCTGCTCCAGAACCGACCGGTCGGACAGCGGCTGTGACTGCTTGCTGGCCCAGGCGCCGATCCGGCTGCGCAGGGGACGGGTCGCATAATAGGCGTCCGCTGTTTCGTGGTTATCACGGGTCACGGACCCGCGAACGCGGATTTGCCGCCGCAGCGATTTCCAGTGCAGCACGAAGGCCGCCTTGCCGCTTTGCAGTAGTTCCTGCGACTTTGCGCTGCCGAAATTTGTATAGAGCACAAAGGCGTCGTCCTCGATGCTTTTCAGCAGCACGATCCGGACGTTCGGCAAGCCGTCTGCGTCCACGGTCGCCAGCGCCATCGCATTCGGATCGTTCACCTCTGTCTTTTCCGCCTCGGACAGCCAGCGCCGTGCTATTTCGAATGGGTTGTCACCTGCGAATATTCCGTCACGATCGCTCATGTCCGCCTCCCTTTTGTTGCTCCCTATACCTAGTGCCTCTGCGCCGCCGCTTCAAATGTTAGTCTGTCGCAGGCCCGCGCCGCTTTTTTGCTTCATCGTCAGGCTTGATGCAAACGTTGGCTTAATCTAAACCCGATGCAGGGATCTAACTTTGAGGGCATTGAAATGACGAACGGCATTATGCAGGGCAAGCGCGGCCTGATCATGGGCGTCGCGAACGACAAATCGATCGCATGGGGCATTGCACGCGCCTGTCACGAACAAGGGGCGGAGATGGCGTTTTCCTATCAGGGAGAAGCCCTTGGCAAACGGGTCGCGCCGCTGGCCGAAAGCATCGGCTGCGAATTGGTGCTGGAATGCGATGTCACGGACGCAGCGTCGATGGACGCGCTGTTCACCAAACTCGAAGCCGAGTGGGGCACGCTCGACTTCGTCGTCCACGCCATCGGCTTTTCAGACAAGAACGAACTGCGTGGCCGCTATGTCGACACCAGCGCTGAAAACTTCCGCATGACCATGGATATCTCGGTATATTCCTTCACCGCCGTCGCCCAGCGCGCCGAAAAGCTGATGCCCAATGGCGGGTCGATGCTGACGCTGACCTACTACGGCGCCGAGATGGTCATGCCTCATTACAATGTCATGGGCGTCGCCAAGGCCGGTCTGGAGGCCTCGGTCAAGTACATGGCAATGGACCTCGGCCCCAAGAACATCCGCGTCAACGCGCTGTCGGCAGGCCCGATCAAGACGCTCGCGGCTTCGGGCATCGGCGACTTCCGCTACATCATGAAATGGAACGAGCTGAACTCGCCGCTGCGCCGTAACGTCACCACGGACGACGTCGGGAAATCGGCTATGTACCTTCTGTCCGATCTGTCCTCGGGCGTGACCGGTGAAAACCTGCATGTGGACGCGGGCTATCACGTCGTCGGCATGAAGGCAGAGGACGCACCGGACATCGACGTGGTAACAGGACGTAAATAATGGCATCGGATCGGCTTCCGCACGAAAAAGGGTTTCACGTCAGCTGGGACCAGATCCACCGCGACAGCCGGGCGCTGGCCTGGCGGCTCGACGGCAAGGGTCCCGAAAAGGACGGCGGCTGGAAAGCTGTCGTCGCCATCACCCGCGGCGGCATGGCGCCAGCGATGATCGTGGCGCGCGAGCTCGATATCCGAACGGTCGACACGATCAGCATCAAATCCTACGACCACCAGGACCAATCCGAGGCCGTGGTGATCAAGTCGCCGGACAGGGCGCTGACCGGCGACGGCACCGGCATCCTGATCGTCGACGATCTGGTCGATACCGGCAAGACGCTGAAGGTTGTCCGCCAGATGTTGCCGAAGGCGCATTTCGCAACCGTCTATGCAAAACCAGCGGGCCGCGAGATGGTCGACACCTTTATCACCGAGGTTTCGCAGGATACCTGGATTTTCTTTCCCTGGGATATGGCGCTACAATACGTCGAACCTTATCGGGGCAAATAGATGGCTGACGCCGGCTCCAACCGCAAGCTCTCGGCTGCCACCCGGGTCGCGCAGGCCCTGCGCTATATCGACGAGGAAACCGGCGCGATCATACCGCCGATCCAGCCCACGGCGACCTATGCCCGCGATGCGGAGTACAACAACCGCAAGGAATACTATTACCGGCGTGACGGCGGCCCGACCACGGAACAGGCCGAGGCCGTCATCGCCGATCTGGAAGACGCCGCCGCCAGCCTGCTGTTTTCGTCGGGCATGTCGGCCGCCTCTGCCGTGATCGAACAGCTGGATGCGGGCGCGCATGTGGTGATCCCCAAGGTCATGTACCACGGCGTCCTGATGCAGTTCCGCCGCTACGAGGCCAAGGGCCGCCTGCGCCTGTCCACCTATGATGCCGGCAACCTCGACCAGCTGGCCGCCGCCGTGCGGCAGGGCGACACCGCGCTGGTCTGGGTCGAAACCCCGAACAATCCCGACTGGGCCGTGACCGACATCGCGGCAGCGGCGCAGATCGCCCATGACGCGGGGGCGCTGCTGCTGACCGATTGCACGGCAACGCCGCCCTGCGCGACCAAGGCGCTGGCGCTGGGGGCGGATATCTCTTTCCATTCGGCGACGAAATACCTCAACGGCCATTCCGACATTACGGCGGGTGTCCTGTCCACGAGTGACACGGGCGCGATGTGGCAAGAGATTTTCGAGATCCGCAAGCTGCAGGGAACCGTCCTGCAGGCCTTCGATGCCTGGCTGTTGCTGCGCGGTATGCGGACACTGTTCCTGCGTTACGAACGCGCCACCGAAAGCGCCCTGACGCTGGCGAAACATTTTGAAGGCCACCCCGGTATCGTTTCCGTATTCTACCCCGGGCTGCCGAGCCATCCGGGCCACGAGGTCGCCAAACGCCAGACCGGCGGGCAGTACGGCGGCATGCTTTCGATTATCGTCAACGGATCGGAACAGACCGCCATCGACGTCGCCCGCTTTTGCGAAGTGTTCTTTCCGGCCACATCGCTCGGCGGCGTCGAAAGCCTGATAGAGCATCGAAAAACGGTGTCGGGCGAAGGCTTTCCCGTCGATCCGCGCCTCTTGCGCCTGTCCATCGGGATCGAGGACGTCGCCGACCTGATCGCCGATCTGGAGCAGGCGCTCGACCGCGCCGCATGACCCTGCCCCGGATCAGCCAGTCGCCGGTCGAACACGGCTTCGTCCAGAACCCCTACACATTCTACGAACGCGCCCGCGCCCTCGGTCCGGTATTTTACTGGCAGGATTATGACAAGCCCTGTGCCGTCAGCCATGATATCGTGAACGCTGTCCTGCGCGACCGCCGCTGGGGCCGAGAGGTACCGCCAGAAAGCGTGGTTCCCACGCCCCCGCACATCCAGCCGTTCATGGATATCGAAGCCCACTCGATGCTCGAACTCGAACCGCCCCGCCATACCCGCCTGCGTGGTCTGGTGATGCGGGCTTTTTCAACCAGGGCGATCCAGCGGCTGGACCCCTTCATCGCGGAACTCGCGAACAAGCTGGTCGATGATTTCAGCGGCGACAATATCGATCTGCTGACTGCATTTGCCGAAAAAATCCCGGTTCTGACCATCGCACGCATGCTCGGCGTGCCGTCGGAAATGGCCGATCAGTTGCTGGACTGGTCACACAGGATGGTCGGGATGTACCAAGCCAACCGCGACCGTGCGGCCGAGGATGCCGCCGCCGAGGCTTCCCGCGAATTCGCGGCCTATATCGGCGGCTTTATCGACCGGCGCCGACGCGAACCGGATGACGACCTGATCACCGCGCTGATCGACGCCGAAGAGAACGGGCAAAAGCTGTCACGGCCGGAACTCGTCAGCACCTGTATCCTGCTGTTGAACGCGGGCCACGAAGCAACCGTTCATGCAATCGGCAACGGAGTGAAAACCCTGTTGGAGCGGGGACAGAATAGCGCGGGGCTGATGCGGGCCGGGGCGATCGACGCGACGGTCGAAGAAACCCTGCGCTTCGATCCGCCGCTGCATATGTTCGACCGCTATGCCTATACGGACATCGACATCGCAGGCCACAGATTCCGCCGCGGCGACAAGCTCGCCCTGCTGCTGGCCGCCGCCAACCGCGATCCGGCGGTGTTTCCAGATCCCGACTATTTCGATCCCGCGCGCGATGCCAGAAAACAGCTCGCATTCGGCGCCGGAACGCATTTCTGCGTCGGAACAGGTCTGGCCAAGCTCGAAGTGAAACGCGCCTTCGAAACCCTGTTCAAACGGCTGCCGGACCTGCGCATGACGGAAACACCCGCCTATGCCGGCCGGTATCACTTTCACGGGTTGAACCGGCTCATGGTCACTGGCTAAAGTGGCCTGAACCAATACGGACCGGCACCCATGACCAAAGACTACGACGCTTCGCAGAAACTCTGCCTCGACCCCGACGGCGGCCTGCCGCGCCTGCTGGAGATCATGGCCCGCCTGCGCGACCCCGAGCAGGGTTGCCCGTGGGATATCGAACAGAGCTACGAAACCATCGCCCCCTTTACGATCGAAGAGGCCTACGAGGTCGCCGACGCCATTCAGAAAGGCGACATGGCCGATCTTGAGGGAGAGCTGGGCGACCTGCTGCTGCAAGTTGTCTATTTCACCCAAATGGGCAGCGAGGACGGCTATTTCACCTTTGAGTCCGTAACCAAGACCATTGCCGACAAGATGATCCATCGCCACCCGCATGTCTTCGGCGACGAGAGCCGCGACAAGTCAGCGGCGCAACAAACGCTCGACTGGGAAAAGATCAAGGCCGACGAACGCGCGTCAAAGGGAGTGACCGCCGCAGGAACACTGGACGGCATCGCCCTGAACCTGCCGGCGCTGACCCGTGCCGTAAAGATACAGAAACGAGCCGCGCGCGTCGGGTTCGACTGGCCCTCGACCGACGAAGTGGTGGACAAGATCGCCGAAGAAGCCGCCGAACTTGTCGAGGCCCGCGACACGCTGTCCCACGACAAGCAGGTCGAGGAATACGGCGACCTGCTGTTCGTCATGGCCAACCTCGCGCGGCATCTGAAGATAGATCCGGAGGAAGCCCTGCGTCAGGCAAACGCCAAATTCATGCGCCGTTTCAATGCGCTAGAGCAACGTCTGGCGGAGCGCGGCAAGGCTCCGGCGCAATCCGACCTGGACGAAATGGACGGGCTCTGGAACGACGTTAAAGCCAGTGAAAAAATTTCCTGAGTTTTTTAATCAGATATTGACCGACTAATTTAGTCGGGTTTAAAAGCGTTCCTGTAATCAAAATAAGGATTCGCTATGTCACTCCCAATTCGCGCAGCCCTTATATCCGCTGTTGCCGCCCTGTCCGTGCCGGCTGCGGTTGCTGAAGAGGTCAACGTCTATTCCTATCGCCAGCCGGAACTGGTCGAACCGTTGTTCGACGCCTTCACCGAAGAGACCGGCATAAATGTCAACGTCGCCTTTCTGAAAAGCGGCGTGGTCGAAAAACTGGAGGCCGAGGGCAAGCGCTCTCCTGCCGATCTGGTGCTCACGGTTGACGTGTCGCAGCTCGATGCCCTGATCAAGGCCGGCGTGACCCAAGCCGTGAGCTCCGAAGCGATCAACGCAAACATTCCCGAAGCTTTCCGCGACAGCGACGGCCACTGGTTCGGCCTGTCGGCGCGCGCGCGGATCATCTATGCTTCCAAAGACCGCGTCGCCGAGGGCGAAGTGACGACCTATGAGGATCTGGCCTCCGACAAATGGAAGGGCCGTATCTGCACCCGCTCCGGAACGCATGACTACAACCTCGCCCTAATCTCTGCGGTTATCGCGCGGTATGACGTGGACTACGCCGAGCAATGGCTGCAAGGCATCAAGGCCAACCTGGCCCGCAAGCCGCAGGGCAATGACCGCGCGCAAGTCAAGGCGATCTATGCCGGTGAATGCGATATCTCGATCGGGAACATGTATTACATGGGGCTGATGATGGCCGATCCTGATCAGAAGCCATGGGCCGACAGCGTGCGCCTTGTCTTTCCGAAGTTCGAAAGCGGCGGGACACACCTGAACGTCGCGGGCGTCGCCATGACAGCCGCAGCGCCAAACCGAGACGCCGCTCTGAAACTGATGGAGTTCCTCGCCTCTGACGAGGGCCAGTCGATCTATGCCGAGGTCAACAACGAATATCCGGTAAACCCGGACGTTCCGGCCAGCGATCTGGTCGCAAGCTGGGGCGAATTCACACCGGACAACACACCGCTGCTGGCGCTCGCCACAAACCGGGGCGAGGCCCTGCGGCTTGTGGAACGCGTCGGTTTCGACGAGTAGCCCCCCGGGCAAACGCCGGACCGACAGCGGTTTGGCGTTTGCCTGTTCCGCCTTGCGGTGCTAGACCAAAAGCCGAATTCAGCACCAAGGCATTTCCATGACACTCCTGCAAGTAGCGTCTTTCCTCCTCGTTCTGGCAGGCGCTTTCGGGTCCATCAACTACCTGTTCCTGAAGCTGCCCTCGGCGATCGGCATCCTGATCGTGGCGCTCATGGCTTCCTTCGGCGTGATGATCGTCGACGCACTGCTGCCCGCGCTGCAGATGCGCGAGCGGATCAGCGCGATCGTCGTCGATCTGGAATTTTCCTCATCTCTGCTTGACGGAATGCTCGGCCTGCTGCTGTTCGCCGGCGCGTTGCATGTCAAGATGGGTGAGTTGCGAAAACAGGCCTGGGTCGTCGTGATCATGGCGACAATCGGCGTTGGCATTTCGACGATTGTCGCCGGGTTCGGTTTTCACTGGATTTTCGGCGCGCCGCTGCTGGTGGCGCTGGTCTTCGGGGCCTTGATCTCGCCCACCGATCCGGTGGCGGTCCTTGGCGTTCTGCGCGAAGCCAACCTGCGCAAATCTCTGGAAACCAAGATCGCCGGCGAAAGCCTGTTTAACGACGGCGTTGGATATGTGGTGTTTCTGGTTCTGGTCGCAGCCGCTTTCCCAAGCGGTGAGCAGCATGGCGACGGGGCGGCGGGTGCAACCCTGCTATTCCTGCAAGAGGCCGGTGGCGGTGCCCTTCTGGGCGCGGTGCTCGGCTGGTTCGTTTTCCAGATCATGCGCCGTATCGACGACTATCCGCTCGAGGTTCTGCTGTCACTCGGGCTGGCCTTCGGCGGCTATCAACTGGCGGTCTATCTGCACCTGTCCGGTCCGATCATGGCGGTGGTGGCAGGCCTGTTCATCGGCGACGTCGGCATGAAACACGGCATGTCCGAACAAACGCGGCGATACCTCGACAGTTTCTGGGTGCTCATCGACGAGATTCTGAACGCCGTGCTGTTCCTGCTGATCGGGGTCGAGGTCTTTGCCGTCGCCTTCGATATCAGCGCGCTCTGGGGCGGCATCCTGTGCATCGGGCTGAGCCTGCTTGGCCGTCTGGCCGCGGTCGCGATCCCGATCCTGATGCTCCGCCCGTTCCGGACCTTTACCCGCGACGTGATCCCGATCATGACATGGGGCGGGATCAAGGGCGGCATATCGGTCGCGCTGGCCCTGTCGCTGCCCGATAGCGAGTGGAAGCCGTTGATCCTGACCGTGACTTATATTGTCGTGATCTTCTCTATCGTGGTTCAGGGCCTGACCATCGCGCCGCTGGCGACGAAACTCGGACGCACCCCGGATTTGCTTTAGCATCATCGTCAGATTAGACTTGCCTTGAACGGTCCGTCCTTTATGACTTCATCGAAAAGAGGGGTTTTTGATGGCCAGAGATACCATCATCGAACGGTGCGAGGCAAACGGTCTGCGCATGACGGAACAGCGGCGGATCATTGCCCGCGTTCTGGAAGACTCGGACGATCATCCCGATGTGGAACAGCTCTATGCCCGCGCCTCTGCCGTCGACAGCGGAATATCGATTGCCACCGTTTACCGAACCGTGAAACTGTTCGAAGAGGCGGGGATTCTCGACCGCCTGGAATTCGGCGATGGCCGTGCCCGCTATGAAGACGCCGAGCGTGACCACCACGACCACCTGATCGACATGAATTCCGGCGAAGTGATCGAATTCGTCGATCCCGAGATCGAGGTCTTGCAGGAAAAGATCGCCGCGAAACTGGGATACGAATTGCGGGGACACCGGATGGAACTTTTCGGGGTCCCGAAAAAGACGACAAAAAAGGATTAGAAATGAGCACCATTATTGACATCGTAGGCCGCGAGATACTCGACAGCCGTGGCAACCCGACCGTCGAAGTCGACGTGTTTCTGGAAGACGGCACCATGGGCCGCGCCGCGGTTCCGTCGGGCGCCTCGACCGGCGCGCACGAGGCCGTCGAACTGCGCGACGGTGACAAATCGCGTTACATGGGCAAGGGTGTAACCAAGGCGGTCGCCGCGGTGAACGGCGAACTCGCCGAACTGCTGGTCGGCGCAGAGGCTCTGGAACAGGTCGAGATAGACAGTGAAATGCGCGCGCTCGACGGCACGGAAAACAAATCCCGTCTGGGTGCCAACGCCATCCTCGGCGTGTCGCTGGCGGTGTCCAAGGCCGCCGCCGCCTATTCCGACATGCCGCTCTATCGCTATGTCGGCGGAACGTCTGCCCGCGTGTTGCCGGTGCCGATGATGAACATCATCAACGGCGGTGAACATGCCGACAACCCGATCGACATACAGGAATTCATGATCATGCCGGTTGCCGCCGATACGGTCAGCGACGCCGTGCGCATCGGCTCCGAGATTTTCCACACGCTTAAGAAAGAGCTTTCCGCCGCCGGCCATAACACCGGCATCGGCGACGAAGGCGGCTTTGCCCCGAACCTCAGCTCCACAACCGACGCGCTCGATTTCATCATGAAATCAGTGGAAAAAGCGGGCTACAAGCCCGGCGAAGAGGTCTATCTGGCCATGGACTGCGCCGCGACCGAGTATTTTGACGGCAAGAATTACAACATGAAGGGCGAAGGCAAGGTTCTGTCCTCTGCCGAGAACGCCGACTACCTCGTCGATCTGGCCAGCCGCTACCCGATCATCTCGATCGAGGACGGCATGTCCGAGGACGACTGGGAGGGATGGAAAATCCTGACCGACAAGCTCGGCGGCAAGGTGCAGCTGGTCGGTGACGACCTGTTCGTCACCAACTCCAGGCGACTGGCCGACGGCATCGTAAAAGGATGCGGCAACTCGATCCTCGTCAAGGTGAACCAGATCGGCACGCTGACCGAAACGCTGGAGGCCGTGGAAATGGCACACCGCGCCGGTTTTACATCCGTGATGTCGCACCGCTCTGGCGAGACCGAAGACGCGACCATAGCCGATCTTGCGGTCGCAACGAACTGCGGCCAGATCAAGACCGGTTCGCTGGCCCGCTCCGACCGGCTGGCGAAATACAACCAGCTGATCCGGATCGAGGAAATGCTGGGCGCTTCGGCGCAATATGCCGGCCGTTCGATCCTCAAGGGCTGACAGCCGCAACTTCTGCGCCGGGGCCCGTTGTCCCCGCGCATCCATCCACAGACCGGACCATCCATGTCAGACCGCGAACAGCCCCAGATATATCTGATCACACCGCCAGAGTTCGAGCTCTCGAAGTTTGCCGATACCCTGTCCGGCCTGCTTGACGCGTTCGATATCGCCTGCGTGCGGCTTGCCCTGTCGACGACGGATCAGGATACGATCAGCCGAACCGCCGACACCCTGCGGGAAATCTGCCACAAGCATGACGTCGCGCTGGTGATCGACACTCACTACAAGCTGGTCGAGCCGCTCGGGCTTGACGGCGTCCACCTGCAGGACAGCCACCGGACAATCCGGGAGGCCCGAAAGGCGCTTGGGCCGGAGGCCATCGTCGGCGTCTATTGCGGCAACTCCCGCCACGCCGGCATGACAGCAGGCGAGATCGGAGCCGACTACGTTTCCTTCGGTCCTGTCGGCGCAAGCGCCCTCGGCACAGGCGACACGGTCGATCTCGAAACATTCGAATGGTGGAGCGACGTCATCGAACTGCCCGTGGTGGCAGAGGGCAACATCGGCCTCGAAGACGCAGAACGCCTTGCCCCCGTAGTGGATTTCGTGGCCCTTGGTCCGGAAATCTGGAAGGGCGACGATCCGGCCGCCAGCCTGCGCACCTATATCGAGCGTTTGTCCTGAACCGTCAGGCCGCCGCGGACGATTTCCTCGGTCCGCCTTGCCAGAGACTTGCGATCCGGGAAATCCGAGACTTTCATCGGCGGGTGGAAGACGGCGCGCACCTCTCCGGTTTTCGCATGTGCCAGAATCGCGGCCAGATGCGGCGCAAAACTGGTTTCGCCCCACCAGGCATAGAACGTCGGATCGCGGCCTTCGGGCGCCCGGTAGTTCAGCGTCACCGGCTGCACCCACAGGGCATCCAGCAACGCCTCATCGAAAAACGCCGCGAACAGCGTTGATTTGAACGGCAGAACCCGGCGCCCGTCAGTGCTGGAACCTTCGGGAAAGAACAGCAGGCGGTCGCCTTGGCTTATCCGGTCAAGCATCGTTTCGACCTGGTTGGAAGCGTCCAGCTTGCTGCGACGGATAAAGACGGTCCCCACCGCGCGCGCCACAAGCCCGATTACGGGCCAGTTCCGGACCTCTGACTTGGCGACGAAAAACACGCGATGCACGGCGTTCAGAACGAAAATGTCCATCCAGGAAACATGGTTGGACACAACCGCGCCCGACCGGTGCATGGGCTCGCCCTCGACCGACAGCCTCAGGCCCGCGGCCCACAGGCAGCCGCTACAGGCAAGGCGCACCAACTGCTGCGACTGACGCCTGAATCCAATCCGGCGCAACCCGTACATCGGCAGGATCAGCGCAAAAACGGAGAACAGGATGACGCTGGCGCGCAGCGCGACCCGCAGCCATTGCAGGCCCTTTGGCAGCACCAGAACCTGCTCCGTTTCGCCCTTCCAGGCCTGCATCACTTCCTGCCCTTCTGATAATGGGCCCGGTGCTTTTCCGACATGCGGGCCGTGTCCATGAGGACGCAGACATCCACCGTGTTGAATGTATGGTCGATATAAGCCCCATCCCCGACAAATCCGCCGAGTCGCAGGTATGCCTTGATAAGCGACGGCACCTGTTTCAGGGCGACCGGCCGGTCTACGGCGTCCGCCGGCAGCAGGTCCATCGCCTGCGCATGATCAGGCCTGGCGCTGACGCGCAACGCCTCCGGCGCCAGATGGTTGTGGTACAGATATGACAAGGCCTGACTGAACGCCAGCGGATCGCGGCCGTGAAAAGAAGCGACGCCGAACAGTATCTCAATCTCCCGGCTCAGAACGTAATCCGCCAAGCCCTGCCACAACAGCGGCAGCGCGGCCCCGCCGCGATAGGCCCGGTCAACGCAGGACCGCCCCAGTTCCACGGACTCCCGGCCGCTCTGTTCGATTTTGGTCAGGTCGTATTCCGAGGCGCTGTAAAAACCACAGCCGCCGATTGCAACTTCGCTACGCAACAGGCGATAGACGCCCACCACGTTTTCCATCGGATCGGCGATGCTGCGGTCAATCAGCAGCAGGTGGTCGAAATACGGATCGAACCGGTCACGTTCCAGTCGCAACCTGTGGCCCTCCGCATCGACATCGGCGCCCATTTCCTCGACAAAAACGCGGTACCGCAGCCTTTGTGCCGCGCGCCGTTCGTCGTCGCCTTCGGCGAGTTTCAGAATCAGTCTGCCCTGCTCGATCCGCATATGCGTTCCCGCCTTTTTGCCGTGCTCAAAAGATAGGCCGTCGGGAAAGCGATGGCAATCGGCAGCGGCCAGCGGGATTACAACGATTTTTCAATCTGTGGTTGTAATTGCCGCGCTGTTAAATCATGATTAACCGAACCTAACTAATTGTCGACAGGCAGCAATTCGATCTGATGGCCATTTATGACGACTTTTCCGACTTCCTCGAAGTTCACAGTGATCCTGTTGTCGATAACCGACTGGACCTGCCCCAGCCCCCATTCGGGTTTGTGGGGGTGCCGCACGAAATGTCCCGGGGCCAAAAATTCATTCATCGTTCTTCCTCTTGAGGGTTAAGCAAATGTATCCCAAAGAGCCTGACATTGCATCCCTGATAAGTTCCCGCATCTGTCACGATCTGGTCAGTCCCCTTGGCGCGATCAGCAACGGGCTGGAACTGCTGGAACTGTCGGGGGTCCAGGACGGGCCTGAATATGGCTTGCTGAATGACAGCGTCGCCAACGCAACCGCGCGCATCAATTTCTTCCGCTATGCTTTCGGTGCGCGCGACAAAGGCTCTTCACTGCCCGAAAATGCCCTGCGCGCCACGTTGGACGGATTCTATGCCGGCACGCGGATACAGGTGCGATGGACCGTGACAGGTGACGTTCCCCGCCCCGAAGCCAAGCTGGCGCTGCTGATGATCCAGTGCCTCGAAACCTTTCTGCCTGTCGGCGGGATCATCGAGGCGACCCGCGACAGCGGGGCTTGGAGGCTCACGGCGACGGATGACCGCCTGCGCCCGCACGAGGAGAACCTCGCGCACCTGCTGGGGCGGTCCCTGCGACCTGACCTCAAGCCTTCGGAAATCCAGTTCGAACTGGCGCGGCGCATTCTGGACGAAGAGCAACTGACCCCCGACAGCGCCGTGAACGGGACCGAATTTTCCCTCAGCTACCGCTTTCCGGCGGGGTGAATTCCTCCAGCCCGTCACGAAACTGGCGCATGCGTTTCTGGTAACTGACGGCGGCTTGCTCCAGATCCTCGATTTCCGCTTCAGACAGCGGCCGCTTGACGACCGCCGGAGAGCCGACGATCAGCGACCCGTCGGGATATTCCTTGCCCGGCGGCATCAGCGCGCCAGCGCCGACCAGACAGTTCTTGCCGACCTTCGTGCCGTTCATCACCGTGGCGCCCATGCCGATCAGGGTGTTGTCGCCGATGGTGCAGCCATGCACGATCGCGGTGTGTCCGATGGTGCAGTTTTTCCCGATTGTCAGCGGATAGCCCATATCGGTGTGCATCATCGTATTCTCCTGAACGTTGCTGCCCTCGCCAATGGTGATCGGCTCGTTGTCGCCACGCGCCACCACGCCGAACCAGAGCGAAACACCGGAATGCAGGATTACCTTGCCCATGACCTGCGCGTTCGGCGCAACCCAATAGTCGCCATCGTCGGGCAAGGTAGGCGCCACGCCTTCATAGGCATAAAGTGTCATGACATATCCTCGAATTCCCGGTTCAGCCCTTTGACGAAGTCGACCAGATGGATCTGGCGGTCCTTGCGCAAACGTTCTGCGGACAGAATATCGCGCAGCTGCTCTTCACAGACATCCAGGTTCTCGTTGATCAGGACATAGTCGTATTCGGCCCAGTGGCTGATTTCGTCCCGCGACTTGGCCATGCGGCCCGCCACAACCTCGGCGCTGTCCTGTCCGCGCTTTTCCAGACGCGCCTCCAGTTCGGAAATCGAAGGCGGCAGGATGAAAATCGATACAGTGAACTTGCCCAGCGCCGAGCCGCGGATCTGCTGACCGCCCTGCCAGTCCACGTCGAATATCACGTCCTGACCCTGAGAAATCGCCTGCTCGACCGGTGCCTTCGGCGTACCGTAGAAATTCCCGAATACCTCTGCGTGCTCCAGCATTTCGCCGCGTTCGACCATGGCCTGAAACTCTTCGGGCGTCTTGAAGAAATACTCGCGGCCGTCCAACTCGCCCGGACGCGGCTTGCGCGTCGTCGCCGAGATCGAAAAGCTGACGGCGTCGTCGTCCGCCAGCAAGCGCCGCGACAAGGTCGTCTTGCCCGCGCCAGAGGGCGACGACAGGATAATCAACAGTCCGCTACGGTCGGCAGGGGTCATTCGTCACTCCACATTTTGCACCTGCTCACGCATCTGGTCTATTACCGTTTTCAGGTCAAGCCCGATGCGTGTCAACTCCGTCGATCCCGACTTGGAACACAGAGTATTTGCCTCGCGGTTGAACTCCTGCATCAGGAAATCGAATTTCCGGCCGATCGGCCCCTCGGCCCGCAACATGTCCGCCGCCGCCCCGGCATGGGCCGCCAACCGGTCGAGTTCCTCGGTCACATCCGCCTTCACCGCCAGCAGGGCCAGTTCCTGCGCGATCCGCGCCTCGTCCACACCGTCGGCGTTCTGCAACACCTTTGCCATGTTGGCGCGCAGGGTCTCCGCCAGTTTCGGGCCGCGCGCATCCGCCGCCTGTTTGGCCTCTGACGTCAGGCGCGTCACCGTGTCGATCTGACCCGCGAGGATCTCCTGCAGCGCCTTGCCCTCGGCGGCCCGGGCCGCGACAAAATCGGCGGCCAGCGGCTCGATGTCCCGCAGCGCGATCTTTATCCACGGCGCCGCGCCCTCTTCGTCCTGTGGCGGCTGGTCCATGACGCCCTTCAGCGACAGCAGGTCCGCCGCCGACATCGGCGCCAGTTGCAGCCCGGCAACAGTCGCCTGCGCCTCCGTTGTCAGCGCGCCTTGTATCGCATTGGTCAGGGCCGCTTCGTTCAGCACCGGAACGACCTCGCCGGGGTCTTGCTTCGTTTTCAGGCTGACGTTGATCGTCCCGCGCGCCACTTCCGCGCCAAGCGCTGCCCGCACGGCCTGATCGAGTATTTCGCATCCCTCCGGCAGGCGCGTGCGGATATCCAGCCCGCGCCCGTTCACACCGCGCACCTCCCAAGTCCACCGCATACCGGCATGTGCGCCGGAAACAGTGGAAAACGCCGTCATAGAGTTAACCATTCCTAAAGATTTGCCTCTCATTTAATAACAATTTAATTTAAAAATCATACAGGAAGCCTCGAGAAGAGATGGTTAGCAAATTACCTGAAACTTCTCAACAAGGCGACGAACATTTGTTGATTTGAAGGGGAGCCCGAAAATGCCAGACACAGCGGGACGCGACGGAAACATTGAAAAGTTGTTCGTTTCGGACAGGGATGCCAACGGCCGCGTGATCATGGAGTTGCTGCGGTACTGGGAATCCCTGCGGGCCGGCCGCATCGCGCCTGCGCGGGCCGAAATCGACCCGCAGCAAATCAAATCCGTGCTGCAACACACCTTCATCCTGGAGTTCGACCCGATCGGGGGCATCCGCTTCCGCCTCTCCGGCGACAAGATCTGCGCTTTGATGGGCATGGAACTGCGCGGGATGCCGGCCTATTCCCTGATCGACATTTCGGACCGGCAGGAATTCGAGCACGGTCTTCACGCCATGACAAGCAAGCCCGAAATCGTCGAATACCGGCTGGAAGGAACTTGTGGCGGCGAATATTCGACCACGGCGCGTATGCTGATGCTGCCGATGCAGGATGCCGATGGCAATATCACCCGCGTTCTGGGCGGGCTGTCGATGCGCACGCCTCTGATCGATCCGCCGCTGCGATTCAAGATTGTCGAAAAGATGCGCACACGGATCGTCGCGGGAACCGGACAGATGGTCCTGCCCGCAGACAGCGGTTTCGCCGAAGACGCCAGCCCTTTCGCGCCTCGCGAACAGGTGGGCGCGGAACGCCGGTCGTCGGGGCCGGATGCGGGGCATACTATTATGCCCCACGTCCCATATCTGCGGATCGTGACAGACAATTACGGGCGCCCGCGCAAATAGACGCGGCGTCCGGCGCCCGGCTGAAAAATTGTCCAGATTGCATGTGACAGAAGGTCCGGAATGTCATCCGGAAAGGGTCCGCCGGCGGCCCTGAGCGAGCCGCCGACAAGTCTGTGCAATTACATCGCTTCGCGCTTTTTAGCAGCCGCGCGCTGTTCCAGCTCTTCCGAAACCAGAAAAGCCAGTTCCAGCGACTGCGACGCGTTCAGACGCGGGTCGCAGGCGGTGTGATAGCGGTCCGACAGATCCTCGTCGGTCACGGCGCGCACGCCGCCGGTGCATTCGGTCACGTCCTTGCCGGTCATCTCGAAATGCACGCCGCCGGGGATGGTGCCCTCGGCCTTGTGGATCGAGAAGAACTCGCGCACTTCGCGCAGAATGCTGTCGAAGGGGCGGGTCTTGTATCCCGAAGGCGACTTGATCGTGTTGCCGTGCATCGGATCGCAGGTCCAGACGACCTTGCGGCCCTCGGCCTCGACCGTCTTGATCAGGTTTGGCAGGTAGTCGCCCACCTTGCCGGCGCCGAAACGCGCGATCAGTGTCAGGCGGCCGGCATCATTTTCCGGGTTCAGCTTGTCGATCAGGCGGATCAGGTCGTCGGGCGTGATCGTTGGGCCGCATTTCAGCCCGATCGGGTTTTGCACGCCGGAACAGAATTCCACATGCGCGCCCTCCGGCTGCCGTGTGCGGTCGCCGATCCAGATCATG
>JBFFQS010000021.1:0-20654 GCA_041573315.1 Amylibacter sp. | reverse complement strand
GCTTGAGACACGAGCTTCTCCCCTTGCCTTGCCCCACTCCGGAGGCGTAGAAAAACCGTCATCCGGCCCAGTGCCGAATATCCTTTTGGGTTACTACACTTGGTCGGCAGCTACGTCTAGCGGACTTTGGGACGCAGGCAGTGGAAAGAGGGACAATTCTTGCGACTTTGTGCTTTTCAACCCGATATCGCGCCAAATCTGGGGGCGATGATTCGTCTGTCCGCCTGTTTTGCCGTGCCGCTGGACATCATCGAACCCTGCGGATTTCCTCTGTCGATCAAAACCTTGCGCCGCTCCGCCATGGATTACGCCGATATCGCCGATCTGGTCCGGCATGATTCGTGGGACAGTTTTCAGCGACAGCGCGGCGCGGGGCGGCTGGTTCTGATGACCACCAAGGCAGAAGCGTCGATCTGGGATTTTTCCTTCCGTCCCGACGATACGATCATGGTCGGACGGGAAAGCGCCGGCGTTCCGGCGGATGTCGATCAGGCCTGCGACGCGCGCGTCCGCATTCCCATGTCGGGCGCTGCGCGCAGCCTGAACGTGGCGATGTGTGCCGGCATGGCCCTGTCCGAGGCGCTGCGCCAGACAAGACAGGCTTGAATGAGGATTATTGCGGCTGCGTGAGGATCATGCTGTCGCGGCGCGCGAAGTCCGTCTGCCATTCTGAAAGCGCCGGATGATCCTCGCGCCAGTTTCGCTCAGGTTGCCGGAAATCGATATAGGCGCAGGCCACGGCCACAGCCACCTGCGCCATGTCGAGCGGACCGGACAGATGCTCCATCCAGCGATCCTCGATGGCGGCGAGCGACCGTGACACCTTGGCCCACTGACCCGAAACCCAGTCCTGCGAAAACTTTTCCGGCGTCCGCAGGCGATGCTCGAACACAATCAGTAGCGTCGCCTCCAGCATTCCGTCCGCCGTCGCCTCCAGCGTGAGCGTATCCCAAAGGACGGGCTCGGGCGGGTAAAGTTTCGTGTCGGAAAGCGTATCCAGATAGCGCGTGATCACGCGGCTGTCGTAAATCGCAGACCCATCGTCCCGTATAAGGCATGGCACCTTGCCCAGCGGATTGATCCCGACCGGCATCGTGCCCGGATCGATCGGATGACCCGCGGCGGTTATCAGCTCGACACCCGCATCCAGACCCGTTTCCAGCATGTGTACGCGGACTTTTCGGACAAAAGGCGAGGTCGGGGAAAAATAAAGCTTCATCCCCGGAACCGGCGCACACGGAACCGTCCCAGAATGGTGGCGTCTATTTCGATCCCCGGACCGGTGCGGCCGACGCGGATAACGCGCCGGAACCGGCCCGCCGCATTGGCCTGCGGTGCGTCCTTGCACCGGTGGGCGCTGACGCCGTCATAGACCTTGTCCAGCGCATCCTCGGTGGCCTGATCGGTCCGCGAGGCCTGTATCTTGCGGCTGGCCATGTAGGTCACGGCCGCAATCGTGCCATAACGCAGCGCGAAACCCGCTATCGGGGCTAATGGTAAGGGCATATTCGATCCTCCGTTAGCTTGAAAATAAGCCGAATCCGCCAGTCTGGCAAACTCAATCGGCGGACTTCTCCGCCGGAAACAGCGTCGCGGGATCTCCCGCGTTCCAGCGGGAGTATTTTGTCATGACCGACTTGAAAGCCTCCGAGGACTTGAAATCGTCCAGCCAGCGGATCAGGTCCGGCCAGTCCTGCGCGTTGAACCAGTCGAGGTCTACATGCGCGAACTGGCGCACGAAGGGCGCGATACCGATGTCGGCAAAGGTCCGGCGGTCGCCGAAAAGAAAGGTACGTTCTTGCAGCAGGCCATCGAGTTCGCGCAGATATACACACGCCTTGGCCCGCTCCTCCGTTCCGTCCACATCTTCGTAACGACTGGCGTATTTATAGCGGTCCAGATGCGCCTTGAATTCGTCCTCACAGCGTTCGACCAGATCCAGCATTTCTGCATAGCTGCCGATCGAGGGTTGACGCAGGCGCTCCGGGTCGTTGCGCGCCGTGGCCCAGATCATGATATCTAGGCTCTCGTCAATCACGGTGCCGTCGTGCAGTTGCATGCAGGGAACCGTCGCCGTCGGCGAGGTGGCGAGGAACTCCGGCGCCTTGTCGCGCAGGATGACCTCGCGCAGTTCGACCTGCGGCCCGCATGCCGCCAGCGCCAGCCGTGCACGTATTGCATAGGGGCAGCGGCGAAAGGAATAGAGGATCGGGCGCTGCCCGATGTCGGTTTGGTTTTGCATCGCGGAACCTTTTCAGGTTTGCCGGGAAAATACCAATACTTAAGCAGCGCACGGGCGCCATTTGGAGACTCGGCAAAATGCGCGTATCCTGCATTCATATTCACAGCCAATTTTTTTAAGGAACAGGGGGACTGGAAATGACGGATATTTCTGTGATCGGCCTTGGAGCCATGGGATCGGCGCTGGCGCACTGTCTTTTGACACACGGCCACGCAGTAACAGTCTGGAACCGGACGCCGGAAAAGGCCGCGCCGCTGGTTGATGCGGGCGCGCGACAGGCAGACACGCTGGAACAGGCGGTTTTGGCCAGCCCGCTGGTGCTGACCTGTATCAAGACACATGGCGAAACGCGGCAACTGCTCGACCCGCTGGGCGATGCGCTGGCGGGCAAGACGGTGTTCGAACTCTCGACCGGAGACGCCGCCGACGCCGACCGGCTGGTCGCGGCCCTGAGCGATCACGGCGCCGACTACATGATCGGCATGATCAACGCCTACCCCTCGGGCATCGGCAAGGCCGAGACCACAATCCTGACGGTCAGCACCGATGCAACGTGGGACCGCTTCGGCGACATTGTCCGGCAACTGGGCGGCGGCTCGACGCGGATCGGGGCGGAACCCTCGGCGCTGGCGGCCATGTTCGCCGCCCTGTTCACCGTAAGGCAGGGGTTCATGTTCGGCATGATCTATGCAGGCCTCGTCTGTCAGAAGGCAGGAGTGCCGCTGCAGGCGCTGGTCGATCAGATACCGGTGTCTATCGGGATGCAGCAGAACTACTATTCGGTGTTTGCCAAAACGGTTCCGTCCGGTGACTATGACAATGCCGAGGCCTCCATGGCGACCTATGCCGCGGCGCTCGACGATGCGCTGGCAACATTCAAGTCAACCGGCGCGCCCTCCGCCCTGCCCCAATTGATGAGCGATCTGACCCACGACGCAATGCGCGACGGCTACGCCGACAAACAACTGACCGCGCTGGTCGAACAGATGTTGAAGGACAGCTAGACCGTCAGCTGAGTTGCGCTGCATCCGGTGATGACTGCCTGAACGATCCGGCTTTCGGGCTGTTCCTCATGGAACAGAACCTCGGTGAAGCCTTCGGTGCGGCCCATCGTCGGGCTTTCCATCAGGATCGAGTGGCTGTTGCCGACTTGCGCCCGCAAATGCGTCTGCACCCGCGCATCGCCCGCCGCACGCAACCTTGCCGCGCGTTCCTTTACCACTGATTTCTGCAATTGCGGCATCCGCGCCGCAGGTGTGCCCTTTCGCGGCGAGAACGGGAATACATGCAGCCACGTGAGACCGCATTCCTCGACCAGTTTCAGCGAATTCTCGAACATCTCGTCCGTTTCGGTTGGAAATCCCGCGATTATGTCTGCGCCATATATAATGTCGGGCCGGGCGCGGCGCATGTCCTCGCAGAAGCGGATCGCGTCGTCGCGCAGGTGGCGGCGCTTCATGCGTTTCAGGATCATGTCGTCGCCCGCCTGCAAAGACAGGTGCAGATGCGGCATCAAACGGCGCTCATCGGCCACGGCGTCGATCAGCGCCGGATCGGCCTCGACCGAGTCGATCGAAGATATGCGCAGGCGCGGCAGGTCCGGCACCAGCTTGAGGATGCGCTGCACCAGATCGCCGAGCTTCGGCGCTTTCGGCAGGTCGGCGCCCCAGCTTGTGATATCGACACCTGTCAGGACCACTTCGTTATAGCCCGCATCGACCAGACGCCTGATCTGGTCCACTACGACGCCTGCGGGAACCGAGCGCGAATTGCCACGGCCATAAGGAATAATGCAAAAGGTGCAGCGGTGGTCACAGCCGTTCTGGACCTGAACGTAGGCGCGCGAGCGCGTCCCAAAGCCGTCGATCAGGTGGCCGGCGGTTTCCGTCACCGCCATGATGTCGTCAACCTGAACCTTTTCGGTTTCGCCGATGAAATCCGGTCTCTTGGCAAGCCCCTGCCAGGTCTTCGGCTGCATCTTTTCGAGATTGCCCAGAACCAGATCGACTTCGGGCATGTTTGAATAGGTCTCGGGTTCCGTCTGCGCCGCGCAGCCGGTCACGATGATGCGCGCGTCGGGGTGTTCGCGGCGCATATGCCGGATCTGTTGCTTGGATTTGCGCACGGCCTCCGCCGTTACCGCGCAGGTATTGACCACGACCGCGCCTTGCAGGCCCGCCGCCTGCCCGAGTTCTTTCATCGCCTCGGTCTCATAGGCGTTCAGACGGCACCCGAAGGTGGCGAAAATCGGAGGATTGGCCATCACACGGTTTCCAGAAAATCCGGGTCGAGCCTGCCGGAGAACACAAGCTGCGTCGGCCCTGTCATCCAGACCCCGTCGTCGCGCCAGTCGATCAACAGGTCGCCGCCGTCCAGATGCAGCGTGACCTTGCGTTCAGTCAGGCCTTTCCGATGTGCCACAACCGCGGCCGCGCAGGCACCCGAGCCGCAGGCCTTTGTGATCATTCCGCCCCGCTCCCAGACCCGCATGCGGATGTTTTCGCGGTCGAGGATCTGGATGAACTCGACATTGGTGCGTTCGGGAAACAGCGGGTGGTGTTCAATCTTCGGGCCGATGGTTTCAAGCGGCACTTCCCCGGCGTCATCAACAACGAAAACACAGTGCGGATTGCCCATGCCGGCGGACCCCGGCGCGCCCTCGATCGGCAGGGCGTCGATATCCACATCCTCGGCCAGCGGAATTTCGTTCCAGACCAGTTGCGGGTGCCCCATGTTCACGCTGATCAACCCGTCACCTGCATCGACGGCCTGCAAGAGCCCACGGCCGGTGCGCAAAGTCAGGTGGTCCTTGCCGGTTTCGTCCATGATCAGCCGGCTGACACAGCGGCTGGCATTGCCGCAAGCGTCCGCCGCGCTGCCGTCGGAGTTCCAGAAATCGACCGCGATATCGGCGTCGTCGCAATCCCGCAGCACGACAAGCTGATCGAATCCCACGCCGAAGAACCGATCGCCAACGGCCTGCGCAAGCGCGGCCGTAACCGGATTCCGTCCGCCCCGCGCGTCAATGATCACGAAATCATTGCCCAGCCCGTGCATCTTGAGGAACGGAAGCCCCTCGTCATGGTTTGTTTGCTTGTTCATGGCGCCCATATAGACCTTTGTTTGCAATCATTCCAGACACGAACTTTTTCACAGATTCGGACTTGACCACACAAACCGCGCAGCCTAATACCCCCTTCACGCGTGGGCCGGTAGCTCAGTTGGTAGAGCAACTGACTTTTAATCAGTAGGTCTCGGGTTCGAACCCCGACCGGCTCACCATTTAAATCAATGCTTTTAAGTAAAATTTTCGATTATCCACGCAGTCTAAATGTGTCTTTGAGAGGCATATGGGAACAACGGCGCCAAGTCCCGCTGCAAATTCCGGCAGGTTTGAATTCACCGGAACCGTGTTCTCTGATGAGCGCAAAGGGCGAACAATCATACAGCGGGGCCAATCAGGACCGGCATCGAATATGCAATTGCCGTCAAATATCCCGCCATACCTTGGACGCCAGCTAGAATCTGTGTTGGGCGCGCGTTCATACGGCGCCACTTATGGGCTGAAACTGTCGAATTGCCAGAGAGCGGGCCGCGTGAGCATTCCGGGCACTTCCGGCAAACTTCGGCAACTAAAAAACTATTCTATGTTTGAAGCGCGCGCACGGGAATTTAGCAGAATGCGTCGGTCATTGACGACGCCTGCCTAGCGTACCGGCGGGATCTTCCACAGCCGGTCTTCAGGGCGGTTCAAAGACGTGACCTTGCTGTCAGGGTCCAAACAGAGTCGTATCTCGTCAAGATTCAGCGTTTCCTTGGCCTCAAGCGATGAAACAAGTTGCTCTACCCGGGGCCGATGTTCTGTCAGGACCTTTGTCGCCTGCTCCTCGGCCTGTTTCAGCAACGAGATCACCGCGGCGTCGACTTGCGCTGCCGTTGCATCTGCGTGGTCGCGCGGCTGGGCGATGGACTGGCCAAGGAACGGGTGGTCCTCGCTTTGGCGCAGATCGACCGGGCCCAGATCTTCGGTCATACCCCAGCGCGCCACCATCGAGCGGGCCAGATCGGTCGCCCTGCGAATGTCATCGTCAGCTCCGGAACTGACTGTGCCGACCAGCAGCCTTTCAGCGGCCCGCCCGGCCAGAAGCGTGACAAGCTGGTCGCGCAGATAGTCCTCATCCAGCGTGTGCCGTTCGCTTTCGGGCAGCATATGCGTGCCGCCAAGGGCATGGCCGCGCGGAATGATCGTCACCTTGTACAGCAGGTCGGCTCCCGGAGTATAATAGGCCGCCGCGGTATGGCCGGCCTCGTGTACGGCAAGGCGATGTTTTTCTTCGGGCCGGATTGCAAGCGAACGCACCGTACCCATCATCACCTTGTCGCGCGCCTCGCCCAAATCGTCGCGGGTGATCCGGTCGCCGCCCCGACGCGCCGCCGTGATCGCCGCCTCGTTCAGCAGGTTTCTCAGATCAGCACCGGAAAACCCCGGCGTACCTGCCGCCATGATGTCCAGGTCATCGGTGTCTTGCAGCGGCAGGTTCTTGGCATGGAGGTCGAGGATCGCGCGACGGGCCGCTTTATCGGGCAGTTCCAGCGTTACGTGCCGGTCAAAGCGGCCGGGGCGCAGGAGAGCGGGGTCCAGAACATCGGGCCGGTTGGTCGCGGCCAGAACCACTACGGCCTCGCGCGGGGCGAAACCGTCAAGCTCGGCCAAAATCTGGTTCAGCGTCTGCTCGCGCTCGTCATGGCCGCCGCCCAGACCGGTGCCGCGGGTCCGCCCAATGCTGTCGAGCTCGTCAATGAAGATGATCGACGGGGCAGCCTTGCGCGCCGCCTCGAACATCTTGCGCACGCGGCCCGCACCGACGCCAACGAATATCTCGATAAACTCCGACCCCGAAGTTGAAAAGAAGGGCACATCCGCCTCGCCCGCCAGCGCCTTGGCAAGAAGGGTCTTGCCGGTGCCGGGCGGGCCAACCAGCAGGACACCGTGCGGCACCTCGGCGCCGACCTTTTCAAAGCGCTCCGGCTCACGCAGAAAATCGACCAGCTCGGACACCTCCCGCTTGGCCTGATCCTGACCTGCAACGTCCGCGAAGGTGATCTTTTCGCGTGACGCGGTCGGCGTGGAAAAACGCCCGCTCAGGAGCCCGCCGGCGACACCGCCCGGACCGCCACCGACGATGTTGCCCATCATACGCCTCTGCAGCCACAGATAGACGCCAAGGATCAGGACCCATGGCAGTATGTAGGACAGCATCGAAACACCGGAGGGCTCTTCGGCCCGAATCTCGACGCCGTTTTGTTCTAGCAGCGGCAACAGATCGGGGTCTCCCTGAGACGGGGTTACAGCGCGGAAAGTCTCTTTGCTTTCGGCGCCCGGTTCGCCGGTGATGACGACGATGGCATGCTCCTGCAGATCAGCCGAAGTAACCCGACCGTCGCGGATCATCTGTTTGACTTCGCTGTAGGGCAAGGCAGTCGGCACCGGCCCGGAGTTCGGCCAGAGGCCCGAGAACAGGACCATTGCCAGCAACGCGGCAAGCAGCATCCATACCTGCCATTGCCATCCGCCAGGATCGCCGTCGGGTCGATTTGATGTGTCTTTGGGCATGTCAGTATAATTACCCTGATGTTAGCGAGTGCGCGACCCTAGCACCTCCCGAGTCTCGCGTCGTTGACCCAAATCAACTGCGGAGTTGCTCTTCAAGCGGTGCTTGTCGGACCACTGCGAACCTGTCTCTGCAAGGCTAATCCAGCAACCTTTTAGCAACCATAACGAACGGCAGCTTTGCCCGCTCCGAACCCGCAGCGGACGTTCAATTCTCGATCAACCAAGGCAAGGCGGGCGGAAAGCGGCCCTTCGCTTCGGCGATCAAACCGCGCTTTGCAATCGCCAAAAGCCGACATTCAAAAGTATCGCTTACAACCGATGTCCCCACGTCGAAAACATGGGGAGTTGGTTGCCAAAAGAACGCTCCGGGTCTTCAGCCGAAGCGTTTTTATCGACGCATTTGCCACAGAAGTAGTCGCATAATCCTTCACCCGCCTGTCATTGGCGCACTAATAATAACTTGACGTAACAAGTAACCGCGTCCTGAATGCTGATGCCCGCCGTTGTGGTGAGGCGCAATGAAAGTTTCGGACCAATGAAAAGGTTTGGCCTCGATGCAACCGATATCCGCATCCTCAGTGCGGTTCAGAAGCATGGCCAACTGAGCAAAACCAAGTTGGCAGAGATCGTTAACCTTTCTCCGACGCCGTGTCTGGCGCGTTTGGACAGGTTGAAGGCCGGAGGGTTCATAAGAGGGTACCACGCCGAAATAGCACTCGATAAAATTTGCGATTTCACCCAGGTCGTCGTGACCGTTTCGCTGACGCATCACCGAAAGTCGGATTTCGATCGCTTCGAGGCCCATATCAGGACTCTGGACGAGATCACCGAATGCATCGCCACAGGCGGCGGCATGGATTATGTCATGGAGGCTGTAAGCCCCAGCCTCGCATCGTTTCAGAACTTGATGGAAACCCTGCTCGCCGCAGAGCTTGGGATTGACCGCTACATGACATACATCGTGACCCGGCGAATCAAATCGGACCAGCCCAACCTTGCGAAACTGGCGGCGAAGGAAAGCAAATAACTCCGCACGTCCGAACGGCCCGTTTGAAACCGTAAAACGGTCTGACCAGTCTTCAACCTGCCTATTTTTTAGTCTGCTTCACACTGCGTCCGAGGCTAAAATGGCGCGATGTTGAAACAATCCACGGCCTGACGGTCCGGTGGCTTACAAGGGCGCTAAACATGATGCAATCAGACGACTTCGGGTTCGGCACACAGATCCGCAAATCCCCTTATTTCGATGCCACCGTCCGGTGGGGAGCTCAGGGATTTTCGGTCTACAATCACATGTATATTCCGCGTGACTTCGGCAATCCGGAACAGAACTTCTGGAACCTGGTCAACGACGCGATCCTGTGCGACGTCGCGGTTGAACGTCAGGTCGAGATCACCGGCCCGGACGCCGCGAAATTCACCCAGATGCTGACCCCGCGCGACCTGTCCAAGATGGCCGTCGGACAGTGCAAATACATCCTGATCACCAATGCAGACGGCGGCATCCTGAACGATCCGATCCTGCTGCGGCTCGCGGAAAACCATTTCTGGATATCGCTGGCCGACAGCGACATTCTGCTCTGGGCGCAGGGCGTGGCCGTGCATTCCGGGCTGGACGTGACAATCGGTGAACCCGATGTGTCGCCGCTGCAATTGCAGGGTCCGAAATCGGGCGAAGTGATGCGGGAGCTGTTTGGCGAAAGCATCATGGACCTGCGCTATTACTGGCTGCGTGAGGTCGAGCTTGACGGGATTCCCCTGATCGTGTCGCGCACCGGCTGGTCCAGTGAACTGGGCTATGAGATTTACCTGCGCGACGGTTCGCGCGGCGACGCGCTGTGGGAGCGGATCATGGCGGCAGGCATGCAGCATGGTCTGAAACCGGGCCACACCTCTTCCATCCGCCGCATCGAAGGCGGCATGCTGTCATATCACGCCGACGCGGATATCAACACGAACCCCTATGAGCTCGGGTTTGACCGTCTGGTTGACCTCGACATGGAAGCCGATTTCATCGGCAAAGCCGCGCTGCGCCGTATTAAGGCCGAAGGCCCGGCACGCAAACAGGTGGGCCTGATCATCGACAGCGAGCCGCTCAAGGGGCCTAACACCACGTTCTGGACAATCAACAAAGACGGTGAAACAATCGGCATGGTCACTTCCGCGGTGTATTCGCCACGGCTTGAGCAGAACATCGCCTTGGCCATGGTCGCGGCAGAACATGCAAATATCGGTGCGAAGGTCGAAATCGTGAGCGGTTCCGGCCCGGCCCGAGCCACAATCGTCGAACGCCCGTTCTACGATCCCAAAAAGCAAATCGCCGCGGCCTGAGTGCCCAATTCAATACGGAGAACTGATATGTCCGAACTTTCCATCGAACTGAACTGGCACCGGTCCGAAGCTGACCTGAATCCCGGCAAATATTCGAACGCGCATACCGTCCGATACAATGACGTTTATGAACTGAAAGCGGATGCTGCCCCCGATTGGGGCGGCGATCCGGCGAACACGAACCCGGAGCAGGCTCTGGCCGCCGCATTGTCCAGCTGTCACATGATGACCTTCCTGGCGCTGGCGGCCAAGGCCAAGTGGCCGGTCGCGAGTTTCTTCGATCGCGCCGTCGCGTATCTTGGTAAAAACGCCAAGGGTCAAATGTCCGTCACGCGCGTGGATTTGCATCCGGTAGTGCACTTTGACACCGGCTTTGCGGTCGATGCGGCGGAGCTGGAAAAGATGCATGATCGGGCTCACCGGTATTGCTTTATCGCCAACACACTCGCCGATAGTGTCGAGATCAACGTCATTCTGGAAGACGCAAGGGAAAAGGTCGGTGCAAACGAGCAATATGCTGGCGTCTGAACTGGATGAAAACGGCATTCTGCGCCTGACCCTGAATGACGTGGGTCGGCGCAATGCCTTGTCCGAAGCGATGTTGGGTCATCTGGGTGCAGCCTTTGACCGGGCTTCATCCGATACGGCCGTGCGCGTCGTAATCCTGGCCGCGAACGGCCCGGCATTCTGCGCGGGGCACGACCTCAAGGAAATGACGGCCGGCCGTTCCGGCCCGGATCGCGGGCAAGCCTATTTCGCCAAGGTTATGGCGATGTGCTCCGGCGTGATGCAGGCGATTGTGAATTGCCCGAAACCCGTCATCGCCGAGGTAACGGGGGTTGCGACCGCCGCCGGCTGTCAACTGGTGGCCAGTTGCGATCTTGCCATCGCCGCAGACACGGCCCGGTTCAGCACGCCGGGCGTGCATATCGGCCTGTTCTGCTCGACCCCGATGGTGGCCTTGTCGAGGAACGTCGCGTCCAAGCACGCGATGGAAATGCTGCTGACGGGCGACATGGTGCCCGCAAGCCGCGCCGCCGAGATCGGGCTGATCAACCGGGCGGTTGCCACAGACGAGCTGCGCGACGAAACCATGGCGATGGCGCGCAAGATCGCGTCCAAGTCCAGCATGACCCTCGCCACCGGAAAACGCGCGTTCTACGCGCAACGGGAAATGACTTTGGCGGAGGCCTATGACTACGCATCCAAGGTGATGGTGGAGAACATGCTTGCCCGCGACGCCGAAGAAGGCATCGGCGCATTCATCGAAAAACGCAAGCCCCAATGGCAAGACTCCTAGTGCCATGTCGGACAATCCCTACAACACCGGTCTGGATCGCAATCCCGCAAACTTTCAGCCTCTGACTCCTCTGACCTTTCTTGAACGCGCCGCCAACGTTTTTCCTGAGCATACGGCGATCATTCACGGCGCACTACGCCGCAACTATGCCGACTTCTATGCGCGGTCGCGGCAACTGGCCTCTGCCCTGGCGGGGCAATATGGCATCGGGCGGGGTGACACTGTATCGGCGCTGCTGGCAAACACACCGGCCATGCTCGAATGCCATTATGGCGTTCCGATGTGCGGTGGGGTGCTGCATTCGATCAACACCCGTCTGGACGCCACCGTTATTGCCTTTCAGCTCGATCACGCAATGTCGCGTATCGTGATCGTCGACCGCGAATTCATGCCGCTCCTGCAAGACGCCCTGACACTGGCAACCGTGACCCCCGTCGTGATCCAATATGACGACGCCGAGTATACCGGGCCGGAAACATCCGCCGAAGCACTGGACTACGAGGAACTCCTGTCCGGCGGGGATCCGGAGTTTGCCTGGCTCATGCCCGAAGACGAATGGGACGCCATCTCGGTCAACTACACCTCGGGGACGACCGGCGACCCGAAAGGCGTCGTATCGCACCACAGGGGGGCTTACCTGCTGGCACAGGGCAATGCGTTGACCACGTCGATGGAAAAACATGCGGTCTATCTGTGGACCCTGCCGATGTTCCACTGCAACGGCTGGTGTTTTCCCTGGACAATGTCGGCCATCATAGGAACGCATGTGTGCCTTCGCCAGGTCCGGGCAGAGCCGATCTGGGCGGCCCTTGCGGATGAAGGCGTCACCCACCTTTGCGGTGCCCCGATCGTGATGTCGCTCATGATTTCGGCGCCTGATGAGGTCAAACGCAATCTGGATCGCACCGTGCAGTTCTTCACCGCCGCGGCGCCACCGCCCGAGAAGCTCCTGGCGGATATGCAATCCGCAGGTTTTGATGTGACCCACCTTTACGGGCTGACGGAAACCTACGGCCCGGCCGTGGTGAATGACTGGCATCGGGAATGGTCCGATCTGCCGCCTTCCGAGCAGGCGACGCTGAAATCGCGTCAGGGCGTCCGGTATTTGCCGCTGGAAGGGTTGGACGTTCTGGACCCCGAAACCATGACCCCTGTGCCGCGCGACGGTAAACCATTGGGCGAAGTCATGTTCCGCGGAAATGTCGTGATGAAGGGGTATTTTCGAAACCCAAAGGCAACCCGGGAGGCCTTCAAGGGCGGATGGTTCCATTCCGGCGACCTCGGTGTCATGCACCCTGATGGGTATGTGCAGCTCAAGGACAGATCAAAGGACATCATCATTTCGGGCGGAGAAAACATTTCCTCTATCGAAGTGGAAGAGGTGCTTTATCGCCATTCGGCAGTCGCGATCGCCGCTGTCGTTGCGATGCCGCACGAGAAATGGGGCGAAAGGCCCTGTGCTTTCATCGAACTTGCTCCGGGCCAGCATGTTGACGAAGAAGCGCTGGCAAGGTGGTGCCGCGATCAGCTTGCCGCTTACAAAGTTCCCGCGAGGTTTGTCTTCACGTCGATTCCAAGAACATCAACCGGCAAGATCCAGAAATTTGTCCTCAGAGAGCAGGCAAGAGATCTCGCGATTTGAGAAAAAAGCGGTTGTTCATCGTTCTGGCTATGCGGAGAGCTAAGAGGCTTTCGCGGCACGATACCTTCCCGACGCGATAGGTGCCACCGAACCAAACGAACAGGCGGACGCCCCGTGATGTCATTGACATAGGTCAATCTGCAATGTGTCGCGATCTGCTAGAGTCGCAGCATACAAAAAGAAACTGGTGCAGCCGGCTTTTTAGCCGGTCGCCCCGTTTCGCGGCAATTCGTGAAGGAGACTGCCATGAGCATCAAAGGGCTTGAAGTCATCGATCATTCGGTTCAGCTGACACACGAGTGGATAAACGAGTTGGCGGAAAAGCTCGGCTGGCAGGATCAGAAACAGGTTCTGCACCTGCTGCGCGCGGTTCTGACCGGAGTACGCGATCACCTGCCGCACGAAGAATCCGCAGGCTTCGCGGCGCAGTTGCCGATCCTTATTCGCGGCATGTACTACGAGGGCTGGCGACCTGCCGCGACCCCCAACACGGATCGCAGCAAGGAAGGGTTTGTAGGTAAGATCGAGAAGACTTTCTCCGAGGACCGCGAATACTCCGGCGAAAAGGATATCACCCTTGTGATGCGTTTTCTGAGTGGCAAGGTAACTGCTGGAGAGATCAGCGATGTGCGCAACGCCCTGCCGCCGAAAATTCGCGAATTGTGGCCTTAACATGCTGAGGCGGTCGCGCTGATGAATCGCGGGTCCGGCGATGTCCGCAGCCCTTTCGATGTGAACCGGCGGCCTCAGTTTCAGTCGCAGGCCTGATCGCCTTTCGAATAATGCCGGAAAGGGCCCGTTGCAGTGACAGACGTCCAGGACCGATTGCAACTTTACTCGCGGAGCCGGGGCGAGGCGCTCGCCTTTCTGGATGTTGACCCGGACAGGGGGCTGGATGCGGCGGAGGTTGCCAAACGCCGGCGGAGATATGGGCCAAACCTGATCGCGCGCAAGAAAAGGCGCGCGGTTCTATTGATTCTGGCGGACCAGTTCCGCAGCGTGATTGTCTGGTTGCTGGGGGCCGCCGCCGTACTTTCGGTCGTGGTCGGCGAATACGCCGAGGCTATGGCGATCTTTGTCGTGCTCGTGATCAATACCGCCATAGGCTTTTTCACAAGCTGGCGCGCGATCCGGTCGATGGAGGCATTGTACCAGATGGTCACCGTCACCGCCCGCGTCAGGCGCGAGGGCCGGTCGGACATGCTGCCGGTGCGCGAGTTGACGCCCGGTGATATCGTCCTGCTGGAAAGCGGCGACATCGTTCCTGCGGACATGCGGCTGCTGGAGGCCGCGAACCTCTATTGCGACGAATCCACGCTGACCGGTGAATCCACGCCGGTGAAAAAGACGGTGGAGCCTGTCGAGAAGGACACCTATGTCGCCGACCGCACCAATATGGCCTTCAAGGGTGTCGCTGTCGTGCGCGGAACGGGCCTTGGCGTTGTTACCGGGATCGGCAGCGAAACCGAATTGGGGCGCATCGCGTCCATGGCCGAAACTGCCGAGGCGGAGGCTCATCCGCTTGAAAAGCGTCTCGACAGGCTCGGGCAGTTGCTGGTCTGGATCACAATCGCCCTCTCCGCGCTGATCGGGATCACCGGCTATCTGCGGGGGCTCGGGTGGCTCGAAATGACCGAAACCGCGATCGCACTGGCGGTGGCTGCGGTTCCCGAGGGCCTGTCGGTCGTGGCCACGCTGGCCCTGGCGCGCGGCATGCTGCGGCTGGCCCGGCACAACACGCTGATCGAAAAGCTGTCCGCCGTGGAAACACTGGGCGCTACGACGATCGTCCTGACCGACAAGACCGGAACACTGACCGAGAACCGGATGACCGTCACCAGCTTTCTTCTGGCGCATGGCCGCAACGTCGAGCTGGACGACAGCGACGGCGACCTCGACCCTGCCCGGGATCCGACGCTGCGCCGCATTCTGGAAATCGGCGCACTGTGCAACAATGCAGAGGTTGAAAAGCCGGCAAATGGCGAAAAGAGGGTCGCCGTCGGCGATCCGATGGAGCTTGCCTTGCTGCATGTCGCCGACCGGTTCGGCATCCGGCCCGACCTCGATCCGGATGAAAAGCCGGAGATTGCCGAGCATGCATTCGATCCGGATCGCAAGATGATGGCCACCGTTCACCGCGTCGATGACGGCTATCTGACGGCCGTCAAAGGCGCGCCGGAGGCCATTCTGGAGCACGCCGGGAAAATGCGGGAGGATGGCGGCCTCCGGGACCTGACCAAGGCGGACCGCAAGGAGTTGATGGAACGCGTCGAGGAAAAGGCTCGCAGCGGATATCGCCTGATCGGCATGGCCTACAAAGAGACCGACAGGGAAGACGGCGACCCATATGACGCATTGGTGCTGGCCGGGTTTGTCTGCCTGCTCGACCCTCTGCGCGAAGACATACCCGAGGCTGTCGCCAAATGCCGCGGCGCGGGCGTTCGTGTGGTAATGATGACCGGCGACCACATCGCGACAGCCTCGAAGATAGCGGTTCAGGCGGGGCTGGCCGACGATGACCGTATCGCGGCATTTACCGAGGAGGATTTGCAGGAGATCGACCCCGAAGACCCCACTGCGGGAAAGGGTCCGGACCTGTTGGAAGCCAATGTCTTCGCGCGGGTCTCGCCTGAATCGAAGCTGAAGCTGGTGCAGTTCTATCAAAAAGCCGGACATGTGGTTGCGATGACAGGCGACGGCGTGAATGATGCGCCGGCCTTGAAGAAGGCAGACATCGGCATCGCCATGGGGCAGCGTGGGACGCAGGTGGCGCGAGAGGCGGCCGCAATGGTGCTCAAGGATGACGCCTTCAGCTCTATCATCGCGGCGATGCGTCAGGGGCGGGTGATCTTTGGCAATATCAGGCGTTTCGTCATCTATCTGATGTCCTGTAATTTCAGCGAGGTTCTGGTCGTGGGGCTGGCCATCATCATCGGCCTGCCGGTTCCCCTGAGCCCGATCCAGATTCTGTTCCTGAACATCGTAACTGACGTATTTCCTGCCTTTGCGCTGGGTTTGGGCGAGGGCGACGAAACCGTAATGCAAGAGCCGCCGCGCGATCCGAAAGAACAAATCGTGACCCGGGGGCATTGGCTCGATATTGTCGCGTTCGGCCTTCTGATCACGGTATCCACACTGGGTGCCTATTGGCTGGCGCTTGAGAATTTCGGAATGACCGGCGCGGAAGCTACCACGATCGCCTTCATGACGCTGGCATTGTCGCAGCTCTGGCATGTTTTCAACATGCGGGGAGCTTCAGAGCGCTGGTTCGCCAACACCGTGTCGAAAAACAGCTACGTCTGGTTTGCCATCGCCTTTTGCCTGCTGCTTCTGGCCGCTTCTTTCTACGTTCCGGCTTTGGCGGATGTCATGAAGCTGACCCTGCCCGGCAAGGACCATCTGGCGCTCGCCTTGGGTGCAAGCCTGATGCCTCTGATAATCGGCCAGCTATGGATAGGATTGACGGCATTGCAGCGCCGGGGCCATCGGGCTCAGTAGACCGGTTCGGTCAGCAGATAGAAATCCTCGTCCACGGTATAGACGTGGCTGTCCGGTATCTCGTGCCAGTTTTCGTCCGTGAGCGGTTCCGAGGCGATTTCCACGGCGCGATAGTCGGCGCCTTTTTCATGGTGAACATGCGATTTGCCACAGATCGGGCACTCGAAAACATACTCCCTTTCCACATGCCAGAGGGTTCGGCCAAAGCGGCTGCCGGCAAAGTGATCGCCGTCCGTAATGACAATGTTCAGCCCCACCTTGCGTCCGGGCGTAACCTCTGCCGCCCAGTCGACGATCTGGCGGATCGCCTGACGAACGATCTCCATCAGCGGCGTTTCGGGATGTTTCAGGTGCAGGGACAGAATATAGTAAAAGATATGCTCGCTGTCCGTCGTGCCCCTGATGTCGTTGCGCAGCATGGGATCGACCTCTTCTATCATCCGGTCGCGCACCTTCAGGAATTCCGGAACGGTTCCGTTATGAACGAAAATCCAGCGACCGTAGACAAATGGATGCGTGTTTTCGATCGATGGCACGCCGACGGTCGCGCGCCTGACATGGGCGACGACAGTGTGTCCATAGATCCGGGCCGCGCTTTTGGCGAAGTGCTCGCCTTCATAGGCCGCCCAGACCTGTTTTTCGATCATCGGCAAGCCGTCCTTGTAGTCCGCCACGCCCCAACCGTGGCCGTGGACCAGCCCTTGGGTGTCGCCCGCGCTCTGCAACATCAATGCATTCTGCGCGCGAACCAGACTGCATTCCACGCGCGTTGGTTCATTTGCTCTCAAAGCGTATAATCTGCACATCAGAAAATCTCCGGGTTCCTGCCGCCAGTTTGTCCGAAGCGGCATGAACCTTCTTTGACCTGCGTCAACAATGCCGGTTCAATAACGGTATATGCAGGAACAAAGCATCAAAGAGGGGGAAAGATGAAAGGCCGGCCCGAACATCCCTCGCGCCTGCTTTTCAAGCAGTTGCGCCGACCCGAACTGAATCGATCCGAGAGCCGGAAGATCGAGGCCTTGGCGCGCGCGCTCGGGGCAGAGAGCAGCTTTACCCGCGAGCAGATTTATTTCGAGGCTTTCGCGCGGCGCGGTCTGGGCGACGGGCACTGCACGATAATCGGCGACGTGCGCGAAATACCCCTTCTGGCCGAACACAGTTCCAGCGCGCTCGAATACCGGTTGTCGACCTTTGCCAAGACAAGCGATCTTGTCGTCATCGGCACAGGAAGGAACCGCGATTTCGAAGACTATCGCGAACGGGTATTGCAACTCGGGACCCCAGACTATCTGGAAACGCGGCAGCCCACCATCGAGAACCTGTTTACCACGCCCTTCAGATGCCTGGCGGACAAAGACACATACGCCGACCTGTTACAGCGGCTTCTCAATCATCGAAGCACGACGGTCCTGCCGCATATCACGACCGGAACGATCTGGAATCTGGCCCGCAAACTGGGCGAGGATTCGGGTCTGCCCGTGCGGGTGGCCGGCCCTCTGCCAACGCTGTCGCGTCTGGCGAACAACAAGCTCTGGTTCGCCAAAGTCGCGCGCGGACTGCTGGGTCCGGAAGCGGTGCCTGTCGAGGTTCCTGTCCACGGTTCAGCTTCGCTCACCGGCAAGGTCCGGTCGCTGGCCCGGTATAACAACAAGCTGGTCATCAAGGTGCCGGACAGTGCCGGCTCGGTGGGAAATTTTGTCATTTCCTGCGCCGAGGTCCGGGGCTTGAGTGTCCGCGAAACTCATCTGTTTCTGGCAGAGCTTATGGCGCCGGTTGACGGTGACCTGCATTTTCCCCTGATGTTGCAGGTCTGGGAAAACCAGGTTTTGACCAGCCCTTCGGCACAGATCTGGATACCAGACCCGAAGGACGGTCCCCCGATCATAGAGGGGCTGTATGAACAGGTGATATCGGGGCCGCGGGGCACGTTTTCGGGCGCGGTTCAGGCTGACCTGCCACCCGAACTGGACGAAAGAATGGCGCATGAGGCGCTCATGCTTGCCACGGTGTTTCAGAAACTCGGGTATTTTGGACGCTGCAGTTTCGATACGGTAATTTCCGGCGAGACCTTGGAGTCCGCAGAACTGTTATGGATCGAATGCAACGGTCGCTGGGGCGGCGTATCCATTCCGATGACTTTCCTGAACACCCTGTTCGGAGGCTCCAACATACCGGAATATGTCATCCATCATGCGCCCGGCGCGACCCACCTCCGACAGCATTTTTCCGAAGGTATTGACAAGGTAAACGACCTGCTGTGGGGGCCCGAACGGACAGACGGCATCATCTTCCTGACGCCCTCGGGCTTTGAAACCGGCGAGAGCCTGCATTTCATTTCTCTGGCTTCAACGATCGAAAGCGCACGGGAAAACGCGGAACTGGCCGTCAGACGTCTGGCTGAAGGCCTTTGACTTAAATCAACGACCGGGATCGCGCCGGACCTTAGATTTCAGGTGACGGCATGACCATCGCGCATCGGCGTTACGAATGGCAGATGGATTTCATCAGGAGGAAACATGTCTGCCACGGAGAAATTCAGGCGATCCGCATATAGTTACGAGCACGGCGTATCCGAAATTCCGCTTGCCGGTGTCACAATCGGCAACCTGCTGAGCGAAACGGCCGCACGTATTCCGGACACCGAGGCGCTCGTCGTTCCGTATCAGAACGCCCGCCTGACCTGGCGCGATCTGGAGGCACGGGCTGTAGAGGCGGCGTCGGGGCTGTTGGCGCTGGGGCTGGAACCGGGTGAAAGGGTCGGCGTCTGCGCCCCGAATATGGTTGAATGGGTGGTGCTGCAGTTCGCGACTGCCAAGGCCGGGCTGATCCTCGTGAATATCAACCCTGCCTACCGGACCTCGGAACTGGAATTCGGACTCAATCAGGTAGGCGTCAAGGCGCTGATCACGGTTCCGTCGTTCAAGTCCAGCGACTATCTGTCGATGCTCGCCGAACTGGTGCCCGAGTTGAAGAAGGCAAAACCGGGCAAGCTCAAGTCAAAGAAGATACCGGAGCTGCGCTGGGTGATCGTGCTGGGGGACGATCCGGTGCCCGGCGCACTGCTGTTCGCGGACCTGCTGTCGGGTGCGACCAAGGCCGCGCGAAAACGCGTCGCCGAACTGGCCTCGCAGCTGCAATTCGACGATCCGGTCAATATCCAGTTCACCAGCGGCACCACGGGGCGGCCCAAGGCTGCGACCCTGTCGCACCACAATATCGTCAACAACGCTCTTTTCACCGGATTGCAGATGCGCCTCTCGTCCAGCGACAGGATGTGCATTCCGGTGCCGATGTACCATTGCTTCGGCATGGTGCTCGGCACGCTCTGCTGCGTGGCGCATGGCGCGACGATGGTGTTTGCCTCTGCCGGTTTCGATGCGGTGGCCGCGATGGACGTGGTCGAGGCCGAGAAATGCACCGTGTTCCACGGCGTCCCAACGATGTTCATTGCGGCGCTGGACTCTCCCGGTTTTGAAAGGCGGGATCTGTCCAGCCTGCGAACCGGCATCATCGCCGGCGCGCCCTGCCCCGCCGAACTGATGAAGCGCATCATGAACGAGATGCACATGACCGAGATCACCATCGCCTATGGCATGACGGAAACCGGTCCGGTCAGCACCCAGACCTCCATCGACGATCCGGTCAGGCGGCGGGTGGAAACCGTCGGGCGCGTCCTGCCGCATACCGAGATCAAGATCGTCGATCCCGATGGCCGGATCTTGCCGCGGGGTGTCGCCGGAGAATTGCTGACGCGGGGCTACTGCGTCATGCCGAAGTACCGGAACGACCCGGAAAAGACCGCCAAGGCCATCGACGAGGCGCGTTGGATCGCCAGCGGAGACGTCGCGGTGCTGGATGACGAGGGCTATTTCCAGATCGTCGGACGCATCAAGGACATGCTGATCCGCGGCGGCGAGAACATCTTCCCGCGGGAGATTGAGGAATACCTGTTCCAGAATCCGAAGGTAGAGGCGGCGGAAGTGATCGGCGTGCCGGACCCGAAGTACGGCGAGGAAGTCTGCGC
>JBFFQS010000020.1:0-21078 GCA_041573315.1 Amylibacter sp. | reverse complement strand
TGCGGCGCCGAGGCCGCCTGGGTCGGCTCGGTCAAGGTTATCGCGCCCGCCACGTTGCTGGAGGCGATGAACCACTTCAAGGGCCGCCACATCCTGCCCGCCGCGCAACCGGGCGAGGTATCCGCCTCGCGCGGCGCGCTCGACCTGACCGACGTGAAGGGACAGGAAAAAGCCAAACGCGCCATGGAAATCGCCGCTGCGGGCCGTCACCACCTGTTTTTCGTCGGCGAACCGGGGTCCGGCAAATCCATGATGGCCTCGCGCATGGCGGGGCTGATGCCGGAAATGGACGCGGACGAGGCGCTGGAAACCTCGATGATCCATTCGCTGTCCGGCTTGTTGAACAAGGGCGGGATTTCCCGCACGCGCCCGTTCCGCGACCCGCATCACACAGCCTCGATGGCCGCGATCGTCGGCGGCGGGCGGGGCGCGAAGCCCGGCGAGATCTCTCTGGCGCATAACGGCGTGCTGTTCATGGACGAGTTTCCCGAATACTCCCGCACCGTGCTGGAGACCCTGCGCCAGCCGCTGGAAACCGGAAAGGTGATGGTGGCGCGCGCCAATGCCCATGTCGCCTATCCCTGCCGCTTCATGCTGGTAGCGGCGGCCAACCCCTGCCGCTGCGGTTACCTGACCGATCCGACAAGGGCCTGCGCCCGGGTTCCAGTCTGCGGGCAGGACTACCTGGGAAAAATATCCGGCCCGCTCTGGGACCGTTTCGACCTGCGGGTCGAGGTGCCGCCGGTGGCGATGCAACTGCTCGACCAGCCGCCCGCGGGCGAACCCAGCGCCGCCATTGCCGAGCGGGTCGCGGCGGCCTGGTCCATCCAGCGGCGGCGTTTTCAGGGGCATCCGACCGCGCGGCTAAACGCCGACGCCGAGGGCGGTTTACTGGACCAGATCGCAAGACCCGATACCGAAGGCGCAGCCCTGCTTACCCGCGCCGCCGACAAGTTCCGCCTGACCGCGCGCGGATATCACCGCGTCTTGCGGGTGGCGCGAACGATCGCGGATCTGGATGCCTCCGAAGGCGTCCGGGTGACGCATATCGCCGAAGCGCTCGGCTATCGCATTGTCTCGGAATTACGCGCCGGTTAGACGCCGCGTTTCGCCTCGATAACCTGCCAGATCTTTTCAGCGACGTTGATGCCGTCGAACCGCTCCAGTTCCTGGATGCCGGTGGGCGAGGTCAGGTTTATCTCGGTCAGGTTGCCGCCGATCACGTCGATCCCCACGAAGATCTGGCCCTTTTCACGCAACAAAGGCCCGATCGCGGCACAAATCTCCAGATCACGGTCATCCAGAGCCACTTTTTCGGGACGACCGCCGACATGGATGTTGGATCGCGTTTCGCCTGCCGCCGGAACCCTGTTGATAGCACCTACCGGATCGCCGTTGACCAGAATGACCCGCTTGTCGCCCTTGCTGACGTCATGCAGGAATTTCTGGGCGATCAGCGGTTCGCGATTGATGCCGGAAAACAGCTCGTGCAGCGAATTCAGGTTGCGGTCGCTAGGGTCGAGCCGGAAAACCCCTGCGCCGCCATTGCCATAGAGAGGCTTCAGGATGATATCGCCGTGCTTGTGCTTGAAGGCTTTCAGCGTATCCAGATCGCGGGCGATGGTGGTCGGCGGGGTCAGATGCGGGAATTGCAGGACCAGCAGCTTTTCGGGATAGTTCCGAACCCATTCCGGATCGTTCACCACCAGCGTTTCAGGATGGATCATGTCCAGCATATGTGTCGTCGTGATATAGCTCATGTCGAACGGCGGGTCCTGACGCAGCCAAACGACATCCTGCGTCGACAGATCGATTTCGACCTTTTCGCCTAATGAAAAATGGTTTCCGGCCTCGCGCCTGAGCGTCAGAGGCCAGCCCCGCGCCGTCACGCGCCCTTCCTGAAACGCCAGCATGTCCGGCGTATAATAGAACAACTCGTGCCCGCGCGCCTGCGCTTCCTCGGCAATGCGGAACGTCGTGTCCGCATTGATATCGATATTGGCAATCGGGTCCATCTGGATCGCGACTTTTAAAGACATCTGGCCCAAACCTCTTGTTTAACCTTTCCGATACATGGCGCGAAGGACGGGCTCATGCAATCGAAAAGCGGGGCGGGCATGGAAACAGTCACGCGATCTGTGGCACAACTTTGATCCGTCCAAACCGGTCGGACAAGGCCGCGTCGAACCGGCATTCGGTGTCGAGGCCCAATCCGGTCTGGGCCAGAAACTCTGTTGCAGCGGTCTGGATCCTGGCGATCTGCTTTTCCGAGATACGGGCGATGGCAGAGGCCCAATCACGGCTTTTCTTGACCTCGATAAAATAGAATTTCCGATCATGCCGTGCGATCAGATCGATCTCTCCGGCTGACCTGCGCCAGCGCCGCGCAACGATTTCAAAGCCGTTCCGTTCATAAAGCTCCGCAACCCGGTCTTCGGCAGCCTTTCCGGCACAGTAGGACGTCAGGCCGCTCATGGCTTGCCTTTCAGCGCAAGCGCCATGTCATAAACACGCTTGCGCGGCACGTCGAACCGGTCCGTGACCAGACGGACCGCCTCTTTCGTTGAATGATCCTGCAATTCCTGCTTCAAAGCATCCTCGATTTCCCGGTCGGTCGCAGCCTCCTCCGAAGGAGGCCCCAACACGACGACGAATTCACCCTTTATGACGGCCCCGCTTTCAAACTTTGCGATGACCTCTTCCAGAGTTCCGCGCAAGACCTCTTCGTACCGTTTGGTAAGTTCCCGGCAGACCGCCACGGCGCGTCCCTCCCCGAAACTATGCGCCATATCATTTAACGAAGACTGAATGCGCTTGCCGCTTTCGTAAAAGATCAGCGTCGCGGGCACGGTTTTCACTTCTTCAAAGAACTTTTTCCGCGCCGCGCTCTTGTTTGGCGGGAATCCGGCGAACAGGAACCGGTCCGTCGGCAATCCGGCCACCGTCAGGGCGGCCAGAACCGCAGAGGCTCCGGGCACGGCGAAAACCAGGAGGCCTTCGGCGATCGCCGCCCGCGACAGCGAAAACCCCGGGTCCGCGACCAGCGGCGTTCCCGCATCCGAGACATAGGCAACCGACTGACCATCGGCCAGAGCCGCCAGAATCCGCGGGCGCATTTTCGGCGCATTGTGGTCGTGATAGGCGATCAGGGGCCGTCCGCCCAGCGCGATGCCGTGGATGTCCATCAGCTTGCGCGTGTTGCGGGTATCCTCGGCCGCAATCATGTCGCAACCAGCCAGAACATCGAGCGCACGCAAAGTGATGTCGCGGGCCGCGCCGATCGGCGTGGCGACAAAATACAGGCCCGGCGGTATTTTTTCGGCGATCATGTAACCAATTCCAGTGCATTTTCGCTGCCCCGTTGATATTGAGAGGGGTGCCGCGTAACTTTTGCACGAACGACTCGACGCTGACCAGCCAATCCGGGGGAAATAATATGAATTCGCGTGTGTTTATTTACGGCAGGGCCCTGATCGCCTGCATGTTGGTTATTTCGCTGGCCGGATGCGACATGGAGGCTGGCCTCGGCGGGCCGCGCGTAAGCGCGGGCAAGGCAATAACCGTCGGCCTGCTGGTCCCCTCGGAAAGTCCGGACGCAGGCGTTTCGGCCTTGGCGAACAGTCTGGTGCGGGCGGCGCAACTCGCAGTGGACGAAAACCCAGACGCGCGTATCGACCTGAAAGTCTATTCCACCGCCGGAAATGCCGAGATCGCCGCGAACGCGGCCCGTCAGGCGGTCAGGGACGGCGCCAAGATCATCATAGGTCCGCTGTTCGCCGAATCCGCCACCGCGGTCAGAAGCGCATTGTCGAATTCCCCGGTCAATGTGCTGAGCTTTTCCAACAATGCCGAGATCGCCGGCGGCGGGCTGTTCGTTCTGGGCAACACATTCCGCAACACGGCGGACAGGCTGATCGGCTATGCCGCCGCGCGCGGCCTGACCCGCGTCGCCGCTATAGCGCCGCGCAACGCGGCCGGCACCTCGGCTGCGGCCGAAATCAGCAGCGCGGCGTCGAAATACGGCGCGCAATTCACCGGAACGTCGACCTATGACTTCAACCTGAACAGCGTTGTACAATCCGCGCCCGTGATTGCCGTCGAGGTGAAGTCGGCAGGCACCTCGGCGATCGTCCTGACGGCGGACAGCGCCGGCGCGCTGCCACTGCTGGCGCAACTGCTGCCCGAAAACGGCCTGAACCCCGCCGAAATCAAATACATCGGGCTGGCGCGCTGGGATATTCCGCCGGAGAACCTGGCGCAGAGCGGATTGCAGGGCGGCTGGTTCGCCGTGCCCGACTTTGCCTCCGCCGACAGTTTCAAGAACCGCTATGTCGCCGCCTTCGGGTCCGACCCGCATCCTCTGGCGGGGCTTGCCTATGACGGCATACGGACAGTGGCGCAGATGATGGCGACCGGAAAGTCCGATGCGCTGTCCGGCGTGGCGCTGGTCACGGCGCCCGGCTTTACAGGCGCGTCCGGGGAATTCCGCTTCATGCCGGATGGCACTGTACAGCGCGGCCTCGCTGTGGCAGAGGTCACGAACGGAACTTACCGTATAATCGACCCTGCTCCGAGGACATTTGGTGGCGCCGGCTTCTGAGAATAAACAAAAACCGAAGGCATTGGAGAAAAACCCGCGCGGCGACCTGATTTGCGCGAGGAAAACCCTTTTCGACCGCAAGAAAGTCAGTTCGCAGATTGCCGACCTGGCCGAAAAGCGCGCGGATGACGCCGCATTTCGCCGAGAGGTCGCGCAATACCTGTCCAACATCTACGACTCGGGCCGCCTGAGGCTGGCAGAGACATATCGCGAGAAACCGTTCGAGACGGCGGCCCTCACCCGGTCTTATACCTATTTGACCGACGAGGTCGTTCTGGCCGCCCTGCGAACGGCGGTCGACTATCTGCACCCCATGCCCAACCCGACCGAGGCGCAGAGCATCGCGGTCATGGCCGTCGGCGGCTATGGACGCGGCAAGATGGCGCCCTATTCCGATGTCGATCTGCTGTTCCTGTCGCCCTACAAGCTGTCACCCTGGACCGAGAGCGTCGTCGAAAGCATGCTCTATATTCTCTGGGACATGCGGCTCAAGGTCGGCCATGCCACACGAACGGTTGGCGACTGCATCCGGCTGGCGAAGGCCGACCAGACGATCCGGACCGCCCTGCTTGAATGCCGCTATATCGGCGGTGACAAGAGGCTGGCGAAAGAGCTGGAGGCAAAGTTCTGGAAGAGCGTGATCAAGGGCTCCGAAGCCGAATTCATCGAATTGAAACTGGCAGAGCGGGAAGAGCGCCACCTGAAACAGGGCGGGCAACGCTATATGCAGGAACCCAATGTCAAAGAGGGCAAGGGCGGCCTGCGCGATCTGCAATCCCTGTTCTGGATCACAAAGTACATCAGCGGCGCGACACGCCCCGACGAGATGATCGATCGCGGCTACTTCACCAAGGCCGAATACGAAGAATTCGCAGATGCAGAGGATTTCCTGTGGACCGTCCGCTGTCACCTGCACCTGATTTCCGGACGCGCGACCGAGAAGCTCGGCTTCGAGGCCCAGCCTGAAATCGCGGCGATCCTGGGCTACCAAGACCATGAAGGGCTGCTTGCTGTCGAACAGTTCATGCAAACCTATTTCAGGCATGCCACTCATGTCGGCGACCTGACCCGGATATTCCTGACAAAGCTCGAGGCCAACCACGTCAAAAGGCTGCCCAATATCGGACGCCGCCTGATAAACGCCATGCCCTGGATCAGGGATAACACGCCGGAAGGCTACACGATCATCCACGGCCGCCTGAGCTTTGAGGACGAAGCGGAGTTCCTGTCCGATCCCCTGAATATGCTGCGCCTGTTCGAGCAGGCCCTGAAATCGGAGGTACTGATCCATCCGGACGCAATGCGCGTCATTGCATCCAACCTCGACCTGATCGACGACAAGGTCCGCAATTCGCCCGAAGCCCAGCGCATTTTCATGGACCTGCTTCTGCTGTACAGCAACCCGGAGCGCGCCCTGCGACGGATGAACGAGCTGGGTGTGCTCGGCCAGTTCATTCCGGAATTCCAGCGCGTCGTCGCCCTGATGCAATTCAACATGTACCACCAGTACACGGTAGACGAGCACATCATCCAGTGTATCTCGATCCTCGCCGATCTGGAGATGGGCAAGATGAAGGAAGAATTCCCGATCGCTTCGGGGATACTCGCCGCCGGCATTAACCGCCGCGTGCTGTATGTGGCCCTGCTGCTGCATGATATCGGCAAGGGCCGGCCCGAAGACCACTCGCTGGTCGGGGCCGAGATCGCCGAAGTGGTCGCACCGCGCCTCGGACTGAACGAAAAAGAGTCTGAAACCGTGGTCTGGCTGGTGAAAAATCACCTGCTGATGTCGGACACGGCGCAGAAGCGGGACAACTCGGACCCCAGAACGGTCCAAGACTTCTGCCGCGTCGTGAACACGATGAGCCGCCTGAAAATGCTGACGGTGCTGACTGTCTGCGACATCATGGGCGTCGGGCCGGGCACGCTGAACAACTGGAAAGCCCAATTGTTGAAATCGCTCTACAAATCCGCAAAGTCGGTTTTGCAGGACGGCTCCGACAAGGCCGGATCGAAAGAGCGTGTCGAGGAGGCCAAGCAGAAACTGTTGAAAAGGCTCAGCGGAGGGGACGGCTGGGCCGAGCCCGAGATACAGGCAGAACTGGAGCGCCATTACGATACCTATTGGCAAGGTCTGGACAGCAAGACACACGCGGTATTCGCGCGGCTGCTGAAGGGTATCAAGGCCACCGACTTTGCCGCGGACCTGCAAGCCGACGATGACCGCGCCGCGACACGGGCCTGTTTCGTCCTGCAGGACCATCCGGGCATCTTTTCCCGACTTGCCGGAGCGCTGGCGCTGGCGCGCGCCAATGTGGTCGATGCGCGGACCTATACGAGCGTCGACGGCTACGCCACGGCTGCTTTCTGGATACAGGACCTCAACCACAAACCCTTCGAAGCCGCGCGCCTGCCGCGCCTGCGCGAGACCATAGTGAAGACCCTGAAGGGCGAGGTCATCGCCACCGAGGCCATAAAGGACAAGGACAAGATCAAGAAGCGCGAGCGCGAATTCGTCGTACCGACGGAGATCACCTTCGACAACGGAGGCTCCGAGATCTACACGATCATCGAGGTCGATACCCGCGACCGTCCAGGCCTGCTGTTCGACCTGACCCGCACGCTCAGCCGCAACAACATCTACATCGCCAGTGCCGTCATCGCGACCTACGGGGTACAGGCAGTCGACGTTTTCTACGTGAAGGACATGTTCGGGCTGAAACTTCATTCCGACGCCAAGCGCAAGACGCTGGAAAAGAAGCTGCTCGAAGCCATTGACCGCGGTGCGCTGGAGGCCCTGTCGTGACCGAACCGATCCGCATGGTCCGGTCATTCATGACGGTTGGCAGTTGGACCATGCTCAGCCGGGTCGCCGGTTTCGTCCGCGAGATCATCATCGCGGCGTTTTTCGGCGCCGGACCAGTGGCCGAGGCGTTTCAGGTCGCCTTCGCCCTGCCCAACATGTTTCGCCGCTTTTTCGCCGAGGGCGCCTTCAACATGGCCTTCGTGCCAATGTTTTCCAAGAAGTACGAGGCCGGAGACGATCCCGAGAAATTTGCGCAGGAGGCCTTCGCCTTTCTGGCCAGCCTTCTGATCGGCCTTACACTGATTGCGCAACTGGCCATGCCGTGGCTGGTGCTGGCAATGGCCAGCGGTTTCGCCGGGGACGAACGGTTCGATCTGGCGGTTGTCTTCGGGCGCATCTGTTTTCCCTATATCCTGCTGATCTCGTTGTCGGCGCTGTTCAGCGGCGTGCTGAACGCGACGGGACGCTTTGCCGTGGCCGCCGCCGCGCCGGTATTCCTGAATGTCATCCTGGTCACGTTCATGCTCGGGGCACACTGGAACGGCTGGGACGTGGGGCTCGCGCTGGTCTGGGGCGTTCCCGTCGCCGGCGCGGTACAATTGGCGCTGGTCTGGTCGGCGGCCAGCCGCGCCGGTATCCGGCTGCTGCCGAAGATGCCGAAAATGACGCCCGAGCTTAAGCGGCTTATGATCATCGCCGCCCCTGCGGCGCTGGCCGGAGGCGTCGTGCAGGTCAATCTGCTGGTGGGCCGCCAGGTCGCAAGCTATTTCGACGGCGCGATCCAGTGGCTCGCGGTGGCGGACAGGCTCTATCAGTTGCCTCTGGGCGTTGTCGGCGTGGCCATCGGCGTCGTTCTGTTACCGGACCTGTCCCGCAGGCTGCAGAGCGAAGACACCGACGGCGGCCGCAACGCCTTCAACCGCGCGACGGAATTCGCGCTGGTCCTGACAATTCCCGCAGCGGTGACCATGGCCCTGATCCCGGATGTGCTGGTTTCGGTCCTGTTCCAGCGCGGCGCGTTCAGCGCGGCGGACTCTGCCGCAACGGCGACCGCGCTGGCGATCTATGCCGTCGGCCTGCCGGCCTTCGTGCTGCAAAAGGTCTTGCAGCCGCTGTATTTCGCTCGGGAGGACACGCGCACGCCCTTCATATTCGCCGTGGTTGCCATGGTCCTGAACGCAGGCCTAGCGGTCGGATTGGCGCCGTTGATCGGCTATGTCGCAGCGGCTTGGGGTACGACGCTTTCGTCATGGGCGATGGTGATGCTGTTGTGGATCGGATCGCGGACGATGGGTGAGGCCGCGGGTATCGATGACCGTTTGCTGCGCCGATTGCCGCGCATCGTCATAACCTCGCTCGCGATGGGGGGCATCATCTGGGCAGCAGCCCGCCTTGCGGCGCCTTTGCTGCAGGTTGACTTCTTGCGCTATCTCGCTCTGCTCGGGCTGGTTATTCTGGGCATGGCCGCCTATTTCACTATCGGCTCCGCTTTGCGCGCATTCGGTCTGGCCGATCTCAAAGGCGCGGTGCGCCGGTGACCCGGCGGTTTCAGCTGACTCAACTCGAAGTTTTGTCGTTTTGGCAACAACTTGACCCTTAAAATATTTTTCATTCTCCGGAACACTTGCTATTGCTTTCGGGTCAGTCAGTTTGTTCTGCAAAACTAAAAGGGGCAGGTCTTGATCAAGAAATGCAGACACACAGTCCTGACGGGCCTGATCGGCGCGTCCGTCCTGGCTACCGCGGCCTATTCGCAGGCGACCTACTGGCCGAATACCTCGTTTTACGGCACCCCCGGCCTGATCGACATGCCGTCGGCCGAAGCCTTTCCCGACGCCGAAATGATCGTTTCATCATCGCTCTTTGCGGGAATGCAAAAGAGCATGCTGAGCTTCCAGATCACACCGGAGCTGACTGGGACCTTCCGCTATTCCGTGTTCAAGAACTGGGGTACGTTTTCGAATCCGAGCGATGAACGTTACGCAGACAGGAGTTTCGATCTTCAGTACCGGTTCATGGAAGAGGGATCTTTCCTGCCCGCGATGGCGATCGGCGTCCGCGACTTCATGGGCACCGCTATACTGGGCGCGGAATATCTGGTGGCGACCAAATCCGTCACGCCCAACATCAAGGTCACCGGCGGCCTGGGGTGGGGGCGACTGAGCAACTCCTCCACCGTGCGCAGTTCGTCTGTCTCGCAGGGCGGCACGCCCAACCTTGACCAGTGGTTCAGGGGACCGGTCGGTTATTTCGGCGGCGTGGAGTGGATCTCGCCGGTAGAGAACCTGAGCTTCAAGGCGGAATATTCCTCTGACAAGTATTACCGCGAAACGGTCGATCGTGACGTGTTCGAGCGTAAAACGCCGCTCAACTTCGGCATGGAGTATTCTCCGAGACCGGGTCTGCAACTTGGGCTGTATTACCTGTACGGCAGCGAGATCGGGTTCAGCTTCGCGTTGTCGCTCAATCCGAAAACCACGCCCTACCGGAACGCGACATTCGAAGGAGCGCCGACCCCGATTGCGCCGCGTCCGGCGAAATACAGCTCCGACACGTCCTGGCTCAACATCGAAGGTATAAACGAGCGCGGTCAGGACCAGTTGAATCAACTGCTCAATCCGCAGGGCCTGTCGGTCGAGACCCTTTCTCTGACCGGAACAACGGCAGAGCTGCGCTTCCGCAACAGCCGGTACAACACGACGTCGCAGGCGATCGGCAGGGCCGCGCGGGCCATGGCTTACGTAATGCCGGACTCGGTCGAGACCTTTGTTCTGACCCCGGTCAGCGGGGGGCTTCCCCTGGCGTCCGTTACCCTGTCGCGCCGGGACCTTGAGGAACTCGAGCACCATCCGCAGGGAAGCGAAATCATCTACGAACGCGCGCGGATCGCAGGCTCTGTGCCACAGCCTGATGACGTGCGGCCGGCTGTCGGGCTCTATCCGGATTTCAGCTATTCCTTCGGGCCTTATGTCAGCATTTCGCTGTTCGACCCGAAAAGCCCGATCCGCGCCGACTTCGGCCTCAGGGCAGCAGCGCAGTATAACATGGCTCCGGGCCTTTCTTTTTCCGGTTCGATCCGCAAGAAATTAACCGGCAACCTTGGAGACGCCGAGCCCAGCGGTTCGCTGCTGCCGCCCGTCCGGTCCAACGTGGCGCTTTACAGCCGGCTCGGCGACCCGGCCCTTGAATATGCGACGGCCGATTACCTGTTCAAGGCGGGACAGGATTTCTATGGCCGGGTGTCGGCCGGTTATCTGGAATCCATGTTCGGCGGCTTGTCGACGGAACTGCTTTGGAAGCCGGCGCAACAGGACTGGGGCATCGGTGTGGACATGAACTACGTCAAGCAGCGGGACTTCGACCTGCGACTGGGGTTCCAGGACTACGAGGTCCTGACGGGTCATTTGTCAGCCTATTTCCAGGTCAGAAAGAATTTCCAGGTGGAAATCAATGCGGGCCGCTATCTGGCGGGCGACTGGGGTTCCACGATTTCCGTGGACCGCGTTTTCGACAACGGGTGGACCGTCGGTGCCTATGCAACCGTCACCGACAACTCCTTCGAAAAGTTCGGGGAAGGCAATTTCGACAAAGGGATCAGGATGACGATCCCCATGTCCTGGGCCTTGGGCAAGCCAAGCCGGCGCGTCTATGCGCTTGACCTGAACTCTCTCTCGCGGGACGGCGGGGCGCGGTTGAGGATTCGCAACCGCCTCTATCCGATCGTTTCTGAATATCAAGAGCCCGCACTGGGCGCTGGCTGGGGCCGGTTCTGGCGATAGGGGTTTCTTAATGCAACACGTTTTGACACGTTTCATGGGTCTTGCAGCAGCGATGGCGCTGTCGTCCTGCTCTTTTTTCACTCCGGATTCGGAATCTCTTGGCGGGCTGCTGGTAACGACCGCCGGTGGTGTCTTTTCGACACGAGACGGCGAGGACCCCACGCCGAAACCAGACACGACCGCCGCACAAAAGGCCCTGAACCGGATCGCCACCACCGGCAAGGCCGGCTTGTTGGTCACGGTTCCAAGCCTCGGCCAGACGACGGTGATGATCGTCGAACAGCAGAACGGCCCCTTCCGGACTTTCCGTGGCGCCAACAATACCGCGGTGACATTGAAATCGGGCATCGTGACAGAAACCAGGGGAATGGGTGTCGATCTTATGGCGCAGGCCATGGCGCAACCGGAATCAGGGCTGTTTACGACCGGGAGCTTTCCCAAGGAAGTGGCGCGGGTCCAGCGTCATCTGGATGGCGAGAACCACTTGCTCTCCGCTGAATTCCTCTGCGTAATCGAACGCAAGGGCAGCGAGGATATCACGATCATCGACAGGAAACACGCGACGACCCTGTTCGAGGAAACCTGTCGAAACAGCAATCGGGCCTTTTTGAACAGGTATTGGGTCGCGTCCGGAACGGTCTGGCAAAGTCAGCAGTCCATCAGCACTGTTTCGGGCCACATGATTTCGCAGTATATTGCAGGAAAATAGCTAGATTTCGGAAATTATTGCCAAATTAACCTCGTTAGGAATCGACTCGTTAACAAAAAGGCACTTTAAAATTAATCTAAATTTTTCTTTAAGGACGATTAATTAATCTCAATATGCTTGAGGGGGCGTTGAATATGTCATTTATTAAGTTAACAACAGCCGCAGTTTCGTTGGCAATGTTTGCTACAACTGCAGGCGCGGGATCGCTTATGGCCCCGGCAGAAGAGCCAATGATTGAAGTCGTAGAGGAAGATAATGACTCTGCCGGGATGCTTTTGCCGATTGCGGCTCTGATTCTGATCGCGGCCGCCGTTGGCGGTGGTTCCAGCGATGGAACGGTTCCAGTAAACGATTAAATTCCGCTACAACCAGCTCAACAGATTGTCGCACGGCTCGTTCGGTTTGCAGGGTCGAGTCAGTGGTTGGGCTTGTTTGGATACCTGAAGAAGGCGCTCTACATTTTTGCTGAGCGCCTTTTTTGACGCCTGAAATGGATGCCGGCGCGCTTGTGTCCAGCGACGGGCATGCCGGCCGAAGCGCGGCAACTACCACCGGTTATGGTACCAGTACCACTGTTCCGGATGTGTCCTGATGCGCTTCTCGAGGCCTTTAAGGCTTTCCTCCATCATCACGATTGACGTGCTGTGCGGAATCGGCGCATCGAATTCGATCTCAATGGCGCCGTCATCGCGGCGCATGGCATAGGCCGGCACCAGCGGAATGTCGTATTTCAGGGCCAGTTCCGCCGGCACGAGGCTGGTCCAGGCCGGATGTCCGAAAAACGGCAGTACCTCGCCCTTCTTGAATCTCTGGTCCGGCAGGATCGCGAAAAAGCCGCCCTTCCTGATATGGCGCACCGCTTTGACCATCCCAGAGGAGCCGCTTTCCACGACAGGCTTTCCGCCCTTGCGGATCGCGGCCAGAAACAGCTTTTCGTAATACGGATTGGTGTTTGGCTTGTAGACGGCCCCCGTCTCCATCCCGTTTTGCATGAGCACGTGGCGAATGACCTCCCACTGACCATAATGCGCCGAGATCACGATCGCGCCCTTGCCGGCCGCCTTGGCCTGCTTCAGAACATCGAAACCGGGACCTGAGACCTTGGCCTCGCGGGCCACTTCGGCAAGTTCGTCATTGTTGTGGATTTCGCAGAGTGTCGATCCGACATGCCGGGCCACTGCGATGCTGATCCGGCGCAGTTCAGCGGCCGGCATGTCCGGAAAGGCCCGCGCCAGATTGCGCTCCGCCCGCCGCCGCGCCGGCGGAAACGCCGTGGCGATTGTCGCGAAGACGGAGCCGAACAAACGGACCCTGGTGCGAAACGGAAAAATGCGCGCGCCGTTCAGCAACAGCCAGATCGGAAGGAACTGGACCAGATACTTGAGCGTTGTCAGCTTTGCCTGCACCTGAATTCTGCCTTTTGCCATATCCGCCGGCCTTTGTACGCCGGCGTCTGCGCTACTCTCGTGCCCTCATCCGGTCGATAAACCCGCCGAGCCTGCGGCGGGCATCGGGCGCCAGCACGAAGGATAGCGCAAAGCCGGTGAAGAATGCCATAAGCTCCGCAAGCCACTGGTTCGACGTGTCGAAAAAGATTTTGTATATCAACTGGATCAGCATGAAGAACGCAATCAGGCGAAACGCAGCCAGACCGTTTTGCCCCGTATTGCGCATGTCTGTGAACAGAATCCAGGTGAACGCGCCGATCAGGCCGTAAACGCCGGGATAACCGCCGATCAGCAGGGTCGTCTCGTCCAGAATGACGGAATACAGCAAGGCCCCGACAATCGCGCTGCCCAGAAATATCGCAAGCACCGCCAGCGGATGGAACAGTTCGGCGACGAACTTTCCCAGCGCCAGAATGAATACGACAACAAAGGCCGCATGGGTGAAGTTGCCGTGAATGAACGGGTAGGTCACAAAACGCTGCAGATGCTCAAGCGGATAATTTCCCGTCTGTCGCATCCAATCAAAGACCGGGTCGAGAAACCCGTAGCGCCGGGCCAGATCCAGCCGCCAGCCGATCGCCTCGGGTCCGCCGACGAACCCCGCTTCACCGGCTTGCAGCAACAGTTCCGGCACCGCAATGGCAAGCGCCATCAACCAGACTACCGGCGGCAGCGGGTTGAGCGGCGATTCATTGGCGTTTGGATCGTACATTGCGGCACTCACATCAGTTGACCTTGGCTTTCAAGCCAGCGATAAGGCGTGCCTGACAACAAGTCCAGACGGAGTAACACACTATGACCGAAGCGGTCCACACGCAGCGCGTCTTTTCCGGCATCCAGCCTTCGGGCAACCTGACACTCGGCAACTATCTGGGCGCGGTGAAGCGCTTTGTCGAGATGCAGGATTCAGGCATCGAGACTATCTATTGCATGGTCGATCTGCACGCCATTACCGTCTGGCAGGAACCGGCCACCCTGCGCCACAATACCCGCGAACTTGCCGCGGCCTATATCGCTTGCGGTCTGGACCCGAAGAAATCCATCCTGTTCAACCAGAGTCAGGTCTCGGCCCATGCCGAACTGGGCTGGATATTCAACTGCGTCGCAAGGCTCGGCTGGATGAACCGGATGACCCAGTTCAAGGACAAGGCCGGCAAGAACGCCGAAAAGGTTTCGCTCGGCCTTTATGCCTACCCGTCGCTGATGGCGGCCGACATCCTCGCCTACAAGGCGACCCATGTGCCGGTCGGCGAGGACCAGAAGCAGCACGTCGAGCTGACCCGCGACATCGCGAACAAGTTCAACCACGATTTCGGCGTCGATTGCTTTCCCGAACCGGAACCTGTGATCGCGGGTGCCGCGACGCGCGTGATGAGCCTGCGCGACGGCACCAAGAAGATGTCCAAATCCGATCCCTCGGACCTGAGCCGGATCAACATGACCGACGACGCCGACACCATCGCCAAGAAGATCCGCAAGGCCAAGACCGATCCGGAGCCCCTGCCCGACACCCTGAAAGAGCTGGAGGGGCGCGCCGAGGCCCGCAACCTGATCAATATCTACGCGGCCCTGTCGAACCAGACGCCGGAACAGACCCTTGCCGAGTTCGCCGGACAGCAGTTCGGGCAATTCAAACCGGCGCTGGCCGATCTGGCGGTGGCGCATCTGGCGCCGATCTCGACTGAAATGGCCAGACTGATGGCGGATACGGCAGAGATCGACCGCATTCTGGGCGACGGCGCCAACCGTGCCGCAGCCATCGCCGACCCGGTTCTGGACGAGGTAAAGGATATCGTCGGACTGATCCGGTCGCGTTCCTGACGCGGCTGCGCCGCAAAAACTCCGCAATGCTTCATATTTTTGCCCGATTTCTAACCCAGGTTATAAAGCCTCCCGACGGGAATCGGGTTAGGATATAGGAAACTTGGCACTCCGGCTGCACCCGGGCGACAGGTTACGTTTGGTAATGAAACAGCAACGGAGTATATTTTATGAGCGACAATTCAGATATCAGCCGACGCGCGATGTTGGCCCGTCTCGGGCTTACCGCTTCGGCAATCTACACGATTCCGGCCGTGACAACACTGAGCGCCGCACATGCCAGCGGCGGCAGCGGCGGCAGCGGCGGTGGCAGTGGCGGTGGCGATGACAGCAGCAGCGGTCCGAGTTCCGACGATACAAGTGGCCCAAGCTCCGACGACAGCGACAGCGACTGCTCGGACAACCCGAGCAGCCCATCCTGCGCCTGATGTCCAGCGAGGCTATCAACGCTTAGAAACCGGCCACTTCACGGTGGCCGTTTTTTTATGCTCGCTGAAGGACCCGGCTTTGAGGAATGACCAGATAGCATGAGACAAACGGTCCTCTTGCGATTCATCGGTACGGCCGCACCGGTCGAACTGTCTGGCTGCCCGGAATTGCGGGGATACATCCGCAGCATATTACCCCACTGGCCCGCCGAAGAGTCCCGCGCCCGCGAGGGCTGCGTTCCGCCTTTCCTGACGATTGACAAAGCAGACGGAAAGTATCGCCTTTCGTCGGTGTTCATGGAGCGCGAAAAGTCCTACCGCGACCCGGTGGATGCCATATGCTCTCTGGTCGTCGAACTCGCATGGGCGAGCCTGCGGAGCAATCCCGACTGGCTGTGCGTACATGGCGCCGCGGTGGAATTCAAAGGCAGGCTCGTGCTTTTCCCGAGCGCCAGAAAAGCGGGCAAGAGCACGCTGACCGCCTGTCTGGCAGCGGCCGGAAACCAAATTTTTACTGACGATTTCCTGCCGATCGTTATCACAGCCGGCGGTACCGCGCAGGGGATATCCTGCGGCGTGGCCCCGCGCCTCCGCTTGCCGCTGCCCGAAGACTTCACGCCCCGGGCATTGCGTTTCCTTACCGAAAACATGACGGTATCGGGCCGACGCTACGGATACCTCGGAGCAGAGAAAATTTCTCTTGCGCGACACGGTGACAGGCTTCCGTTCGGTGCGATCGTACTGCTCGAACGGTCAGAAGACTCCCCGACCGGGTTGTGCGAAGCCGGGTTGGCCGAGGTATTGAAGCGTATCATTCTCCAGAACTTCTCGCGCGCGCAGGATGCAGCCCGGATCTTGCGGGTGCTGCATTACATCGCGTCCAGCGTGCCGCTGTTCAGGCTGAGCTACGCCAGCGCCGAGCAGGCCGCGGAACTGCTGAACCGAGAGTTTCGCGGCTGGCCCGACCCAGTGCCTGCGCCGCAGACATTCCGTGAAGAGCCGCAGCGGCGCGATCCCCTCAACAGCGAGGTAAGGCCTGTGGAGGTCGATCTGAACGGAAGACTCGTCCGCTGCGCGACTGCCGGCGAACTCAGCGTCGAAGACCGCCGGTTCATCGTGGATTCCCGAGGCTACGCGATCCACCAACTCGACGCGATGTCGGGCGCTGTCTGGACCGCGTTGGAACAGCCGGTCTCCGGACCCGAAATAGCGGACATGTTCCGGCAGGCATTTCCCGAACAGCCAGCGGCGCAGTTGCAGCGGGACATAAACAATGTCCTGAGCAAATTTGCGGAACGCGGCCTTATCCGGCAAGCCAGCTGAAACCGCCGGTTCCGATCCTGGAGCGCTCGGTACAATTCGAAGTCAAGCAGCGGCGTCCTTCGGCAGAGTGACCTGAAACACCGATCCGTTTTCGTCGCTGCGCAACAGTTCCAGCTTGCCGCCGTGCCCTTTCACCAGTTCCGAGGAAATCGCCAGCCCAAGACCGGCCCCGCCGGAGCGCACCCCGCCCTCGAAGGGCCGGAACAGTTTCTTCAGCGCCTTTTCGGGCAGGCCAGGGCCGGTGTCGGCCACCGTGATCGTCCATGCGTCATCCTGCTCCGCCGCGGAAATATCGATCCGGCCCGGCTTTCTTTGCGACTCCAGACCCTGCCGCGCGTTGCGCACCAAGTTCGACAGCACCCGGAATATCTGTTCCTGATCGGCCGTGATCATCAGGCCGGGAGGCTCCGCCGCGACATGTATCCCGATCGGAGCATCGCCGACCGCCAAACGCTCGCTGTCGGCGACATCCTCCAGCAACAGCCGGATCGTGAAGCTGGTCTTCATCGGCGCGGCTTCTTCGGCACGGCCGAACGCCAGAGTGCTTTCGCACAGGTTCACCGCACGCGACAGCGAGCCGACCAGCTTCGGCGCGGATTTCTGGACGCGCGGGTCGTCCGACATCTCCATCCGGTCGGCCAGCAACTGTGCCGTGGTCAGCATGTTGCGCAGATCATGGCTGATTTTCGAGACGGCGGTGCCGAGCGCCGCCAGCCGATCTTTCTGCCGCAGCGACTGGCTCAGCTGGGTCTCCATTGATTGCAAGGCGACCTCGGCATCGTGCAGTTCGTTGACACTGGCGCTCGGCTCGATGATCCGCCGCGTGTCTTCGGGCGCGTCGCCGTAGCTCTTTATCTGCATGATCAGCCGGCTGATCGGACGCACCAGCAACAACCGCACGGCAAAGAACAGCAGTGCGGCGGTGGTGACCGAGATGACCAGCGACAGATAGAAAATATTGGTGCCATAGGTGATCATCGCATCGCGCAGGGGCGTTTCCTCCATCACCACGTCGATCAGTAGCCCGGCCTGTTTCACCGGCTCGCCCTGCACCCGGATCACGCGGCCCTCGCCGTTCAGCAGCGTGTCGAACGCGTCGCCGATCAGGGCAAAGGGGCCAAGCGCGCGCAGGTCGTGGTCCTTGTCGATCGGTGCCTGCATCGGCGAGGCGAGCATCAACTCGCGCACCTCGTCCCGTTTCAACGCCACGTTCAGGACACCCGCATTTCGCAGCAGTTCTGCCTCCAGATCCGGCTCAACCATCTGGTCGGGGGCGGCCAGAAGGGCCAGCGACGCGATCTGTGCGCGTTCCAGCCGCGATTGCAGATAGTCCAGCCGGAACCGGGCCACCGAGGGGACGAAGATCAAAACCTCTGCCAGCATGACGCCGATAATGGTCAGCAACAAAAACCGGCCTGAAAGAGATTTTAGAAACATATGCGTCCCGAAGTTGCTCCCTACACTCTTATCGGGATCAGAAGCGCTGAACAATCCTTACCAGACGTTTGACGAAATTGCTCTGGAACAGGCGCGGGCTGTAATATTGCCCCGCGGCGCGCTTGTTGATCTCGCCCAGCGTCGGATAGGGCGACACCATGGCCGCGACCGCGCCGATCTTCAGCCTGTTGGCGATCACCAGCGCCCAGAGCTGGATCAGTTCGCCGGCCTGCGCCCCGACAATCGAGGCCCCGACCGGACGGCCCTTGACGATCATAACCTTGATCAGGCCTGTCGTGGCCAGTTCCGCCCGCGCGCGGTCGTTCCCGGCATAATCGAAGCGGACCACTTCCAGTTTATCGCCGTGCTTTTCGCGGGCCTGCGCCTCGGTCAACCCGACTTGCGCGAGTTCCGGATCGGTGTATGTGGCCCAGGGGATATGGGCGTTGCCGGCCTTGCTGGGCAGCCCGAACAGCGCCGATTTGATAATGACGCCGGCGTGGTAGTTGGCGACATGGGTAAAGTGCAGCCCTCCGGCGACATCGCCGATGGCATATACACGCTTGTTCGTGGTTTTCAGTTGGTCGTTCACCTTGATACCGGTGCGCGAAAACTCGATACCCGCCGCTCCGAGATCAAGCCGCTCGGTGTTGGTCTTGCGGCCCACGGCCAGCAGCAGATGCGTTCCCTTGTGGATCGTCCCGTCCTTGGCGTGGACGGCGATCGCGCCCGCCTTGCCCCTGACTTCGTCCACCATGGTGTCTTCGCAGATCTCGACGCCCTCGGCGCGGATTTTTTCAAGCGCGATAGCGGTCAGCTCCGGATCGTCCTTGCCGAGCGCCTTCAGCCCCTCCAGCACCGTGACTTTCGAGCCCAGCCGGCAATGCGCCTGCGCCAGTTCGATACCGATCGGGCCGCCGCCGATGATCATCAGATGCTTCGGCATGTCGGTCACGTCAAAGATACTCTCGTTGGTGAAATACGGCACCTTGTCCAGCCCAGGGATCGGCGGCACCATGGGCGAAGAGCCGGTGGCGATCACGAACCTGCGGGCCTGAATGATGGTATCCCCGGCCTGCACTTCGGTCGGTGAAATGAAGGCGCCGTATTCGGAAATGACCTTGACCCCCAGCCCCTCGAACCGTTCGACGCTGTCATGCGGCTCGATACCCTTGATGACATTGGCGACATGGGCCTTGGCGGCGGCGAAATCCACCTTTGGCGTCACAGGCGTGACGCCGAACGGCGCGCCGGTGGTCATGGCGTGGGCATGTTTTGCCGCCGCGATCAGCGCCTTGGACGGCACGCAGCCATAGTTCAGGCAGTCGCCGCCCATCTTGTGGCCCTCCAGCAGCACGACATCGGCGCCCATCTGCACGGCGCCCGCCGCGACCGACAGCCCGCCGGAGCCACCGCCGATCACGCACAGGTCAGTCTTGATCCGTCGGGTCATGGCATGTCCTTTTTGCTTGAGAAGGTTTTCAAAATGATCGGCAGAACCGCCAGCAGGCACAGGCCGAGGATGGGTAAAAGTATCCGCCATTCGAAGATGATACCCAGATCCGGCGTCTCGCCGCGCGAGAATACTTCGCCCAGCCCAGCGCCCACCGCAGTATAGACCAGCCCACCCGGCATGATCCCGAAAAATGTCGTCAGCGCGAAGGTCCGCAGTCCGACGCCCAGAAAGGCCGGCGCCAGATTGGCGATGAAGAACGGAACGGCAGGCACCAGCCGCATCAACAGCAAATAGCTGACCTCGTTGCGGCGCAGACCGGCCTCGATCCGCCGCATCCGGCTTTCGTCGGGGGCCTGCGCCAGCATCTTGCTGTGCAGCAAGTCGCCCAGACCGGTCTTGGCGGCCAGAAAGATCGCAATCGCGCCCAGCGTGGCGGACACGACATTAAACAGTGTTCCGGGGAAGGTGCCGAACAGGAAACCACCCGTCAGGGTCATCACCGTCGCGCCGGGCAGCGAAAAGGCCACCACGACCACGTAGATCGCCATGAAGGTCAGGACCGCAACTGCGTAGTTTCCATCCCGCCATGCGATCAGTGATTCGCGGTTGTCGCGCAGCGTCTCGAAGGTCAGCAGGTCTTTCAGCAGGAAGAATCCGACCGTGGCCACCGCCACGATGACCAGCAGCGGCAGCAACCGCCTGATATTCATGCCGTCGCGGGATGTTTCGCTGTTCATTTTTGACCTCGGCCGTGTTTCTTGTTCCTGTGTTCTACTTGCTCTAATCCGGCTGTCAGCGGTAGAGGCCTCACGGGCCATTGATTGCGAGTGATGCATTGTTTCAGTTTTTCGGGCTTTTGCCGGGCCAAAGCGGCCAAATCGCGGGAAACCGGCGATAAAAAGTGGCAAATGTTGCAATAAATTTGCTCGGAAGCGAATTGACTTACCGAAAATCAGGCTCTACACAGCAGCTTCTGGATAACAGGCCTTCGAATCCGACCGCGGGTTTGGGCAAACCGATCAGGAGATCGAAATGAAACGTACTTATCAGCCGAGCAAGCTCGTTCGCAAACGGCGCCACGGTTTTCGCTCGCGCATGGCGACGAAGAACGGTCGCAAGATTCTGAACCGTCGCCGGGCTCAGGGCCGCGCCAGCCTGTCTGCATAAGGCCTGCCCGAAAGGGATTTGATATTATGAAACCGCCGGAGGCACCACAAGGCACCCAACAGGGCGCCGGTGATACGCCACCGGCGGTTTCCGTTTGTCTGGAG
>JBFFQS010000019.1:0-21123 GCA_041573315.1 Amylibacter sp. | reverse complement strand
TGCGGCGGGGGATTTTGAATCCCCTGCGTCTACCAATTCCGCCACTCGGGCAGGTACTTGGCCGATGTAACCGCAGGAATTGTCCGCGTCAACGGCTATCACATCGCAACGACAGCAATTCTTAAACAGTCAGGTGATGCATTTGCTTCGCGGCCAAATACCGCAAGGATCGACGCATGGCTTGACGCGCCACACCTTTGCATGGTGCATGGCGCAAACGCCGGAGAATCCGATGCTGCGCCGACTCTATGACTGGACCCTGTCCCAAGCCGCGACACCCCACGCCCTGTGGGCGCTGGCCGTGATAAGCTTTGCCGAAAGTTCGGTTTTTCCGATCCCGCCCGACGTGCTGCTGATACCGCTTATTCTGGCCGCTCCGCAGCGCGCCTTTCTGATCGCCGGAGTCTGTACGGTTGCAAGCGTTCTCGGTGGGGGTTTCGGCTATTACATCGGCTCACAACTGTTCGATGCGATCGGACAGCCCGTGCTGGAATTCTATGGCAAGATGGCCGAATTCGAGGCCTTCAAGGCCCGGTTCACCGAATACGGGCACTGGGTGGTTCTGACCGCCGGTGTCACGCCTTTTCCCTATAAAGTCATCACGATAACGTCAGGCGCCGCCGATTTGCCTTTCGGCACATTCATGCTCTGGTCTATCATCGCACGCGGTCTGCGGTTCTTTGTCGTTGCCGCGCTTTTGTGGAAATTTGGCGCCCCGATCAGAGCCTTCATAGAGCAGAGGCTGGGGCTCCTGTTTACCGTTTTCATCGTCCTGTTGATCGGGACGTTCTGGTTGGTGAGGTATCTATGACCCGCAGGCAACTGTTTTTGCTGGCAACGCTCGGATCGCTGGGCTTGCTGCTGGGTGCATTCGCGTTTCAGTACATCGGCGGCCTTGCCCCCTGCGAGCTCTGCATTTGGCAGCGCTGGCCGCATGCCGTGGCGATCCTGATCGGCATAGTCGCCCTTACAACCGGCAAGCGCATCTTGGGCTACCTGGGAGCTTTGGCGGTTCTGTTCGGATCGGGCGTGGCGCTTTATCACGTCGGCATCGAGCAGAAATGGTGGCTTGGCCCCACAACCTGCACATCGGGCAGCACCGAAGGCCTGACCACAGAGCAATTATTGGACCAAATCATGGCTGCACCGCTGATCCGATGCGATGAGATCGCGTGGGAAATGCTGAACATCAGCATGGCCGGGTGGAACGGTCTGATTTCCGTCGCTCTTGCGGCTATCTGGATACTGGCGGCCAGAAAGACCTGAAAACCTGTCTAGGCCTCCAGTTCGGCATCCCAATAAAGAAAATCCATCCAGCTTTCATGCAGGAAGTTCGGCGGGAATTTCCGGCCCGCGTTCAGCATTTCGCCGGGATCGGGACGTCGCGGCGTCTTGTTTAAATTCATGCCTGCTTCCTTGACCGACCGTGCTCCTTTTTTCAGGTTGCACGGACTGCAGGACGCAACGACATTCTCCCACGTCGTCCGCCCTCCCCGCGACCGCGGCAGGACATGATCAAAGGTCATCTCGCCCTTCGAACCGCAATACTGACAGGTGAATTCGTCCCGAAGGAATAGGTTGAACCGTGTGAACGCGGTGGTTTTTGCGGGCTTCACGAATTCCTTGAGGACGATGACCGAGGGGATCCTGATTTCCACGCTCGGAGAATGGACCATTTGATCGTATTCCGCGATAATGGAGACCCGGTCCAGATAGGCGGCTTTTATGGCCTCCTGCCAAGTCCAGAGCGATAGCGGAAAATATGAAAGCGGCCTGAAATCAGCATTCAAAACCAGTGCCGGATGGTCTCGGAGTCCCGACGGGTTTCTGGCGTAAGCTGTTGCAAAATCATTCTGCATTTCGGATTCTGTTTCCTGCTCTGTTGCCCTTCTGAAGCACCAGAACGGGACAACCCGTCCCAGCCACTAAATAAAACTATATATAGATAAATAGTTTGGGCAAGCCTCTATATGAGCCATCTGACAATTTCATGAACCAGTCGGAAAAATGTGACCGGCCCGCCTCATAGCGGCAGACGGCGCCGCAGGAATTGAACGGCCTTGCCCAGTCCATCAGGCGCGATGCCGTGCCCCGTGCCTTGCGATGTGTGGGTCTCGACATCGAATCCGGCCGCGATCAGGGCTTTTTCCGCCGCGGGCATATCACTCGGCGGTACAACCATGTCCATATCACCATGCACCAGCAGGACCGGCGGCTTGCTGACCGCCTCCCGCGACAGGGTTTCGGGTTCCAGCAACCGCCCCGAAAACCCGACGATCCCGGCCAGGGGTTCCTGCCGCCGCACGCCTTGGTGGAGGCTTAGCATCGTCCCTTGGGAAAACCCGAACAGAGCGGTCTCGGAACTCGAAACGCCCTCTTCCTCCATGATGTGATCCAGCCATGTGTCGAACAACGCCGCTGTTTCGAAGACCGCTTCTCTGGCGCGCTCTTCCGGCGTGCCGTCGATCCATGGGATCGGAAACCATTCAAAACCGCCGGGATTTACCGAGCAGCGGTGCGGGGCGTCCGGTGCCACGAAACTGGTATCGGGCAAATGCGGACCCAGCGCCGAAGCCAAGGAAATCAGGTCGGAACCATCCGCGCCATATCCGTGAACAAAGATGACCAAGCTCTTGGTATCGCCTGATATTGCCCCGGATCGCCTGCTTGCGAGTATCGTCACGACCGTATTCCCTCTCTGTTCTTGGCCACCCGGTAATACGCCCACAATAACCGAGCCGCAACACTTCTCCACGGCGACCAGTCAGCCGCCATCTGGTCGAGTTCCTTTTCCGTTGGCCGATCTTTTAGTCGGAACAAAATACGCGCCGATTCCTGCAACGCCAGATCACCGGCGGCGAAAACATCGGCCCGCCCGAGCGAGGCCATGGCATAGATTTCCGCCGTCCATTTCCCGATCCCCTTCAGCGCCGTCAACTCCGCCACGACCGCGTCGTTCGGCAAGCTCCGCAGCGCTTCGAAATCCAGCCCGCTTTCCGCCAACCCCTTGGCATAGCGAATTTTCGGGCGCGACAACCCGCAGGCCCGCAAGTCTTCCTCATGCGTCCGGACAATCGCCTCAGGTGCGATCAGCCCCGACGCCTCCAGCCGCCTCCAGATACTGTCCGCTGCGGAAACCGATAATTGCTGGCTGACGACCGCGCTCAGCAATGCCTCAAAACCGTCCTGTCGCCGCCGCAGTGGCAACGGACCGGTTGCCGCCAGCGCCTCGGCAAACCGCGCCTCGCGTTGCGCCAGCCATTCCGCTCCTTCCTGAACGCAGGCCTCCGTCTGAATGATCCTTCCTATTTCCACGCCTGCACCTCCTGATCCAGCCAGGCACAGGCTTCTTCGGCATCGCTGACAATTTCACATTCCGGAACCGCATACCGCTCGATCATCGCAACCGGCAGCCCCAATTGGCGCGCCGCGATCAATTTGCTCTTGCTGCGCTCGCCACCGGAATTCTTGACGACGATCCAGTCAATCCCTTCCGAGCGGAAGAAATCCACCTCTTCCTGCACAGAGAATGGAGGCCGGCCGACCACGAACCGGCCGTTTTCAAACGGAAATCCGGATTCCGGCGGATCAATAACCCGACAAAGTATCCGGCAATCCCGCATACTCGCGAACTGCGACAGCGTCTGACGCCCCGTTGCCAGAAACACGGTCGACCCAGCCGGGATCAGAGCCTTAACCGCTGCGATGTCCTTGACCGGGAACCATTTGTCACCGGCCTCCGGCACCCATCCGGGCCTTTGCACCAACAGGTATTTCACCCCCAACTCGCCACAGATCCGTGCGGTTCTCTGCGTCATTTTTGAGGCAAAGGGATGCGTGGCGTCGATCACGATATCGACGCTTTCGTCTTTAAGATAAGACGCGAATTCCTCCGCCCCGCCAAAGCCGCCGATCCGCATCGGCAGGCCGAGGTCTTTGGGCGCGCGCGTGGCCCCGGCCAGCGAGGCAATGGCATTGACCCGCTCGCTCCGCACCAGATGCTTTGCGATATCCGCGGCTTCGGACGTTCCGGCCAGCAACAAAACCCTTACCTTCTTCATTCGGCCCGCCCTAAAATTCGGCCGGCGCGATCTATCACCACGACATCCACACGGATGTCCGTTCCAGTCAACTGCGTCTCGACCTGATCCCTGGCACGTTCCGCCACGATCTTTGCCAATTCTTCTCCAGCTATTTCAATAGCTTCCAGAGCGGTATTGACCTCGGAGATATCCGGCAGACCGCGTTCTTGAGCCCACGCATTCAAGACCCCGAAATCAACCTGCGTCCGGCTGGAATGCAAATCCCGCGCGCCCTGCGCCAGTTTGGTTATCTTACCGATACCGCCACCGATAGTCAGGCGCGGCACAGGATGTTTGGCCAGATATTTAAGCAATCCGCCGCTGAAATCGCCCATGTCCAGCATCGCATGATCCGGCAATTCGTACAGCTTTTGCACGACTGCTTCGGACGTGGAGCCTGTACAGCCCGCTACATGTTCCAGATGATCCGCCCGCGCCACGTCGATCCCGCGATGGATTGAGGCAATCCAAGCCGAGCAGGAAAACGGCCGCACTATGCCGGTCGTTCCCAGAATTGAAATACCTCCGACGATCCCCAACCTCGGGTTCCACGTCTTTTTCGCCAGTTCCTGACCGCCCGGCACCGATACCGTGATCCGGACATCCGGCTTTCGGCGGAACAGCGCGGCCATCTCGGCCACCACTTCCTGCATCATCTGGCGCGGCACCGGATTGATTGCAGCCTCGCCAACGCCAATCGGCAGGCCCGGTTTCGAGACAGTCCCGACGCCGTCGCCGGCGACAAATTCCACCCCCCCTCCGGAGGCTTCGACCCGCGCGATGATCAGCGCACCATGCGTCACGTCCGGATCGTCGCCGGCATCCTTTGTGATCCCCGCCTCGGCCCACCCATCGCCCTGCGCCTGATGCGCCAGTGGAAAGCGCGGCGTTTCCCCCTTGGGCAGGGTTATTCCTACTTCGCGCGGAAATCCGTCGCCCCACAGCGCGAACAACGCGGCCTTGGTGGCCGCGGTGGCGCAGGCCCCGGTCGTCCATCCCCTGCGCAAATCGCCTGTAGGTTTCCGTGTCATTCCGCGACCATAGGCTCGAAGCCACTTGACGCCAATAGCCCTTTTTGCGTCGCGGTTGCGCTTGGAAACCGTCCGGCATTTTGACATAAGATATCTATGAACGAACAGAATCCCCTTCCCGCGAATGACTGGCCGGCGCTGAAACCCGGCTGGGTCTGGCTGTGCGGTGCAGGCCCCGGCGACCCGGGTCTTTTGACACTGCATGCGCTGAACGCGCTGCGGCAGGCGGACGTGATTATTTATGACGCGCTGGTCGATCAGCGGATTCTGGACTGGGCACAGCCCGAAGCGGAGCTGATCTATGCCGGCAAACGCGGCGGCAAGCCATCGCCCAAGCAGCGCGATATCTCTTTGCGGCTGGTTGATCTGGCGCGACAGGGCAAACGCGTCTTGCGCCTGAAAGGCGGCGATCCTTTCGTGTTCGGGCGCGGCGGCGAAGAAGCCCAGACACTGGTTCAGCATGGCATCCCGATCCGCATAATTCCGGGCATCTCGGCGGGCATCGGCGGTCTGGCCTATGCCGGTATTCCGGTAACGCACCGCGACGTCAATCAGGCCGTGACCTTCGTGACCGGCCATGACCAGAGCGGCGACGCCCCGCAGTCGCTCGACTGGTCCTCCATCGCACGCGGCAGCCAGGTCGTCGTCATCTACATGGGCATGAAGCACATCGAGCGGATTTCGGCGGAGCTGATCGCCGCCGGCCGGGCGGCCAGCGAGCCGGTCGCGGTCGTCACCAACGCGACGAAACCGGAACAACAGGTTCTGGAAACCACGCTCGGCACAATCGCGACCGATATCGCGGCTTCGGGCCTTGAACCACCCGCGATCATCTGCGTCGGACGCTCCGTCCTGATGCGACAGACTCTTGACTGGGTCACGATGCTGGATGGCACGCCGCCACGGCACACCGACCCTCTTGGACGGAACGACTCGGCTGACGCATCATGACCGGCCTGATCGTCGCGGCGACCGGATCGGGCTGCGGCAAGACGACCGTCACGCTGGGCTTGCTGCGGGCCATCCGGCGACGCGGCATCGCCGTCCGCTCCGCCAAGAGCGGGCCTGATTACATCGACCCCCGGTTTCACGAGGCCGCCACGGGCGCGACCTGCCTCAACCTCGATGCCTGGGCCATGCACGCAGACCGCATCCGACATCTGGCAGCCGGCTATGGCACGCTGATCATAGAGGGCGCCATGGGCCTTTTTGACGGCGCGCCGCCACATGGCAAGGGCGCGACGGCGGACCTTGCGCGCATCCTTGGCCTGCCTGTCATACTCGTGTTGGATGTATCGTCACAGGCCCAATCGGCCGCAGCCGTCCTGAAAGGCTTCGCCGGATACGATCCTGAAGTGAACGTGGCAGGCGTCATCCTGAACAAACTTGGCAGCTCGCGCCATGAACGCATGATCCGCGACGCGCTGAAACCGTCCGGCATTCCCGTCGTCGGTGCCGTATACCGGAATTCCGGCCTGCACTCGCCGTCGCGGCACCTCGGCTTGGTTCAGGCCTCTGAACGGCCGGATCTGGAAACGTTCATCGAAACCGCGGCCGATCTTGTGGACGGGTCGGTCGACATACCAGCCATTCTCGGACTGGCTGCACCCGTTACGCCTCCGGTTTCGACGCCCGCAACACTATCGCCCCCGGCACAATCCATCGCCATAGCCTCGGACGACGCATTTGCCTTCGCCTATCCGCACCTGCTGCAAGCGTGGCGGCACGCCGGGGCAACGATCAGCTTCTTCTCTCCGCTCCGCGACGAAGCTCCCGCGAAAGCCGACCTGATATTTCTGCCCGGCGGATACCCTGAGCTCTACGCGGGCCAGCTTGCAGCCGCGGAAAGCTTCAAGGCGGCACTGCGCAAGGCACCCTGCATCTACGGCGAATGCGGCGGCTATATGGTGATGGGCGACGGCCTGATCGACGCCAATGGCGCGCGCCATGAAATGCTGGGGCTGCTGGGGCTGGAAACCAGTTTCGCGAAACGCATGCTGCATCTCGGTTATCGCAGCCTGACGCCGCTCGGCGGCCCGTGGTCCACGCCAGTTTCGGCGCACGAGTTTCATTACGCCACAACGCTGCGCGCCGATGGCGCGCCACTGTTCGAGGCCAAGGACGCCACAGGAGCACAATTGCCGCCAATGGGCTTACGTAACGGAAATCATTGTGGAAGTTTTGCGCATATAATAGACACGCTGGTGACGGGCGACTAGTCGTTTCGTACCCCCAGTAAGAAGCCGTGCAAAAGCCCATGTTCCAGCCTGACCCGTCACTGACCCTCGCCCGCGCGAAGCGGAACGTGTATGTGCTGACGCTGGCGCAGGCGTTTCTCGGGGCACAACTGCCGATCATCTTTATTCTTGGCGGTCTTGCAGGCCAATCCATGGCCTCCAACGTCTGTTTTGCGACACTGCCGATTTCCATGATTGTCTTCGGGTCAATGACGACTGCCCCATGGATGTCGCACTTCATGCAGAGGTTCGGACGACAGGCCGGATTCATTCTGGGCAGCGCCGCCGGTGGCCTCGGCGGCCTGATCTGCGCATACGCGCTGCAACTGTCCTCATTCACCCTGTTTATGGCGGGGTCCTATTTCACCGGCATCTATATGTCCGCACAGGGCTTTTTCCGTTTTGCCGCAGTCGATACGGCCCCTTATGAATACAGGGGACGCGCGATTTCCTATGTCATGGCCGGCGGTCTGGTCGCTGCTGTTCTTGGCCCGACTCTGGTAAAATTCACGGCGCAAGCGATGGTGGTGCCGTTTCTGGGGTCCTACCTGACCGTTCTGGCTATCAACGCCATCGGCGTTCTGTTGTTCTTTATGCTCGACATTCCCCGAGTGGACCAAGAGACCTCCGTCACCGGCCCCGGACGCAGCCGTTTCGAGCTGATCAAGACCCCGCGCATCGCCGTAGCCATGATCATTGCGATGATATCCTACGCGCTGATGAACCTGGTCATGACCTCGACCCCGCTCGCGGTCGTCGGCTGCGGCTTCACGCAGTCCCACGCCGCAGATATCGTCACGGCCCACGTGCTGGCAATGTTTATCCCCAGTTTTTTCACCGGCCACCTGATCGAGAAATTCGGTTCGGCAAAAATCATGGCGGTCGGGATCATCTTGCTCGGCACCGGCGGCATCGTCGGCCTGGCCGGCATCGATCTGTCCCATTTCTACGGGACGCTTATCCTGCTGGGCGTTGGTTGGAATTTCAGCTTCATCGGGGCCACCGCAATGCTGGCCGCATCTCACACGCCTCAGGAACGCGGGCGCTTGCAGGGTATGAACGATTTTCTGGTCTTTGGGCTGGTGACGGTCGCATCCGTGTCATCCGGAGGTTTGATGAATTGTTCCGGCGGCAGCCCCGAACAGGGCTGGTACGCGGTCAACACCGCCATGATCCCGCTTCTGGCCATTGCGGGCGGCAGCCTGCTGTGGCTGTTCCTGCATGAACGCAAGGCCGAATTCAAATCTTTCCGGTAATATAGCGGTTTATAAACAACAGCTTGCGGCCCGCTTCCGACATCTGGAAATCTCCCTCCAGAACCGACTGCGGGTCCCGGACTGCGCGTTCCAAGATCTGTCGCGCACGCCAGGCCGCAAGGGTCGCGGGACGCAGGTGTTTGTTATCCCGGTGGAACTTTCGGCCGTCGTTTAAAAGATCGAGCCCCTGACTTGCCAGACCGGCAACTTCTTCGGCGCCCGAATTCAGCAAGGGCCGCTTACCAGCGGCTATTAACGCCGGAGTCGCCGCCAGCAGGGACGCCAGTCCGGAAGCAAACCCGATCCGGCGCACATCCGATTCCATCCCTGGCTCCGCTCCCAACGTCTGAGCCGCCAGCCACATGAGCCCGCCCGAAGTCTCATCGACATAGTCATCAAACGCGGCCCGATCCTCGTGAGCATCCCGGTAAATGTCGAAGCGCCGCGCCTGAACAAGCTTGGCGAAGGGCGCTTTGCTGAGCCCGCGCTCCCGGATCAGCTGCGCCAGAGGCGTTACGACCTCGTGACTGCGCGGTTCGCGACCGTCAAAAATTTCGTCGACCGCATCGGCCCACCATTGCAGGCGCATCTCTGCGATCATCTCTTCCTTGGTCACCCAAGGCGCGCGCGCGACTTCCAGGTTAAAAGCATAAATAGCCATCAACGCGCCCCGATCCACCGGCGCGGCGGTCATGGCCGACAGGAACCTGTCGGGGTCGCCGCGCTGAACCAGTTCGGCGCAGGCCTCGAAACTCATTGCGGCTGCATCCCGTCGCGCAGCAGTTTCCAGTTGATCGCGTCGATCAGCGCCTCAAAACTGGCATCGACTATATTCGGCGACACACCAACGGTGGACCAATGATGCCCCTGCCCGTCCTCGCTGTCGATCACGACACGGGTCACGGCCTCGGTGCCGCCGCTGGTGATCCGAACCTTGAAGTCAACAAGCTTCATATCGTCGATCGAGGCCTGATACGGCCCCAGATCCTTGGCCAGCGCCTTGGAAAGCGCATTGACCGGCCCGCTGTCCCGCCCCAGATCATCAAGGCTCTCGGAAACGGACAGAACCCGTTCATCACCGATCCGCGCAACGACCACGGCCTCTGAAACCGTCTCCCGGCGACCTGTGGGATGCGTCTTGCGCTCGACCGTCACGCGATAGCGGTCGATCTCGAAAAACCGCGGCAGTTCGCCCAGAATACGCCGCGCCACAAGTTCGAAGGACGCCTGCGCGCTGTCATAGGCATAACCTTCATCCTCGCGCTGTTTTACCTCGTCGAGGATCAGCGTCAGACGCGGATCGCCTTTCTTGACCTTGAGTCCGGCATCCGCAAGACGGCGGCGCAGGTTCGACTGTCCGGCCTGATTGGACATCGGGATGACCCGCTCGTTTCCGACAATCTCGGGCTTGATATGTTCATAGGTCGACGGGTCTTTCAGAATAGCCGACGCATGCAATCCGGCCTTATGCGCAAAAGCCGAGGCCCCGACATAGGCGGCGAACTTGTTCGGCACGCGGTTGAGGACGTCGTCCAGCATCCGGCTGACCCTGGTCAGGTCCGACAGGCCGTCGATGCTGACGCCAATCTCATAGGCCGACTTGTACGGCTCCTTCAGCAGCAGCGTCGGAATGATCGTCGTCAGGTTGGCATTGCCGCAGCGTTCGCCAAGTCCGTTCAGCGTACCCTGTATCTGCCGCGCGCCGGCATCGACCGCCACCAGCGTATTGGCGACCGCATGTTCCGTGTCGTTGTGGGTGTGAATGCCGATGTGATCGCCCGGAATACCCGCTTCGATGACCGCCAGAACCGCTTGGCGCACTTCATGCGGCAGTGCCCCGCCGTTCGTGTCGCACAGCACCACCCAGCGCGCGCCGTTGTCATAGGCCGCCTTGGCCGCCGCCAGCGCATAATCCGGATTGGCCTTGAACCCATCGAAGAAATGCTCGCAGTCGAACAGCGCCTCACGGTGGGACGCGCGCAAATGGGCGATGCTCTCGGCGATGTTTTCAAGGTTCTCGTCCAGCGAAATACCCAGCGCGGTCGTCACATGGAAATCATGCGTCTTGCCCACCAGACAGACCGCGGGCGTACCCGCATTGATGACTGCCGCCAGTACGTCGTCGTTCTCTGCCGAGCGCCCCTGCCGCTTGGTCATTCCAAAAGCGGCGAAAGTCGCGTTTTCCAGCTTGGGTGGCGCAGCGAAGAAATCGCTGTCGGTCGGGTTGGCGCCGGGCCAGCCGCCTTCGATATAGTCCACGCCAAGCCCGTCCAGCGCCTCGGCAATCCGCGTCTTGTCAGCTGCCGAGAAATCGACGCCCTGCGTCTGCTGCCCGTCGCGCAGCGTCGTGTCATAAAGGTAGAGGCGTTCGCGGGTCATAGTATTTCCTCCAGCTTGGACGCGTCGAAGTTCGGGCTCAATTCCCATTCCGTACCCTGAGGAGTGTCTTTGACCGTAACACCGGCAGCGGCAAATGCGTCGCGGATCGCATCCGAACGCGCGAAATCTTTAGCTGCGCGGGCATCTTTGCGGGCCTGCAGCAGTCGGTCAATCAGCTCCTCGGCGTCTGCGGAAACAGCCGGTTCGATGGCCCAGTCGGGAATGTCGTTTTCCATCAGACCCAGCAGATGCATGCTCGCCCTCAGCGATGGAACGTCATCGGCTAATGACAATTGATGGCACTCGGCGATTGCGCCGTGCGTATTCAGGTCATCGGCAAGTGCAGAAACTACATCAGTATAAGGTTCGCTATTATCCAGTGCCTGAGCCGCCTGTTGATACCACTTCCTCAAAGTCGCCTCTGCCTCTTTCGCCTTCTTCTCGGTCCAGTCCATCGGCTTCCGGTAATGCGTACTCAAATAAACAAACCGGATCACCTCGCCCGGATAGCCCTGATCCAGCAAATCCCGCACCGAGAAGAAATTCCCGAGGCTCTTGGACATCTTCTTGCCCTCGACCTGCAGCATCTCGTTGTGCATCCAGACCTGCGCGAAGCAGTCCTCGCCACAGATAGAACAACTCTGCGCTTTTTCGTTCTCGTGATGCGGAAAGGCCAGATCGAGTCCGCCTCCGTGTATGTCGAACTTATCGCCGAACAGCGCCCGCGACATGGCCGAGCACTCGATATGCCAGCCGGGTCGTCCGCGCCCCCAAGGGCTATCCCAGCCCGGCAGGTCGTCGCTCGACGGCTTCCAAAGCACGAAGTCCATCGGATCACGCTTGTAGGGCGCAACCTCGACCCGAGCCCCCGCGATCATGTCCTTGATCGACCGGCCCGACAGCGTGCCGTAATGCTCATAGGAATTCACATCGAACAGCACGTGCCCCTCGGCGGCATAGGCATGCCCCTTGGCGATCAGTTCCTCGATCATCCCGACCATCTGCGCGATATATTCCGTCGCGCGCGGCATCAGGTTCGGCTCCAACGCCCCAAGCGCGCCCATATCGTCCAGATACCACTGGATCGTTTCGTCTGTGATTTCCTTTATCGACCGCCCAGTCTCTGCCGCCCGAGCGTTGATCTTGTCATCCACATCCGTGAAATTCCGGGCATAGGTCACATGCTCCGGCCCATACACATGCCGCAACAGCCGGAACAGCGTATCGAACACGATCACGGGCCGCGCATTGCCGATGTGGGCCCGATCATAGACCGTTGGTCCGCAGACATACATGCGCACGTTGTTCCGGTCCAAAGGCTCGAAGACCTCTTTGCGGCGCGTCTTGGTGTTATACAGCTTGATCTCAGTCATAGTCTCTCGCACGGGTGTGTCCCCGCGGGCCTATCACTTTGTCAAAGTTTTGAAAATAAGAGAACGGCCCGCCAGAGTTTTCAGCAGGTAATAATAATGCAGATGCAGCAGGTCCGTTTCATGGCATTCATCTAACCCCTTTCCCATGTGCTTCGCAAGACGCAACTTGCAGGCCATCTTCATGTGATCCACTCTGCACAAAGTCAGGAGGGCCGCATGAAGATTCCCGTCGACGAGATTCCATGAAGCCAGAACCGCTCCGTGTCGCATTGGAGCAGGATCGCGTGCGAAGAAGTCCTGTATATTCACCTCAAAGCCGTCCGGGCCGGAAGTGCAGTGTTCCGCGATATCTGGGACGGCGTGCAGGACTGCGACAGCGTCGCATTCAATCCTCACAAGTGGCTGGGCGCGCATCGCCTTGGAATTGCGCAGGCGGCATGAGCAAAGCGGCAAAGAGACGACGGCGTGACGATCGAAAGCCCGGCCACCGACGTCGACGGCGGCACTGTGGTAATGGGCCGAAACCGACCAATCTTGGCGTGATTGGCGCAGATTTGATCGGCAATCCATGTCTAAAAGTGCCCGGTAAACCGATACTGACCGTCAAAAGGCTCCTTTAATGGTCGAACTCGACTGGATGACACGCTTGAAGGACCGGACCATCGGCGCTTGCCGAGGCCGCGCGGCCCGTGGGTCTCCGCGCCGGATTTAACGCATTTCTCGTTAAATCCCGACAGGAGCAATTCATGACACAAATGATAGGCAAACGCGCCGGAGGACGATCCGCAAGGCTGGCCATTCGCAGCGCGCCGCTGACAGATAATATCCGCCCGATCCGCCCCGGAATGACCGGCGGCAGTTATAGTCCGCTGTCGCAGACCGAAGTTCTGCGCATCCATCACGCTGCCCTCGATGCGCTGGAGCGGATCGGGATGGCCGACGCCCCGGACAGCGGCATTGAAATCATGACACGCGCGGGGGCCCGGCTGGGCGACGACGGTCGGCTCCGCTTTCCCCGCGCTCTGGTCGAAGATACGCTGGCGAAAGCCGCCAAAGCGGTTACGCTTTACAGCCGCGACGGTAACAACGACCTGCACTTGTGGGGCAACCGCGTTCACTACGGCACGGCCGGCGCAGCGGTAAATTTGGTTGACGTGGAAAAAAACGAGTACCGGGAATGCACGGTTCAGGACCTGCATGACGCCGCCAAAATCGTAAATCGTCTGGAAAACGTTCATTTTTTCCAGCGTCCGATGGTATGCCGCGATATCGCTGACGCTTTCGAACTGGACCTGAACACGATCTACGCGAGCTGTCGGGGCACCACGAAGCACATCGGGACCAGCTTTTTCGATCCGGCCTTCCTGCCCGGCGCGTTCGACCTGATCCATGAGATCGCAGGCGGCGAGGCAGCTTTCCGTGCCCGTCCCTTCATTTCCAACACCAACTGTTTCGTCGTTCCGCCGATGAAATTTGCCGCCGAAAGCTGCAAAGTCATGGAGGCCTGCATCCGTGGCGGCATGCCGGTACTGCTACTTTCGGCCGGACAGGCCGGCGCCACGGCACCTGCGGCCCTCGCCGGCGCTATCGTGCAATCCGTGGCCGAGTGCCTCGCCGGTCTGGTCTATGTGAACGCCCTGGCGCCCGGTCATCCGGCGGTTTTCGGAACATGGCCCTTTGTTTCCGATCTGCGCACAGGCGCCATGTCCGGCGGCTCCGGCGAACAGGCCCTGCTGACCGCCGGATGCGCACAGATGCACAAGTTCTACGGCTTGCCCGGCGGGGCTGCAGGCGGCATCGCAGACGCCAAGATGCCCGATATGCAGGCTGGCTATGAGCAGGCGCATTCCAACCTCATGGCCGGTCTTGCCGGGCTGAACATGGTCTATGAGGCCGTCGGCATGCACGCCTCGCTGCTTGGTTTCTGCCATGAGAGCCTGATCATCGGCGATGACCTGCTGGGCCAGTCGCTGCGCTGTGTGCGCGGCATAGAAGTCACCGACGACAGCATCTCTCTGGAGGCGATCCGCTCTGTCTGTCTCGAAGGGCCGGGGCACTATCTGGGGCACAGACAGACACTTGACCTGATGCAGCGCGACTATGTCTATCCAAGGCTCGGCGATCGCAGCAGCCCGAAGGAATGGGTCGAAAACGGCAAGCCAAATCTGGTTGAAAAGGCGACAAGGCTGAAGAACGAAATCCTGTCCGCCCCTTCCGCGGCAGCCTTCAGCCCTGATTTGGACAGGCGTATCCGTGAACAATTCAACATCCACCTGCCGCCCGCCTAGCCTGCCCCGAGGATCACATTCCATTCAATCCGCCGTTATGCGCCCTCTTTCCAGCTTTCGCATTTCGATCCGCTGCTCTACTGTCGCTGTGAATTCGAAGGAGGCTGAATTATGAGCGGGATCGTTGTTATCGGCGCAGGCCAAGCGGGCGCGACACTGGTCGAAAAGCTGCGCGCCAATGGCTACGAGGGCCAGATAACCCTGATAGGCGAAGAGCCTCACCTGCCCTATCAACGCCCGCCATTGTCCAAGAAATATCTGTTGGGAGAGATGGAACAGGAACGCCTGCACCTGCGGCCCGAAAGCTTCTACGACGAGAACCGGATCGACCGCATTCTCGGGCAAGCCGTCACCGGGATCGACCGCAAGGCGAAGACCGTAACCCTGTCGGACGGCTCAACGCTTCCCTATGACAAACTGGCGCTGACCACGGGATCGGTCCCGCGCCTGCTGCCAGCAAAACTCGGCGGCAATCTGAAGAAGGTTTTCGCCGTCCGCAAACTCGCTGACGTCGACGCTATGGCGCCGTCCTTTGCCGATGGCGGTCATGTTCTGATCATCGGCGGCGGATATATCGGGCTGGAGGCCGCAGCAGTTGCCGCAACCAAGGGCCTGCAAGTGACCTTGGTGGAAATGGCAGACAGGATATTGCAGCGCGTGGCCGCCCCGCAGACATCCGACTATTTCCGCAAGCTGCACAAGGGGAACGGTGTTGCCATACTCGAAGGTGTCGGACTCGACCACCTGACAGGCGATACAACCGTGAACGGCGCAGTCCTGTCGGACGGGTCCAGACTGTCAGTCGATTTCGTAATTGTCGGCATCGGGATCATGCCGGCGACAGCGCTTGCGGAACAATCAGGCCTGAAAATCGATAACGGCATCGCTGTCAATGAAAGCGGACAGACTTCCGACCCGGACATCTATGCCGCAGGCGATTGCTGTTCATTCCCCTACAGCGGCAAACGCATCCGGCTGGAGAGCGTACCGAATGCGATTGATCAGGCCAGCACCGTCGCCGAGGCGATGATGGGCAAACCGGTCGAATATATTGCAAAGCCCTGGTTCTGGTCCGACCAGTATGATGTGAAATTGCAGATCGCAGGGCTAAACGCGGGATATGACAAGACCGTCGTGCGTATTGGGGAACGGCCCGGATCTCAGTCGGTCTGGTATTTTCTGGGCATGGAATTGCTGGCCGTGGACGCGATGAACGATCCCCGCGCTTACATGACCGGAAAGCGCTGGATCGAGTCCGGTCAGTCACCGTCGCCCGAAGATATCTCCAATCCGGATATCGAACTGAAAGCGGTCAAGGTCAGGCCGAACGCCTGACAATCATATCTTTTCCAGCTTGTCTCGGATCAGGTCGGCCAGCGTTTCCGGCCGGGCCTGTCGCTCCAGATTCCGCTTGCCCTTTTCCACGTCCTCGTCCGACAAGACCGTACCGCGCCGCAGGTCCAGCAGAACACTCAGATAGGGCGGCGAAAATTCGGGGTGACCCTGTACCGTCAGCGCGAATCCCGGATACCACAGCGCCGCATATTCGCAAAATTCAGAGCCGGCAATGCGTTTCGCGCCTTCCGGAGGCGTCTCGATCTGGTCCTGATGATAGGACTGGATATCTATCCGCTCCGGCTTCTCGCCCAGTTCCTCCGGCCAGTCAGCAGGCTCATAAGGCATCACGCCCAAGCCCCATCCCTTGTCGGACTTGCGCACGGTTCCGCCCAGAGCCTGCGCGATGATCTGGTGGCCGAAACAGATCCCGATCATCTTGCGCCCGGCATCGCGAACCGACCTGATGAACGCTTCGAGCGGCGGGATCCACGGGTGGTCCTCGTATACCGCGAACCGCGAGCCGGTTATGACCCACACGTCGCATGACGTGGGGTCGTCCGGCAACTCTCCGTCCAGAACGGCATAGGTGGTGAACTCCGCCTCCAGCGGAGCCAGCCATTTGCGGACCATTTCGGGATAGTCACCGAATTTGCCGTCCAACTCTTCCGGCGGACGGCCCGTCTCAAGGATCCCAACCCGCAGCTTACTGGTTTTATTCATAATTCAATCTCTCTGGAACATCAGGGCGCGATCAAAGGCGCCCCAGATAGGCGCGGTATTCTTCATGCGTGATGACAGTGGTCAGAATCCCGATCTCGTTCTTACGGACCTCGGTATAGACCTTGCAGAAAACGTCGCCAAACAGGTATTTCGCGAAGTCCGACGCTTCGAAAGCCTGTACGGAGGTTATCCAGTCATGCGTCAGGGGCGCGCCTTCGACCGCGTCGGGATGATCGACCGGCAAGGGCAGATCAGGCTTATGATCCAGCCCATAAAGGATACCGCCCAGAACAGCGGCCAGCGCCAGATACGGGTTTACGTCGGCACCGCATATCCGGTGCTCCAGTCGTGCGCCCTTTCCCATCGTGTCCGGCAGACGGATCGACGCGCCGCGGTGGTCATAGCCCCAGTTCGCGGAAGACGGCGAGAAATTGCCCGGCTGAAACCGGCGGTAGGAATTCATATGCGGCGCAAAAATAGCCTGCATCTCACGCATCGTGTGCAGCACACCGCTAACGGCACACCACAGGTTTTCCGACAGTTCGGTTTCCGAGTCGCCGCTGAAAACGTTATTTCCGTCCTCGTCGATCAGGCTGGCGTGAATATGCATGCCGTTACCGGGCTGGTCGGCATAGGGCTTGGCCATGAACGTCGCTTCCAACCCATGGCTTCCGACGACACCGCGCACCAGACGCCGGAACATCATCGCGGTGTCCCCGGCGTCAAGAACATCCTCCGTGTGGTGGAAATTGACCTCGAACTGGCCGGGGCCGTATTCCGCGATGAGCGTATCGGTGGCCATGCCCTGCTCCTTCGCTACGTCCAGAATTTCGCTCAGGATATCCTCGAAACGGCCAAGCGCCTCCAAATCGTAGTTCTGCGCAACAGGCAAGCGATCCGGCGGCATCGGAGCCTCGGTTTCGCTCTCGCGCGGTTGGATGATGTAGAATTCCAGCTCGGTGGCCACGACAGGCCGCAACCCCCGCTCGGCAAAGCGCTTCAGGACATTTTCCAGTTGTTTGCGCGGATCGAGGATACTGATCTCGCCCGATGGGTCTTCTTCGTCGACCATTCCGACCTGAACCTGCGCAACGTTTCCCTCGACCCACGGAACGGTGCGCAACGTTCCGGGAATTGCCACCAGCGTGCCGTCGGGATCGCCTGTGGCGCTGCCAAATCCCGTCTCGTTCACTTCTTCACCCAGAATGTTCGGCGCATAGGTCGAAAGCGGCAGGCGCACTGATCCGCCCGCCAGCTTTTCCGGGTGGTCGCCGGGCAACCATTTGCCGCGCAGTATCGAGTTTATGTCGCCAAGCATGAGTTCGATGCGGTCGGGTGTCCCGAACTCGGCGCAGTATTCTTTGTACTCTTCTAGGAAACCGGAATTCATTGGTCTGCTTTCTGCTCTTCTTCCTTGCGGCGGGTAATCGACCGTTTGGAGATCAGAGATGTCGTTATCACGCCGACCGTCACGATTGAAATCATAATCGTCGATAGCGCGTTAATCTCCGGGCTGACACCGAGCCGCACGGCGCTGAATATTTTTATCGGCAGGGTTGTCGAGGATGGCCCCGATGTAAAAGACGCGATCACCAGATCGTCAAGCGACAGGGTAAAGGCCAGCAACCAGCCGGAAATGACGGCTGGCGCGATGATCGGCAAGGTTACACTGCGAAATGCATCGAAAGGCGTGCACCCCAGATCGAGTGCGGCCTCTTCGATCGACCGGTCGAAGGACACGAGCCGCGAGGAAACGACTACAGACACATAACACAGCGAGAATGTCGTATGCGCCAATACGATCGTAATGACTCCACGGTCCAGCCCGATAGAGATAAACAACAGCAGCAGCGACAGACCCGTAATGACCTCTGGCATCACCAGCGGTGCATAGATCATGCCGGTAAACAGCGTGCGGCCCATGAACCGCCCGCCGCGCACCATCACATAGGCCGCCATCGTGCCCAGCACGGTGGCAAATGTCGACGACAACACCGCGACCTGGATCGTAACCTTGGCGGCATCCAGAAAGGCCTCGTTCCGCAACAGTTCGCCGTACCATTTGGTGGAAAACCCGGCCCAGACGGCCACAAGCTTGGACTCGTTAAAACTGTAGACGATCAGGATGATGATCGGAATATAGAGGAAGGCGAACCCCAGCGTCAGCGAGGTCGCGTTGAACCACGAGAACCTCCTGTTCATAGCTCCAGTTCCTTGTTCTTTTCCTCGTTCCGCTGGAACAGGACGATCGGAATAATCAGCAGCAGCAGCAGGATGACGGCCACGGCCGAGGCCACCGGCCAGTCGCGGTTGTTAAAGAACTCTTCCCACAGCACCTTGCCGATCATCAGCGTCTGCGACCCGCCCAGCAGTGACGGGATCACGAACTCACCCAGCGCAGGAATGAACACGAGGAAACATCCCGCGATCATGCCCGGCCGCGACAGCGGCACCGTCACCAGCCAGAAAGAAGAGGTCCGTGTGCACCCGAGGTCTTCGGCGGCCTCCAGCAGCGACGCGTCCATCTTTTCCAGCGTGGAATAGATCGGCAGGACCATGAACGGCAGATAAGTGTAGACAATGCCGATATAGACCGCCAATTCGGTGTTCATGATCGACAGCGGCTCATTGATGACGCCGGTCCACAACAGGAACTGGTTCAAATACCCCTCGGTGCTGAGAATGCCGATCCATGCATAGACCCGGATAAGGAAGCTGGTCCAGAACGGCAGGATCACCAGCATCATCAGCGTCGGGCGCCAGTGGTCGGGGGCGCTCGCCATGCCGTAGGCAATCGGAAAGCCGACCAGCAGGGTGGCGAAAGTCGAAATCACCGCGATCTTGAGGCTGGAAGCATAGGCTTTCCAATAGAGGTCGTCCTCGGTGAGGAAGACGTAGTTCTCAAAATCAAGGCCGGAGAAGAATTCCTTGATGGAATCCCAGCCGCCGGAAATATCCAGGGTCGGAGTATAGGGAGGGATCGCAATCGCCCCATCTGACAGTGAGATCTTCAGAACTATAACGAATGGTACGAGGAACAGCGCCCCGAGCCACAGGTAGGGCACAGCGATAAGGAACAGTCTGCGAAAGTTCATCTGTGGCCCTTTCCGCTACTGTGTCAGAACGACACCGGCGGTGTCAGTCCATGACAACCAAACCGTATCGTCCCATGTAAAGCTGCGCCGCGCGATCCGCCGGTTATTAGCGGTCTGGGCCTTTATGAACTGACCGTTCTTCAGTTCGACGTGGTAGGTCGAAATATTGCCGAGATAGGCAATATCGTGGATACGGCCCTTGACCGCATTCGCCACGTCCTTTGGACGTTCGGCGGTAATGGTAACCTTTTCCGGCCTTATGGCGTAAAAAACCCGGGTGCCGGCGCTCAGCGCGGCGTTGCTGGCGGCAGTAATGGGCGGCTGCCCCTCCGCCCACTGGATTTCGTAGCGGTCTTCGGCCAGCGGCGTCGCCGTTCCTTCTATAATCTTCACGTCGCCGATAAAATCCGCGACATAGACAGAGTTAGGTGACTCGTAAATCTGAGCGGGTGTAGCGACCTGAACCAGCCTGCCCTCGTCCATCACGGCCACGCGGCTGGCGACGGTCATGGCCTCTTCCTGATCATGGGTCACGATAACAAAGGTTGTTCCCGTCTTTTCCTGAATGTCCATCAGTTCGAACTGGGTTTCCTGCCGCAGCTTCTTGTCAAGCGCGCCGAGCGGTTCGTCCAGCAGCAGAAGCCTCGGCGCCTTGGCCAGCGACCGGGCAAGCGCGACGCGTTGCCGTTGGCCACCGGAAATCTGGTGCGGCTTGCGGGCCGCGAACTTGTTCAGCTTGACCAGCGTCAGCATTTCCTCGACACGGCCGGCAATCTCGGACTTCGGCATGTCGGACCGTTTGAGCCCAAAGGCAATGTTGTCGTAGACGGTAAGATGGGGAAACAGCGCGTAGGACTGGAACATCATGTTCACCGCGCGCTTGTTCGGCGGAACGCGGGCAATATCCTGGCCTTCCAAAAGGATCGTACCCTCGGAGGGCGTCTCGAATCCGGCAAGCATGCGCATCAGGGTGGTCTTTCCGCACCCCGACGGCCCCAGCAGCGCAAAGAACTCGCGCTCGAAGATATCCAGATCGATATTGTCGATGGCGGTAAAAGACCCGAACCGCTTGGTTACAGACCGAAACTGTATGATCGGCTTTTCACCCGGATCATCCCAAGGGGCGAAAACCGTCGAGCTTTTTTGCTGCGCCATGCTACCTCTGTCCACCTTGCAGATAGCCCCGCGGCGCAGTGCGTCGCGGGGCAGTTACAGATATGTCCGAATCAGGTTCCGGATTTCACCTTGGTCCAGAGCCGCGTCACGAAACGCTGTGTCTTCTGATCGTAAGGCATTGTTGTATAAAGGTTTTGCATGGTTTCCG
>JBFFQS010000018.1:0-22060 GCA_041573315.1 Amylibacter sp. | reverse complement strand
GGTTTCAGCGCGGCTTCCATGGCGGACAGGGACATATTGGCCTGTTCGTCCTCGTCCTCGTCGTCGTCGTCTGTTTCGATCGGGTTGCCGTCCGCGTCGACTTCCTGCGGTTTTTCCGCAGTGTTGTCGGTGTTCCCGGAGGCGGTTTCCGCTGTTTTGACGCCGCCGCCGATGACGGGGCTGACTTCATCGTCGTCCATGGTGCCGCTGAAAGTGGTTTCCAGGTCGATGACGTCGCGCAGAAGGATTTCCTCGTCCAGAAGCTCGTCACGCCAGATCGTGATGGCCTGGAATGTCAGGGGGCTCTCACACAGGCCCTCGATCATGGTCTTGCGGCCGGCCTCGATACGTTTCGCAATCGCGATTTCGCCCTCTCGGGACAGCAGTTCGACCGAGCCCATTTCGCGCAGGTACATACGCACCGGATCGTCGGTGCGGTCCAGTGTTTCCTTGCCTGTGGCGGCGACCGCGACTTCTTTGTTGTCGGAGTCGACAACAGCCAGGTCCTTGGCGCTGTCATCGTCCACTTCATCGGATTCGATGATGTTGATGCCCATTTCGGACAGCATCGACATCACGTCTTCGATCTGCTCGGACGACACCTGCTCCGGCGGCAGAACCTCGTTCAGTTCGTCGTAGGTGATGTAGCCACGCTCGCGCGCGGCCGCGATCATCTTCTTGACGGCATCCTGGCTCATATCGCCCATGCCGGAAGAATTGTCTGACTGGTCTTCGGTTTTTGTTTCTGCGTTATCTTTAGCGGCCATGATATTCTCCTAAAAAACCGATATGTGGTCGCGACCGGCGAATCACAAGAGACTAAGGCGAATCAACACTGCGACTCACTGATTCGCAATGCCGTTTTACCTTTTTTTCTTTATCCAGATCTGTTCGTCGATCAATTTTTGCAAAGCCTGTGATAGATTAGCGTCCTGATCCTGCGCGGCGTCCTTGCTCTTGGGCTCAGCGCGCGTCGCGTGTATGCGCGCCGCGGCTGCTTGTTGTAAACGCCATGTTATGCCTTCATCCGCCGATCCCAGCAAGTCCTGCTCTGCTTCTCTGATCTCTGCGTTCGACCCCTTGATCGCATGTAGCTTCGCCAGTTCCTCTGCCAAGGCCAATGTTGCGTAATTGTCTTCGCGTTTCGTTACGATAGCGGGCGATGTGCGGACATGGGGCAGGGCGAACAGCTTGTCTATGGCCGTCTGGCCGACTTCCTCGACGACGGCGGATAGCAGGCCGTGGGGGTCTTCGGCATGGTCATGCAGATAACGGACCAGCGCATTTCTGATTGTTCGATGGTCAGCCTGCACGAAATCCACCTTTTCCAGTTCCGCCTCAAACGGCACCGCGCCGTTGGGATAACGCAGGGCGATGGCAAGGATCAGGCTGGCGCGGATCGTTTCTTCCGTGCCGTCACGGGCCAACAGCGAGGATTTCGTGTCGGACGTTGCGATCGGCTTGCGATCCTTGCCCCAGGGCTTGAAGCCGGGCCGGTTTTCGCGCGCCTTGTAGAACAAGTCACGGCGCAATTCGTTCACCGCTTCGCCATAATGGCGCCGCAGCGACGGGTCGGGGATTTTCTTGATCGCGTCGCGCAGCGCGGCATCAAGCGCCGAGCGGCGTTCGGGGCTGTCAAATACCTTGCCTTCGGTTTCGCGCCGCCACAGCAGGTTGACCATCGGGTCGGCCTTGTCCAGCAACGCCTGCATTGCCGATGCACCCGAAGCCTTGATCAGGTCGTCGGGGTCCTGACCTTCGGGCAGGATCGAGAACCGAAGCGATCTGCCCGGCTCCAGCAGCGGCAGTGCCAGATCGATCAGGCGCATCGCGGCGCGCAATCCGGCCGTGTCGCCGTCCAGTGCTATCACCGGTTCAGGACACAGGCGCCACATCAGCTGCAACTGATCCTCTGTTATGGCAGTGCCGAGCGGCGCCACGGCATGTTCGAAACCGGCCTGCCACAGGGCGATTACGTCCATATAGCCTTCGGCTACGATCAACTGGCCGATCTTGCCGGAGGCCTCTCGCGCGGGGCCGTGGTTGTACAGCGAACGCCCCTTGTCGAACAGCGGGGTTTCCGGCGAGTTCAGGTATTTTGCCCGCGCATTCGGGTCCATCGCCCGCCCGCCAAAGGCGATGCAGCGCCCGCGCGCGTCGCGGATCGGGAAAATGATCCTGCCCCGAAACCGGTCATAGGGCGTGCCGCCGTCGTCGGGTTTGATAGCCAGCCCCGCCTCGACGACATCGGCTGGCTTGCAGCCTTTCTCGCTCAGATGCTTGAACAGGGCTGTCCGGTCGTCCGGGGCGAAGCCGATCTCGAAAGCGTCCAGCGTTTTTTCCGGCAGGCCGCGCCGATCCAGATAGTCCCGCGCGCCCGAAGCCCGGTTGGTTCTCAACTGCAACCGGAAATAGTTGACCGCCTGTTCGTTGACTTCCGCCAACCGCGTGTTCCTGTCGGATTTCTCTTTCGCGCGGGGATCGGCGGCGGGCATTTGCATCCCGGCCTCGCGCGCCAGAATTTCGACGGCCTCCATGAATCCGACATTTTCGGTTTCGCGGACAAAGCTGATCGCGTCGCCTTTCGAATGGCAACCGAAGCAGTAATAGAAACCCTTGCGGTCGTCGCAGTGGAAAGATGCGGATTTTTCCTGATGGAACGGGCAGGGGGCCCAATAGTCGCCCTTGCCCTGATTGGTCTTTTTTGGGTCCCACGTGACCTTGCGCCCGACGACCTGGCTCAACGACAGGCGGGTTCGCAGTTCTTCGAGGAAACCGGGGGACAGACTCATGCCCGTAATATCGGTCCTGTTGCCCGCTTAGGCAAGGGCCTTGCCTGTCAGTTGCCGTTCTGTTTGGGCAATATCTGAATGGTCTGGCGGATCGAATAGTCTTCGCGGTCGAAGATGATGATCTGGTCGTCCTGCGTCACGACGGCGGCCCAGTCGGATCCGAGCGTGAAGCTTTGCGCCCTCGCGCCGTCAGGCAGAACAATTTCGGTCGGCAGCGGTGCTTCGACTTCGCCCGTAAAGCGCATGACAATCAATCCGATGATCGTTAAAAGGCCAAAAATCATCGTCAGCGTCAGCACGGTGATCAATCGTCTCAGGAACCGCAGGTTAGCCGGTTCCGGTATTTCTTTAAGGTGATCTTCGCTCATGACAGGTCTTTCGGATCAGGTGCTGGTATTAACGTTGTCGGACGCGCCGCCGCCCCGTCTTGATAAGGCTTTGGCGCAGGTTGTGCCAGAGGATGTTACGCTCAGCCGCTCGCGTCTGGCGAAACTGATCGAGGAGGGCGCCGTGGCTCATGCCGACGGCACCGTGGTGACAGCTCTGAAAACCAAGGGGCAGCCGGGCGAGGAATTCCGCATTACCCTGCCCGAAGTTCGGGACTATGACGCGCAACCCGAGGACATCCCGCTTGAGGTCCTGTTCGAGGACGCGCACCTGATCGTTATCAACAAGCCAGCCGGGATGGTGGTCCACCCGGCACCGGGCTCCGAAGACGGCACGCTTGTCAACGCGCTGCTGCATCATTGCGGCGACACCCTGTCGGGGATCAGCGGAGAGAAGCGGCCCGGCATCGTGCACCGCATCGACAAGGACACTTCTGGCGTGCTGGTTGTGGCTAAATCCGATGCGGCGCATCAGGGACTGGCGAAACAGTTCAAGGACCATTCCATTGAACGGCGCTATCTGGCCTTCGCCAATGGGGTGCCGTCAAAAGGCGATCCGAGGCTGGCGGGGGTCAAAGGGGTGTCGTTCGAGGATGGCGGTGTTCTGAGGATCGCAACCAACATCGCCCGCCACAAGACCGACCGCAAGCGCATGGCCGTGACGGCGCACGAAGGCCGCCACGCGATCACGCGGGTAAAGGTGCTGGAGGCCTTCGGCGGCAATCGCGCCAGCCTGGTCGAATGTCGGCTGGAAACCGGACGCACGCACCAGATTCGGGTTCATATGGGCCATATCGGCCACGGTTTGATCGGCGACCCTGTCTATGGGCGCAAGAAGCGGATCGGGTTGCAGTCGCTCGATGCGCAGGACGCAGCGTTTATTTCAGACTTTCCACGACAGGCATTACATGCGGCCTCGCTCGGTTTTGTGCACCCCGTCACCGGGGAATCACTGTATTTCGAAGCTGAAATGCCCAAAGATATGAGAGATTTATACGAAATATTGCGGAAAATTCCGAATTAAACGACGGAATCCTGCCATGAGCTCGTATTACACCTGAAACAAATACTAAGCAGTGCTCACAAATCCGTGCGTTGGCTTGTAACAACATAAAGGATTGCGTAGCTATAGATCGGGCAGTGTGCCCGAAGTGCTGTGCCTGCGGCGCAGTACGAAAGGAAAGGGGATCATGAGTTATACCAATTTACCAGCACCGTCGCCCGAACAGGGCCTGACGCGTTACATGCAGGAAATCCGGAAGTTCCCGATGCTGGAACCCGAAGAAGAATATATGCTGGCGAAATCCTGGGTCGATCACGAAGATACCGAGGCCGCGCACAAGCTGGTGACGTCGCACCTGCGGCTGGCAGCCAAGATCGCCATGGGCTATCGCGGTTATGGCCTGCCGACGGCCGAAGTAATTTCAGAGGCCAACGTCGGGCTGATGCAGGCGGTCAAGCGGTTTGATCCTGAAAAGGGCTTCCGTCTTGCCACCTATGCCATGTGGTGGATCCGCGCCAGCATTCAGGAATACATCCTGCGCAGCTGGTCGCTGGTGAAACTGGGCACGACGAGCGCTCAGAAAAAACTGTTCTTCAACCTGCGCAAGGCAAAAAAGAAAATCGGTGCGCTGGAAGAGGGCGACCTGCGTCCGGAAAACGTCGCCAAGATCGCGCAGGAACTGAATGTGACCGAAGACGAGGTTGTCTCTATGAACCGGCGCCTGTCGGGCGGAGACGCCTCGCTGAACGCTACCGTCGGGAGCGAAGAGGACGGCAATGCCGAATGGCAGGACTGGCTGACCGATGACAGCGCCGATCAGGCAGCGCAATACGAGGCTGACGACGAACTGACCATCCGCCGCGAGATGCTGTTCGAGGCGATGGACGTTCTGAACGCGCGCGAAAAGGACATCCTGACCCAGCGCAAACTGCAGGACAATCCGACCACGCTGGAAGAACTCTCCGGCCAATACAATGTCAGCCGCGAACGTATCCGCCAGATTGAGGTTCGCGCTTTCGAAAAACTGCAGGAGCGCATGCGCGAACTGGCGGCCGAGAAGGGTATGCGCGCAGCCAGTTGACACTTGCCACGGCAGACGGGTCTGATAGCCTCTCCTGAACAGTCAGGGGAGGCTTTTTCATGAAACCGGTCCGTTGGGGCGTTCTTGGCGCCGCGAAATTTGCTCTGGAACACATGGCGCCAGCGATACACGAGGCGAATGGTGCATCACTTGTGGCGCTGGCCACCAGCCATGCCGACAAGGCGGTGCCTTTCCAGGCCTTCTGTCCCGATCTTCAAGTTTACACCGATTATGACGCGCTTTTGGCAGCGCCGGATATCGATGCGGTCTATATACCTCTGCCCAACCACCTGCATGTCGAGTGGACCAAGAAGGCATTGCGCGCCGGCAAGCATGTCCTGACAGAAAAACCCGTCGCTATGCGGGCCGAGGAGATCGACGAGTTGATCGCGCTGCGGGACGAAACCGGTCTGCTGGCGGCGGAGGGCTATATGATCGTGCACCACCCGCAGTGGATACGCGCGAAGGAACTCTGCCAGACCGGAGCGATCGGCAATCTGCTGCATGTCGACGGGTTTTTCTGCTTCAACAATCCTGATCCCGCGAACATCCGTAACAAGCCCGAAACCGGCGGCGGCGGCATCCGCGATATCGGGGTTTACACCTATGGCTCGACGCGGTTTGTGACCGGCGCGGAACCGAAATCGGTCGAGGCCCGCATCCGCTATGAAAACGGCGTCGATGTGGTGGCCGAGGTCAGCGCCGATTTCGGCACTTTCCGGCATCGCAGCGTCGTATCGACGCGCATGTTCCCGCGCCAGTACATGACATTTCAGGGCGACGAGGGCTTCTTCACCCTGACCGCGCCGTTCAACGCGAATGTCTACGGGCAGGCCGAGATCGAGATACACCAGCCAGAGTTGGCCGTTCGAACGGAACGGTTCCCGGCTGTGCGTCAATACAAGTTGCAGGTTGAAAGTTTCTGTAACTCCGTGCGGACCGGTGCCGCTTATCCCTGTCCGCTTGAGTTCTCTCGCGGGACGCAGGCCATGATCGATATGGTATTTGCCGCAGGTGGGCCGCGATAACCCCGCCGGAGCGCAAAAAGCGCGCCGGCGACTTGCGTTATGTCAAGGTAATTCCCACCTGCGTTTGGTAACAACAAGCCAAAGCAACGTTGAGGAGTCCCACATGAAACCCATACGCACACTTGTTCTGGTCGCCGACGAGGAACATGCCCGGCTTTTTGAAAAAGCGGCCGTGACCGAACCCTTGGTGGAGCTGTTCAGTATCGAAAAGTCCGACTTTTCCGACACCGACCAGAGCTATTCCGATTTCCCCGGACGCTCTTCGGCCGCGCCTGGCATGGCGGTACATTCGTTCGACCGCACCGCGACCGAACGCGAACAGGAACGGCACGTCTTTGCCGCTCATGTGCTGGATGCGACCGCACGCCACCTGAAAGACGGCGATTACAGGCGGCTGGCCGTTGCCGCTCCTCCCAAGATGCTGGGCAGTCTCCGGGCCGGTATGAAAGGCCCGTTGGCCGATATCGAACGGTTCGAGGTGGACAAGAACCTGACCAAGGAAACGCCGGAAAATCTGGTCGCGCGTTTTTCGGACAAGATCAACCTTTAGACTAAGATCAACCCTTAGAGACGGAGTATCGAAAGCATGCCTCTGGAAGAATCTGACACGATCGAAGGCACGCCGCATGACCGGAAAGCGATCTTGCTGCGGGGGCTATGGATGTTGGTTCTGGCATTACTGTTCGGCATCGCCGAGACGGTTCTGCTGATCGCAGCCGTGCTGCAATTCGCGTGGATGCTGTTTGCCAAGGAAAAGAACGCGTTTCTGGTCGAGTTCGGCGGAAGTCTGGGAAAATGGCTTAACAAGACCGCGCGCTTTCAGACCGGAGCGTCGGAAGAGAAGCCGTTTCCATGGACGAATTGGGAAAAATAAGTTTATAGGCTGCCTTTGATGGCAGCCTATTCTTCCAGCGCTTCCAATTCGTCGATCATGGAACTGATCAGCGACAGGCCCTTGTCCCAGAATTTCGGATCGGTCGCATCCAGGCCGAATGGCTTCAACAATTCGGAATGGTGCTTTGATCCGCCGGCGCGCAGCATGTCGAAATACTTGTCCTGAAAGCCCGCGTCGCCCTCTCGGTAGACGGCGTAGAGGGCATTCACCAGCCCGTCGCCGAAAGCATAGGCATAGACGTAGAACGGTGAGTGGATGAAGTGCGGAATGTAGGACCAGAAGGTCTCGTATCCATCCATGAAGTTGAACACGGGGCCGAGGCTTTCGGCCTGTACCGACATCCACAGGTCGTTGATCTGATCCGGCGTCAGTTCGCCCTCGGCGCGGGCGGCGTGCAACTTGCATTCGAAATCGTAAAAGGCGATCTGGCGCACGACCGTGTTGATCATAACCTCCACCTTGCCCGCCAGCAGGCGCTTGCGGGTGGCTTTGTCGGGCGCGGCGTCCAGCAGTTTGCGGAAGGTCAGCATCTCGCCGAAGACAGAGGCGGTCTCAGCCAGTGTCAGGGGCGTGGACGACAGCAATTCGCCCTGATTGGCAGCCAGAACCTGATGCACGCCGTGGCCCAGTTCATGCGCCAGTGTCATCACATCGCGCTGTTTGCCCAGATAGTTCAGCATCACGTAAGGATGCACATCCACAACGGTCGGATGCGCGAAGGCACCGGGTGCCTTGCCGGGTTTTACGGCCGCGTCGATCCAGCCCCTGTCAAAGAACGGCTCTGCAATTTCTGCCATTTGCGGTGAAAAATCCGAATAGGCGTCCAGCACCATCTTGCGGGCGGCGTCCCACCGGACAGGCTTTTTGTCTTCGTCGGGCAGGGGGGCGTTCCGGTCCCAGACTTCCAGTGTCTCGAGCCCCAGCCATTTTGCCTTCAGCGCGTAATAGCGATGCGAAAGCTTGGGGTAGGCGGCGACAACGGCATCGCGCAGCGCCTGCACGACTTCGGGTTCGACATCGTTGGACAGGTGGCGGGCCATCTGCGGCGTCGGCAGCTTGCGCCAGCGGTCCTCGATTTCCTTTTCCTTGGCCAGCGTGTTTGTGATCCGGGCGAACAGGCTGGTGTTTTTCTTGAACACCGCAACCAGAGCCTTGGCCCCGACCTCGCGGCGTGCGCGATCACTGTCGGACAACAGGTTCAGTGTTGCCTCGAGGTTCATTTCCTCGCCATCGACATCAAAGGTCAGGCCGGCCATGGTTTCGTCAAACAACCGGTTCCAGGCCGTTGCGCCGACAACAGACTGATCATGCAGGAATTTTTCCAACTCGTCGGACAGCTGATATGGTTTCATCTTGCGCATCCGGTCCAGAACCGGGCGATACCGCGCCAGATCGGCATTGGCGTCCAGCAGTCCGTTCAGAACCGCATCCTCGATCCGGTTCATCTCCAGCGAAAAGAACACCAGCGGCGTCGAGTAGTCGGTCAGTTTCGTCTGGTGGTCGGCCATGAACTTGGCGCGGCCCGCATCGGTCGTATTCTGATAATAGCGCAGACCGGCAAAAGACATCACGCGGCCGGAAACCGACTGGATCTTCTCGTAGCGCTGAATGCATTCAAGCATTTCCGCAGCGTTCAGAGTGGCAAGCTTACCTTCGTAGTCCTTGGCGAAAGCCGCGCATTCCTTTTCCAGAAATGCCATGTCGCGCTTCAGTTCTTTCGCATCCTCGGCGGCATACAGGTCGGTCAAATCCCATTCCGGCAGATCGCCGAAGTCCTTGCCGGAAGCGCCCTCGGTGCGGGCATCGCGATTAAGGGTCTGTTCGGGGGGCGTGATCTGGTGGAACAAGCGTTATTCTCCTGCAAAAAAGTGTTTGAAAGATGTAGGGCTTTCGGACGGGAAGGGAAAGGCCCGATCGCGGCGCGAAGCGAACCTAAAGTTCGATCTGACCCTGCGGCGGCGCCGAAGGCGTTTCGTCTGGCTCTGTTTCTGGCGCAGGCTGATCGGGTGCGTCCGGCTTGCGGCGAATGATGATATCGCCGTTCGGCAGCACCTCGGGCGCCTCGTAGTTCGACAGATCGTCTACTTTTTCTCGCAGGCTTTCCAGCATTGGCTTCAACTGCGTCATCCAGTCTTGCAGGAATGCCTGGGAATCTTCGGAAAACTGTTCAAGAAATTTCTCGAACTCGGACCAGTCATGTTCCTCGGCGCGGGCAGCGGGGCTGAAGGCGATCAGTGCGGCGGCGGTGAATGTCGTCAGTCTGTTCATGGTTTCGATATAAGCCGTCGCGCGGCCCAATTCCAGTGGGCTCAGATGTCCAGATCGATTGAAACCGGAAAATGGTCCGAAGCCGTCAGCAGAGCCTCCCGTAAATCCTCGTTTTCGAAACAGGCGGGGTCGTCGAACGGATGCCATATCCTCCATTCCGGCCTCGCGCGTTCAAACAGCCCGTTGGAAACCATGATATAGTCCAGAAGGGCGTTCATGAAGGTCTTGGTCTCGCGATTGTAGAACCTTGATGTCGCCGGGTGCGGGCCATGGCGGATGTCGCGCGCGGTGTCGGCGTTGGGTTCGTGTAACCGCATTTCAGAGGGTTTTTCGACGCCTTGGACGATTTCGATGCTGGACTGGCCAAACAGCTTTTCATAACCCTCGAGGCCGGGGCCGTCGTTGAAATCGCCCATGACGATCAGGTCGTCGCCGTGCTCCAGATGGCTTTCAATCCGCTGCCGTATCCAGATACATTGCGCCAGTTGCTTGCGTCGGTTGGCGATCGAAGAGGCGATTTTCGTTTCCTCTGTGCCGTTTTCACGTGGCGCTACGGATTTTGTATGGACCCCGATCAGCCGCAGCGATGTTCCGTTGACCGTGCGCATGGAAACCTCCAGAGGAGGCTTTGAAAAGATGATCTTTTCCGGTTTGCCGTCAACATCAAGATCAAGTTTGAAAACGCCGTCGAACCGGGGTGTCCGCCAAAAGCCGCCGTTGGCCGGGATCTCGCCCTTTGGATCGTGCAGGGCGTCCAACCGGGTCGGATCATAGAGCAGGGCGATTTCCTGATGGGTGTCGTTTACAAAACCGAGCAGGGCCTTGTTGGTGCGCAGTCTGAAACGCTTGGCAAAGTTTTGCAGCGCAATCTCGCTGGTTTGCCGGTTTCCGGTGTTCGGCGCTTCGATTATCATCACCGCATCGGCGTCCAAAGATTTAAAAACGGCTCCTATCGCCTTAATTTGTTGTGATTTTGTTATGTCGTATCGTGCTGACCAACTATTGTCGTCGATCAGCTTGTTGTTCTGATCGAACAGGTTGGCGAACCATTCGACGTTGTAAGTGGCCAGTCTCATCATGCCGCCTTTTTGTCAGATATCTCTTCCCAGGCTTCGTTAAGCGCGATCATTCTTTTCGTTGCCAGTGTAATCGCTTCTTCCGGCATGCCCTGTGCGATAATCCGGTCAGGATGGGTGTCGCGGACCTTCTTGCGCCAGACCTTGCGGATCTCGGCCAGCGGCATGTCGGGCCTTACGCCGAGCACGTCGTAGGCGTCGACTTCAGCGTCTGGTACGAAGCGGGTGCGCAGGCCGCGGAAAACGTGTTCCGAGATACCGAAGATGCGAGCGACCTCGTGGATGAAGTCATCTTCGTTGGGGTGATATTGCCCGTCAGCCGTGGCGATGTGGAAAAGGCCCTCGATCATGTTTTCCAGCGCCGGACTGCCCTTTTCGAACATTTTGGCGATGGTTTTCGCGTACATGTCGTAGCCGGCAACGTCCTGCCGCGCGAGGTTGAAAATGCGGGCGGCCTGTTTCTCGGCATTTTTCGGGATAAAAAAGACTTGGCGGAACGCAGCGACCTCGTTTCTGGTGACCAGCCCGTCGGCCTTGGCCATCTTGGCACCCAGTGCGATCACCGCGATGGTAAACGCGACGCTGCGTTCGGGCGGGGATTTAAGTTTTGCGAGGGCCGCCGCCAGGCTTTCGCCGCTGGCCAGCGCCGACAGGGCCTCCGATATTCTTAACCAAATTGACATTCATATTTTCCGCGCTGCTTGTTCCGTCACGCTACAGGAACTTTTGCATCAAGACCAGATCGTGCCAGCGTCCGAATTTCCATCCGACGCTGGGTAGCCTTGCCACTTGGACGTAGCCGCAGGCGGCATGGAAGGTCACGGCTTCGCCATTTTCGGCGCTGACCCCGGCGAACAGGCTCTTGATATTGTTCCGCGCCGCGTGCTGTTCGATTTCTGTCATCAGGGCGCGCCCCAGCCCCTTGCCGCCAGCATCGGGCGCGAGCATCACCGTGTGTTCCTTGGTGAAGGCATAGCCGACGCCCTTGCGGAAATCGCTGTAGGTTGCGAAGCCCGCGATCCGGCCATCCTGTTCCGCGACGTAAAACGGGGTTTTCGGATCGGCGATGGCCGCTGCTAGTTCGGTGACGCTCTTTTCCTGCGCGTTGAAGGTGACGATGGTGTCACGGATATAGTGGTTCCAGATCGCGGCAATGGCAGCGGCGTCTGCTTCGGTGGCGGGGCGGATCGGCATTGGCGGCCTGCGTGGTGGTTCTCGGTGTCATTAAGGCGGGTTTTCGCCCGTTTCGCAACAGCTTAAAACCCTGCGGAGAGGTTCGGCGCGCCGTCGTTCCAGTCCAGTGCCCAAGCGGCGGGCGGAGCCATGCGGGCCCGCCTGCGTTGCAGCATCCAGCCGCTCTGGCCGGGCTGGTGGCGCGGCGACAGGTGCCAGCGGGTCTCCACCCCCTGCGCACCGCCGTCGCCGGGCGTCAGCAACAGGCCCAGCGGCGCCGGTTTGCCTTGTTTGCCGCCTTCCTCCGCCGCCAGATGCAGCCGCCGCACCGGCGTCAGCGCCGGCGGCGCGTGCAGTTCCGTCACGACCAGCGGCGCACAGCCGGCGCGCAGGCATTCCTCGGTCGCCCAGAGGATATCCTCGGCGCGTTTGGGCCGCACGAAGGTGATGCGGCCGGGGTCGATATAGCCTTGCACCCCGTCGCCCAGCAGGGTGTCGCCCTGCCAGTGGCTGGCGATCCAGAACACCGGCCCCTGCATGCCCCGCGCCGCGATCAGCGCCAGCGTGCGCCGCGCCGGACCGCAAAACTCGTGCACGCGCGCCAGAGGCAGACGCAGGTCGCCGGCCAGAACCTGTCCGGGCGGATCGCGATAGGGTTTTCGGGTCAAAAGCGGCAGAGTCATTTAAGAAATCTACAATGTTCTCATTTTGTTCTCAAGGCTTTTCGCGTTGACACCCGGGGAAATCACGCCAGTATCCCGGACAGAAAAGGAGCCATTATGAAATACAATAAACTTGGAACGACGGACCTCATGGTAAGCGACCTGTGCCTCGGGTCCATGACGTGGGGATCGCAGAACACCACGGAAGAGGGGCACGCCCAGATCGATATGTCGCTGGACCACGGCATCAACTTTATCGACACGGCAGAGGCCTATCCCGTCAATCCGATGTCCAAGGAAACCCAGGGCGAAACGGAGCGGATCATCGGCAAGTGGCTGGCCAAAACCGGCCGACGCGATGACATTATATTGGCGAGCAAAGTGGCCGGCGCCGGCGCCGGATCCGTGCGCAATGGAGAGCCGATCTCGCGTGCCACGATCACGCAGGCGGTGGACGGATCGCTCAAACGGCTCCAAACCGACTACATCGACCTGTATCAGCTGCACTGGCCGAACCGCGGGTCGTATATGTTCCGTCAGAACTGGGCCTACGATCCGACGAAACAGAACAAGGCAGAGACGCTGGCCAATATGGTCGAAGTGCTTGAAACCTTGCAGGAATTCGTCGACGCCGGAAAAATCCGGCACATAGGCCTGTCGAACGAGAGCGCTTGGGGCACCGCGCAATACCTGCGCATCGCCGAGGAGCGCGGCCTTCCGCGCATGCAGACGATCCAGAACGAATACAGCCTGCTGTGCCGCCTCTACGATACCGATCTGGCGGAACTCAGCCACAATGAAGAGGTCGGCCTGCTGGCATTCTCTCCATTGGCGGTCGGATTGCTGACGGGCAAATACCAGAACGGTCAGATACCCGCCGGATCGCGCCGGTCGCTGAACGACACGCTGGGCGGGCGCGTGACCGATCGGGTCTGGCCCGCGGTCGACGCCTATCTGGCGATTGCGAAAAAGCATGGTCTGGACCCGTCGCAAATGGCGCTGGCCTGGTGCAACAGCCGGCCTTTCGTGACGTCTTCGATTTTTGGTGCGACAAGTATCGCGCAATTGAAAACAGCGTTGGGCGCGGCCGATATGGTCCTCGATCAAGTGGTTCTGGATGATATTGCCAAGGCGCACAAGGCTCATCCGATGCCCTATTAAGCGCGTTCCGCGTTTAACAATGGACCCCGAAGGGGCTTTGTGACACTACGCCTGCCATGGAGCTCTGGATACCGATCACTATCGCCGCCGCGTTCTTTCAGAACCTGCGGTTCATGCTGCAGAAGCATCTGCGCGCGACCAGCCTGACCACGGCGGGGGCGACGTTTTCAAGGTTTGTATTTGCGGCACCGCTGGCGATTGTTCTGGTGCTGGGAGTTTCGTCCTCGACCGGGGCGCAACTGCCATCCACGGGCTTGCGGTTCTTTGCCTTTGCCGCCGCCGGAGGTCTGTCGCAAATCGTTGCCACCATGATGGTGGTCGAATTATTTACCCAGCGCAATTTCGCGGTCGGCATCACCTTCAAGAAGACCGAGACAATGCAGGCGGCGTTTTTCGGCCTGATCGTCCTGGGTGACCGCATCAGCTTTGCCGGTTTTCTGGCTCTGCTGGTGGGATTGGTCGGAGTGGTCTTGCTGTCCGATCCACCCAGGCTCACGACGCAGGGCGGGTTTCTGCGCCGGATTCTCAACCGCGCGGCGTTGCTGGGTCTGGCCTCCGGCGCCTTGTTCGGTGTGTCCGGCATCGCCTACCGGGCGGCATCCCTGTCGCTGGAGGCCGACACGCTGATGCGCGCAGCGCTGACGCTGGCCTGCGTGACCAGTTTTCAGGCGGTCGCAATGGCAGGATATTTGCAGGTGGCACAAGGCGGGCAGGTCGCCAAGGTCCTGCGCAACTGGCGCGTCACCGGACTGGTCGGCAGCCTTGGCATGCTTGGATCGCTGTGCTGGTTCCTGGCCTTCACACTGCAAAACGTGGCCTATGTCAAAGCTTTGGGCCAGATCGAACTTGTGTTCACGTTTCTCGGCTCTTACCTGATTTTCAAGGAATCGAGTAATGGCAGGGAATTGACAGGTATAGCCTGTGTCGTCGGCAGTATCGTACTGCTGGTCCTGGTGATCTGACGCGTTGACCGCCTGCGCCGGCTAATCAGGCAACGCTGGTCTGTCCGGAACATCGCCGAACCCGTGCATCCGCTTGGCCCATTGCAGTGCCACGAAGCCGCCCTTCAGCCGCGGCAGCAGGTATAGCGCAAGCGCCACGAAGATCACCGAAAAGACCACGGACAGGACCAGCGGATCGGGCCGGAAATACTCGAAGGCGATCAGGATCATCGGCGCCATGATGTGACCTGAGATCAGGATCGTCAGGTAGGCCGGGCCATCATCGGCGCGGTGGTGGTGCAATTCCTCGCCGCAGACCGGACAGGCGTCACGGACCTTGAGGTAGCCATTGAACATGGGGCCGGTGCCGCAATTTGGGCAAAGACGCTTCCAGCCGAGTAGCATTGCCGGCTTGGCGGGGCGCTCTGACAAAGCGGGTTTGGGATCGGTTACCTGCAACATCCCAGTTATATAGTACGAATGCGGATAAATTGGAGTGGGACAACCTGTCTTGCGTCCGGATGTCGCAAATTCTTTCGAAACTATAGCGACGGAACTGCGGCGGTGGGCCGTAAAGGAACATGAGAGTGGGAAACATAGTCGTACATTCAAGGAGCATATCGTGAAAACTTTTGTTAAATATTCTGTCCTCGGAACACTGGCCCTCGGACTGACAGGCCTGGCCCTTGCCGGACCGTTGGCCGCCAAGGAGCGGCATGGCGAACGCGCCGCCGCGCGCTTTGAAACGCTCGACGCCAATTCCGACGGCTTTGTAACAGCCGAGGAAATGGAAGCGATCCGTCTTTCGCGGTTTACCAAGCAGGATACGGACGGCGACGGCTTCCTGTCGCTGGAGGAATTGCAGGCAAGGCCCATGAAGCAGTTCGGACGAGGCGGCCACCAGCCGGATCCCGAAGAGATGACCGACCGGTCGCAGCGGATGCTGCGGTATCTGGATGAAAACGGCGACGGCAAGGTGGCTTTTGACGAAATGCCCAGCCATGACGCCGGACGTATGATCGCCCGTTTTGATGCCGACGAAGACGGGAAAGTGTCCAAGGCCGAATTTGACGCGGCGCGGAAACAGTTCCGTATGGGCCATAAAGGCGAAGGTCACGGCGAAGATCACGGCCCCCGTCACGAATAATCCTATCGGCAGAGCCGGTTCGGTCGGCTCTGCCCCGTTGCCTTAGCGCCCGCGGGCAACTACTGGTAAGGCGTAATGATGGCCTTTGATGCACTGGAAGACGTTGGCGACGACGCCTTGATGGTCCTGTATTCGAACGGGGATATGGCGGCTGCCCGGTCGTTGGCTTTGCGTCACCTGCCGCGTCTGGTGGCACAGGCCAACCGCCTGCTGCGTGATCCGGCGGAGGCTGAAGACGTTGCGCAGGAAGCAATGCTGCGCCTTTGGAAAGTGGCGCCCGACTGGCGCAGGGGCGAGGCCAAGGTTTCGACGTGGCTCTATCGCGTCGTCGCGAACTTGTGCACGGACCGGCTGCGCAAGCGGCGTGGAACGGGGCTGGACAGCATCCCGGAGCCAGAGGACGACAAGCCGTCCGTCGAGGCGGCGATGCAGTCCGATGACAGGACCCGCGCGCTCTATGCTGCGCTGGACGAATTGCCGGAGCGTCAGCGGGTCGCCGTCATGCTGCGGCACATAGACGAACTGCCCAACCCCGAAATAGCCGAGGTCATGGGCTTGTCAGTCGAAGCCGTCGAAAGTCTGACGGCACGGGGAAAACGAAATCTGGCCGCCATATTGGCCGGCAGGAAGCAAGAGTTGGGTCTGGAGTGATGACACAGAGAAAAGACACGGACATGGATCGGGAACTGGACCTTATGTTCCAGGCGGCCCGGGACCGGGTTGAACCGCCTTCCGACCGGCTGATGCGGGCCGTTCTGCGTGACGCGGCAGAGGCGCAGCCGGTGCGCGAGGCCGCGCCGCGACCCGCCGCACCGAACTGGTTCCGCCGTGCCCTGACGGGTATCGGCGGCTGGCAAAGCGTCGCGGCGCTGGCCGTCAGCGCCTGTTTCGGCATATGGCTCGGATATTCCGCGCCGCAGGCTGCCGACCTGCTCGACGGAAGCTTCTCGTTGACTGGTGACGTCACCACTGTCGACAGCACATTCTATTCCGACATCGACGACCTGCTGATGGAGGGCTGACCATGGCCGAGGATCAAGACATGAAACGAAAATGGAACTGGACCAAGACCTTGCTGGTCGTCTCTCTGGCCCTCAACCTTCTGGTCGCCGGAGTGGTGGTCGGGGCCGCCTTCGGCCACAGGAAAGACGACCGGCCGGATCCGTTCTTCGGCGGCGGCATGCGGCCCTATGTGGCTTCCCTGCCGGAAAGCCAGCGGGAACACGTCCGCGACCGCCTGCTCCACAACCGGGAGGCGGCGCGGGAGGCACGCCAGGAACTGCGCCGCAGCGCGCAAGGGGTGCGAGATGCAATGACCACAGAACCGTTCGATCCGGATGCCCTGAACGAGGCATTCGCGGCGCAGCGGTCCGTCTATGACGCGATCGCGGCCAGTGGTCACCACGCGCTGGTCGAAATACTGGCAGGCATGACGGATGCGGAACGGGAGCAATTCGTCGCCAAGCTGAGATCTTTCCGCCGTTAGGCGGCCTCGGCGGCGAAAGTCACAGTGTCGCGCCCCTGATCCTTGGATCTGTAAAGCGCACGGTCGGCCGCCTCCAGCAGGGCGGCCTCATTGCATTTTTGCGGGTCTGACTGCGCGATCCCGATACTGATCGTGACAGGCATCTGCATGGCGCCGACGTCAAAGCCCGCTTTGCCGATGACGGACCGGATGCGCTGTGCAATCTCGAGCGCCTTTTCCTTTGAAATATCGGCTATCACGACCAGATACTCCTCTCCGCCGACGCGCGCGACCAAATCGAGGCCACGCAGGTTGCCCTGTAACCGCTCCGCCACGGTTTTCAGAACCCGGTCGCCCGCGGCATGTCCAAACCGGTCATTGATCGTTTTGAAATTGTCCAGATCCAGCATCATGACGAACAGATTGCGACCTGTGTCATTGGCCCGCGTAATCGCCTTGTTCAGATATTGCTCCGCATAACGGCGGTTGAAGAGGCCGGTCAATGGATCGACCATCGCGAGCCGCAGGCTATCGGACATGGACTCGCGCAGCATATTGGCGAGCATGGCATGGTTGTTGATGGCGCGGACCCGCGCGGCCAGCGCGTAGTCGTCGATATGCCCGCAGAAGGCATCGTTGGCCCCCAGGGAGAGGGCGCGTTCGGCCAGCGCCAATCCGTCCGGTTCGCCGGCAAACAGTACCGAAACCGATCGGCTGCCGCGGTTTGACCGCAGCCGGGCGATCAGGCGCATCGCCTCCGGGCCGTCTTGCGACGTACCCAGAACAATGACCGTTTCATGCGTGCAATCCAGCGCGCCGGTCCAGTTGCGGCCAAGATCGGTGACCCGCGCACCCAGAACCGTGCGCAGGGCATCGGATGTGGCAAGGCGGCTGTTGGTTTCGCCGCCGACGACCGCCACGGAAATCTGGCGCAGAGAAACCGCACCGAGGAACGTTTTCGGTTCGGCCAGTCCGAGGTCTTCGCCGGTCTGGTGTCGCAGGCGCAGTTCATCCAAGGTCGCCTTGGCGCGCAGCAGGCTTTGCAGGCGCGGCACCAGCAGCGGGAAATCGAGCGGCATTTGATGAATGTCGTCGGCAAAACTCGAATAGGCCTTGGACCAGCTCACCTCGGCGCTGTTTGAGGCGATCAGGATGACGGGAATGTGGCCGGTTTCAGGATGCGACTTGACCTTGGCGCAGAAGCTGTAGCCGTTTGCGTCCGGCAGACTGCAATTGGCAAGTACCGCATCCGGAGGGTCGCGCAGGATGGCGGCCCAGCCCGCAGCGGCGTCGGCGCAAAGGTCGACATCGTAATACTCCGACATCAGGCGGGTTTTCAGAACCATCCGATTGGTGTTAACAGGATCGATGACGAGAATCCGGCCTGGCAATATCTACCCCTCGGTGCTTCAGTTCCGCGCACCGTCAGTGAACACAAACAAGGTTAACGAATCCTTACTATAATTCGGAACAGTTTTAGGAGAATGGTGTTGCAAATGAACCCGGAACAGGCAGAAACCCATGCCCTTCAAGCACTTGCCTGGATTTTGGAAGACGAGGACATGACTCTTAGGTTTCTGGGAATGTCCGGGGCCGACCTGCAATCGCTGCGGCAGGGAGCGGACGCTCCCGAAGTGCTGTGCTCGGTCATGGACTTCATCCTGATGGATGACCAGACCGTGCTCGCGTTCGCCAAAGCCGTGAACATGCCGCCTGAAAACGTGCCTCTGGTGCGCTATTCGCTGCCCGGAGGCGAACAGGTCCACTGGACGTAGGGTCTTTGCTTGAACGCTACAGTTTGGACAGGTCGCGAATTTCGCCGGCGAGCATTTTGTCCAGCAGGTTTTCAAACAGGGTGACTTCTTCCGCGGTCAGTTTCGAGCGGATTTCCTGAGCCACGACCAGAGCCATCGGAATGGCCGCGTCCAGCGCCTTTTTGCCCTTTTCCGTTGCGCTGACAACGACATTGCGCCCATCGTTGCGCCCCGGCAGCCTGTTGATCAGTTCGCGTTCGTGCATCTGGCGCAACGTGCGCGAGGCTGCCGTCCTGTTGATTCCTATAAAATCCGCGATTTCAGAGGGCTGCGTCAGGCCCTCCTCTTCAATTGCCAGCAGAACGCACCACATAAGACGGGTCAGCCCCAACCCGGCGAGATGGGTTTCGATCTTGCGAGAGTTTATCGAGGCAAGAAGGCTCAGACGGTAACCGAGGCCCTTTTGCAGGCTGTATCGTTTTTGTCTCGTCATGGTTGACATCGTTAATAATGCGCCGGCAAATGTCAATGTAATTGCACAGGTACCGGTGTGGCGGCTATCAAGTCCGCAGTTGAAGGAGAATGACATGTCCGCTTCCGGGCGCTCAGATATCCGCGCCATCCTGTTCGACAAGGACGGAACCCTGTTTGGTTACGAGGTCACCTGGGCTGCCTGGTGCGAACGGGTTCTGAGCGAACTGGCGGACGGACAAGCCGAGGTTATCGAGGACATGGCGAAGGCCAGTGGTTATGACATGGCCAGCCGGTCGTTTCAGGCGGGATCGCTGATCGTGAACGGGGCCGTGGACGAAATCATAGCCCTGTGGCAGAGCAAGGTTCCGCATCATTCGTCCGAGCACATCAATCAGGTGAGCCTGCGCCATCTGGAAGACTTGCCGAATGTGCCGGTTTGCGATTTCGGGATCGTCCTGGGCCAATTGCGCGGCTCGGGCCGCGCGCTGGGAATAGCGACCAACGATTATGAAGCCAGCGCCCGGGCCCAGTTGAAAGAAGCCGGCGCAGACGGTTTTTTTACCTTCGTCGCGGGATTTGACAGCGGCCACGGCTCGAAACCCGGCCCGGGAATGATCGAGGCGTTTTGCAGGGTCCTTGATCTGCCCGCCTCGGCTGTTGCGATGGTTGGCGACAGCACGCATGACCTGAATGCCGGTCGCGCGGCGGGCGTCGGCATGAATGTCGCCGTACTGTCCGGCCCGGCGGGGCGCGAAGACCTGTCGCGGCATGCCGACATCCTCCTCAACGACATCTCTGAACTGCCGCAGGTGCTGGGGCTCTAGCGGTCCTTGGAATATCCGCGGGCCGGCACAGATCGGTACGGGTGCAAAGCGCCATGCGATTTTCCGAAAATTCTAGATATTTTCGGCTGGCTCCGATTCCACTTTCTTAACCAGCGCGGGAGCATGATGCCCTGGATTGGTTAGGGGTTACAGATGCATGGAATGATTAACCGGGGCTTGCAGAGCTTTGTTCATGATTACTACGGGGCCAGAAAGTGGGAAGAGACGTGCGCCACGGCGAATCTTCCGTTTTATTCCTTCGAGACGCTGGTTCTTTACGAGGATGATGTGACAAGGCGATTGCTCGAGACGCTCAGCGTCGTTCTCGACCGCACAAAAGAGGACATTCTCGAGGATTTTGGAACATATGTGGTAACCGACGAACGTTTCCAGGGCATACGTCGCCTGCTGCGGTTCGGCGGAGAGAGTTATTTGGATTTTCTGCGGTCTCTGGAAGATCTGAGTGCCCGGCTCAAGGTCGCGATGCCGTTTCTGCCTGCGCCGAATTTGGCGTTGGAGGAATTGCCCGATGACGTCTATTCCGTTCATCACGAATATTCTCTTCCGGGATATGGCCCCGTGCTGCTGGGAATCCTGCGGGCAATGGCGGACGATTACGGCGCTCTGGTTACCATAGAACATCACGTGAAGCTGAAAGGCCCGGTTCAGCGCGACAGGTTCGATATCAGGCTGCACGAAGAGTGCTGGCAGCACCCGTCGAAAATCCGGAGGATGGTTGTATAATGGCAAACCGGGCACTGGCGCTTGATGGCGCGGAAAATGAAAGGTTTTTGCAGTTTTCCACGCATATTCTGGACAGTTTCATGCCGATGCACATTTGGGTATCGCTGGACGGGCGGATTTTGCACATTGGTCAGACTTTTCGAAAATTCCAGACCGGCAAGGGTTTCGTCGGCCGGAACCTGTTCAATGTTCTCGTCTTCCGGCATCCGAAGGAACTGGCTTCGATGGAGGCGCTGGCCGCGCACATGGGTTCGGTCCTAACGGCACACCTGATAAATGGCAGCGTGAGCGGGCTTCGCGGAAACTGCGTTGCCTTGCCGAGCGATCAGGGTTTTCTGCTGAACTTCGGGCTGGGACCGAACGTGCACAGGGTTGTCAGCAAACTCGGACTGAAAGCATCGGATTTCTCGCCGTCCGACCCGACGGCGGAACTGCTTTGCATGACCGAAATGCAGTCTTTTCTGCTGAATGAATCGGTTCGGCTAAACCAGCAACTGAACGGAGCTAAGCGCTCGGCCGAGGAACGGGCTTCGCGTGATCCGCTGACAGGTCTGGGAAACCGGCGGTTGCTGGCCGACTATCTGCAGCGATTGCAGGCCCGCCCAACGGGTGCGAGTTTTGCGCTGCTGCATATCGATCTGGACAAGTTCAAGAATGTGAACGATGCCTTCGGGCATTCGGCCGGCGACGCGGTTTTGCAAGAGGCCGCCAAGGTCCTGCAAAACGAAACCCGTCCCGACGATGTCGTTGTCAGGCTCGGCGGCGATGAATTCGTCGCGGTCCTCGGCCACGTCGAGGGTATCGAGCAGGTTCAGGCGCTTGCCGACCGTCTGATCAAAAAGATTTCGTCGCCTGTGGTTTTCGGGAATATCAGTTGTCAGGTCGGTGCCAGTGTCGGCGGGGTCCAGTTCGATGGTGCCTGGACGCTCGACCCGCAGTACCTGTTCGAGGAAGCCGATAAACGGCTCTACGAAGCGAAAGAAACCGGGCGCGGCTGCGCCATTGTCGAAGCACTGCAGAAACCGGCAGGCCATCGTTAAGGAAAGAGTGGTACCGACGCCCCGGCTCGAACGGGGGACCCCTAGATCCACAATCTAGTACTCTAACCTACTGAGCTACGTCGGCACTGGGCATCCACTTAGCGCCAGCCGGACATGATTGCAAGACCGATCACGCCTTGATTTGC
>JBFFQS010000017.1:0-23049 GCA_041573315.1 Amylibacter sp. | reverse complement strand
TGGCGGATGGTCTCGAAATCGCCCTTCTGCTCGATCGAGAAGCCCTCGACCGGCTTGCCGGTCTTGGCGATGCCGTCGACGATGACCTTGGTCCATTCCGGCTCGATGCCGATAACCACGACGGCGGCGACGTTCGGGTTGGCGCCGATGCCGATGATGGTGCGGAAGTGCAGCTCGAGGTCCTCGCCGAACTGCAGCCGGCCATAGGCGTGCGGGATGGCCATGGTGCCCTTGACGTTGTTGGCGACCGCCTCGCAGGCGGCGTTCGAGATGTCGTCGACGGGAAGGATCAGGACGTGGTTACGGACCCCGACGCGGCCGTTTTCACGACGCCAGGCGTTGATTGTCTGTTTGGAGAAATCTAGAGCCATTTTCTTACCACCGTTTCGTTTTGCAGTTGTGGGTGTGGACGTGATCGCCCTTTTTGATGTCGGCGATGATCTTGCCGATGTCTTCGCCGTATTTGATGCAGGTGTCGCCGGCCTTGAGGTCTTTCAGCGCGACCTTGTGGCCGATCGGAATGTCGGCGTTCGACGTCAGTCTGAAGCTGGAGTTGTCATGGGTCACGACGCACAGCATGTCGGTGCCGGCCTTCAGCCCTTCGACGACCACTACACCGACGTTGTCGTCGTGATCATGGACAAGAAGTTGTGGTATTTCAGCCATTGGTTTTTCCTTTTTTGTCAGGGTTTTAGTATTATTTTTGGAGCCTTGGCCGATCCGCTGCGGATATCGGTGAAGGCGGCATTTCCGTCGGACAGTGGGCGGGTCTGGTACCAGTCCAGCGGGCCCAGTCTTCCGGCGAACATTGCGGCAGCGGTGGCGCGGAAGTCCTCTGCCGTGTAAGTGTAGGTGCCGACGAAGGTAATCTCCTGCAGCGTGATGCGGCGTATGTCGAGGCCGCCTTCGGATGCACCCAGACCGATATGCATGATGGCCCCGCCGGGGCGAACGACGCGTGAGGCGGTCTCTCGTGTCTTGGCGAAGCCGACGCCATCGACCACGACATCGTACAGGGCATTTTCGGGAATGTCAGGCGCGTCAACGACCGACAGGCCGGCGTTTTCATTCAGGTAGTCGCGGCGCAGGCGGTTTGTTTCAACCACTGTTACCTGCTCGACGCCGAAGGCGCGCAGGGACAGCGCCGCGCCGACGCCTATGGCGCCGCCGCCCAGAACCAATGCCCGGGTGCCGGATGAAAATCCGCCGGAAGCCGTTTCGGCCAACCGGGCCGCGTGCCAGCCGCAGGCGATCGGTTCGGCCATGCAGGCCTTTTCCAGCGAATAGCCGTCGGGAACCGTCACGAGGTTGGCTTCGGGGATCGCCAGATACTGGGCGAACCCGCCTTCGCGCGGCGGCATGGAGATGATCTGGCGCGTCGGGCAGAGGTTGTCGCGGCGGGATTTGCAGGCCGGGCACCGGCCGCAGGTGACCAGCGGGTTGATCGTGACGCGCCGCCCTTCGTCCTTGCCGCTGACAACGACGCCAGCGGTTTCGTGGCCGAGGATCAGCGGGGCGGGGCGGCGTTCGTCATGGCCGAGGAAGGCGTGCATGTCCGACCCGCAGATGCCGACGCTGTCTATCTTGACCAGCGCGTCGCCGGATGCCGGAACCGGATCGGCGACTTCGCCGAATTCGAGTTGTTCGGGACCGGTGTAAACCAGAGCTTTCATTTTGCGGTGAATCCCCCGTCTACGGCCAGAACCTGGCCAGTGACATAAGCCGATGCGTCCGAACACAGGAACAACAGCGGACCGTTCAGATCTTCGGGCTCGCCGTTGCGTCCGATGCAGGTCTGTGCCGCATTGCGTGCGGCGCGGTCGGGATCGGAAAACACGGCAGTGGTCAATTCGGTGCGGAAAAATCCGGGTGCGACGGCGTTGGCGGTGATGCCGTGCGGTGACCAGCATTCGGCCATTGCGCGGGTCAATTGCGCGATGCCGCCCTTTGACGCGCCATAGGCGATGCCGCCGGGAAAGGCGCGATAGGATTGCAGAGAGGCGAAATTCACGATCCGGCCCCAGCCCTTCGCCTTCATGGCCGGCACGAAGCTCTGCGCCAGAAAGAACGGCGCGGCGAGGTTCAGGTCGAGCGTTACGTCCCAGCCTTCGGGTGTGACGTCGTCCGCCGTCTGACGGGTGTTGATGCCGGCGGCGTTGATCAGGATATCCGGCGTGCCGAATTTTTCCGCGACTTCCGCCGCGATGTCCTTCAGGGCGCTGCGGTCGGCGAGATCGGCGGTGACGATGCCGGTTTCCCCACCGGCAGAGGCTTGCCAGTCGGTTAACTGGTCGCGGCGGCGCGCCACCCCCATGACGCGCACGCCGCTGGCTGCAAGCAGGCTGGCCGCCTGACGGCCGAGGCCGGAACTGGCCCCGGTAACGCAGGCAATCTTGCCGGCAAGGTCGAACAACCCCGCCGCCGGGAGGGTGCTTGGCTCAGCCATTTGCAGTCAGATCGAACTTTTCGTCAGGAAAGTACTTGTGCAGTCGGACGTCGGCCGCGCGAGCGTGGCCTTCCATGCCTTCCAGGCGGGACAGCCGCGCGGTGGCCTCCGCGACCGGCTTGGCGCCTTCGCGGGTGGCTTTCTGCCATGTCACGATCTTCATGTATTTGTGCACGGACAGGCCGCCGGTGTAGCTGGCCGCGCCCGAGGTCGGCAGAACATGGTTCGTGCCGGATGCCTTGTCGCCGAAGGATACGGTGGTTTCCTCGCCCAGGAACAGGGAGCCATAGCATTGCAGCCGGTCGAGCCACCAGTCGAGGTCCTCTGCCTGCACGGTCAGGTGCTCCGGTGCGTACTCGTCAGAAGTCGAGGCCATTTCCTCGCGGGTGTCGCAGAGGATGACCTCGGCGTAGTCGCGCCATGCGGCCTCGGCATTCTTGCTGTTCAGTTCCGGCAGGTCGGCGATAAGGCCGGGAACCAGTTCCATGACCTTTTCGGCCAGCGCCCGGTCGTCGGTGACCAGCCAGACAGGCGAGTTGTAGCCGTGCTCGGCCTGGCTGACCAGATCGGTGGCGACGATATGCGCGTCGGCGGTCTTGTCGGCCAGGATCAGGCTGTCGGTGGGTCCGGCGAACATGTCAATGCCGACGCGCCCGAACAGGATGCGCTTGGCTTCGGCCACGAACTGGTTGCCGGGTCCGACGAGAATGTCGGCTTTCGGCATGCCGAACAGGCCGAAGGCCATCGCGGCGACGCCCTGAACGCCGCCCAGCGCCAGGATAGCGTCGGCGCCGCAGATGTCGGCGGCATAGATGATGGCCGGGTTGATGCCGACGCCGGGGCGCGGCGGGGAACAGGCCACGATATGCTTGCAGCCCGCGACCTTGGCGGTCGTCACTGTCATGATGGCGCTGGCGACGTGCGAATAGCGGCCGCCGGGAACGTAGCAGCCCGCCCCTGTGACGGGGATGCTTTTCTGGCCGGCGATCAGGCCGGGAACGATCTCTACCTCGATGTCCTTCAGCGTGGCTTTCTGCGCCTCGGCGAATTTCTGAACATTGGCGTGCGAGAACTTGATGTCCTGTTTCAGCTTTTCGGGCACCTTCGCGGCGGCGGCCTCGATCTCGGCGCGGGTCAGCACCACATTGCCGTCGTACTTGTCGAACTTGGCGGCGTAGCGCATGGCTGCCTCGTCGCCGCCTGCCTCGATATCGTCGAGGATGCCCTTGACGATTTCCTGCGTGTTGGATGCGTCGCTGTCGGACTTCAGATCAGCTTTCTTGAGATACTGTACAGTCATCTGTGGACTCCTATCTAAGGTTGTCAGGCAGCATCGAGAGCGAGATCGCGGGAATGTAAGCGAGCATGAGCACAACGATGAGCATGAAGAAAACAAACGGTACGGCGCGCGAGGCAATGCGAAGTATCGATTCGCCGGTAATGCCTGAGACGACGAACAGGTTGAGCCCCAACGGTGGCGTGATGAAGCCGACGCCCAGCGACGTGATCATGAGGATACAGAACTGGATCTCATGCATGCCGATGCTGTCTGCCAGCGGCTTCAGGATCGGCGCCAGGATCACGATGTTCGGCGTGGTTTCCATAACGCAGCCGGCGGCGACCAGAATGAAGATCATCAGCAGGATCAATATCCATGGCTCGTCCGTAAGCGAGGTTACCGATGAAACGAAGCCTTGCGGCACGCCCATGATAGCCAGCGCCTGAGCCAGCGGAAGAGAGAAGGCGATAATCGGCAGGATAACGCCGTTGACCTTCGCCGAGCTGATCAGCATGGCCGGAAAATCCGACAGTTTAAGCGTGCCGAGGATAAAGCCGAGGATGATCGTCACGATAACGGCGGTGGCACCTGCCTCGGTGGGCGTCAGGCGTCCGGAAAAGATGCCGTAGAAGATGATGCCCGGAACCAGAAAGGCGTACCAGCCGGATTTCACCGTGGCCCACAGATTAGCGGCCCATTCACCCATGGTCATCAGTCCGCCGCCCTCATAGGCGTAGATGCGGTTCATCACGATGTTTGTGACAAGGATCGACACGAGGATCGCGATGCCGGGGATAAGCGCGGCCATGAACAGGGTCGAGGCGGATATGCCCAGCACCAGACCGATAATGATATAGGCGATCGACGGCGGGATCAGAATGCCTGTACAGGCGCCGGCGGCGACCAGTGCGCAGGCATAGGGGCGGGGGTAACCCGACTCCACCAGCCGGTCGATAGTCATCCGGCCGACGGCCGCGGCACCCGCCGCATCCGAACCCGAGATGGCCGAGAACATGCCGCAGACCAGCACGGTGGCCGATCCGAAGCCGCCTCTGGCCCAGCAGGTCAGGGCTTCGGCGACGTTCAGGAATTTTCGGCTCAGCCCGGTTCGCACCAGCACGTCACCGGTAAGGATGAACAGCGGCACGGCGGTCAGGGCGAAGGCGTCGATGCCGTCGAACAGCGATTCACCGACCAGCGAGAGCGGCAAGGCGCCCGACAGGAACAGCATGGCGATCGCGGCGGCGCCGATGGCGGCCCAGATCGGTACCGCGAGCGCGCAGAACACGACGAAGACGATGACGGGAAGATAGAAGTCCCAGCCGAGTATAATGGATTGGTCTTGTAGGGTGTCGAAAAGCATATCGGACCTCAATCAAACATTTTGTCGCCTTCGAAGACCGGGCGGCCCGAACGAAGGTCATTAACGTCGCGAATGAACGACTGGATAAGGCGGAAAATCATAAGAGCGAAGCCCAGAGGCACGGCGCTCAGAAACCAGACCTTCGAGACCCTCAGGCCATCGGTGACAGAGCCGAATTCCCAGGACACGGCCACTGTTTCGAATGACCAGTACAGGGCGATGATGGCTACTGCGAACATCACGATGTCACCAAAGATGTAAAGCAGCGCCTGAAGACGGGCCGACAGGTAATGCATGATCACGTCGATACGGATGTGCCCGCGCTCTTTGACTGCGGCGGCGGCACCGATCCACGCAAGATAGATAAAGGAGTATCGGACGATTTCCTCGCCCCATATCGAAGAATAGGAAAACACTTCGCGCCGGATGACCTCAATAGCCATGGTCAGCACCAGCATCACGTAAAACACCAAAAGCGCCCAGCGCTCTGCGTTTTTGTTCAAATTTGACAATAAGTTTTGCATCTGTATCTCGCTTTTGGGGCGAAGCCGTCCGCCGGGGCGAAACGGGAGTTGACGCCGTGATCAGAGAAATAGTTGGGGGTGCAGCCGCCGATGGGTGGTTAAGCCCAGCGGCGGTGCAGGGGGCTTATGACTTAAGCGTCGTGAACGTAGAATTGACCGCGCGTTTCCGCAGCTTCTGCGAACTTGTCGAAATTGGCGACGGAACCAACCAATTCGGTCTTGAATTCGTCCCACTCGGGGCGCTGATGGCCACCTGTAGCTTCCCATTCGGCAAGCTGATCGTCAGACAGAGAGTGGAACTCCACGCCGGCCTGGCGCAGTATGCCCATCGCGTTGGTACGTGCTGAACGGACCAAAGCAAGGTTCTGGTGCGCCGTCATCTCGGAGGCGGCAATGATGCCATCCTGAACGTCGGCTGGCATCGAATTGAACCACTCGAGATTGCAAGAGTACATCTGGCTGTCCGGTACCGCTTGGGTGAAGGTCACGTGGCTGAGGATGTCCTTGAAGCCAAATACCTCAAGCGCGCCAACGGATGGGTCCAATGCATCGGCAACACCTTGCTTAATGGCGGATGGCGTTTCGCCCCAGGCAACCGGAGTCGGGTTGGCGCCTACCATCTTGTAGTATTGCTGCAGCATCTTGGAACCTGGCACGCGGAACTTGATGCCATTCAGATCGCCAGGTGTCAGAACGGGTCCTGCTCCACCTTTGCGGACAGCAACAACCCGTGGATCGATCACGACGTAGAACAAGGGCTTGAACCCTTTTTCTTCGATGCTCGCATCAATATTGTCTTTCCAGGCTTGGGAGTGGACAAGATTTACGAACTTTTGGTTCGCGCCGCAGAAATAGGGCAGGTTGATCATGTCAATGCTGGGTACAAAAGGCGCGAAATTGGACAGAGAGTGCTGCGCCGCTTGAATTGTACCGCCTTGAACTTTCTGAACCAAAGCGCCACCGGCGCCCAGTTGGCCATCCGGCGCAAGCTTGACGTAAACCTTGCCATTTGTAGCGTTCTGAATGTTGTGCTTCAGGGTTACCTGCATCATCGGATAGGTAAGCTCTGCATTGAGACGATAGGCCGTCGCGATTGTCATCGTGTGCTCTGCGGCAGCCTGACGTTCCTGTTCATCTCGCGCGGTCTGCGCGACCGCCTTGTTGGACCAGAGCACTCCTGCGCTGCCGGCGACCATGGCAGCCGTAAAGGCGCCGGTTCCCGTCAGTTTCAGGAAATTGCGGCGCTCGGCCGACTGGATTTCGGTTTCTTTTGTCATAATCATTCCTCCCGAATGTCGATTACTTGCTTGGTGTTGTTATTCGCTCGATTTCTTTTCCGCCGCTTCCCGCCGGAGAATTTCCAGAACAAAGAAAACTGCTGCCGCCAGAAGCGTCAGCATTTCCGGAACCACTCCGAGGTAGGGTGTTGAGATCATGGATCCGATCAGGACATTCAGAAAGAAGATCGCGAAAAGGATCGCTGAAATTCCAAGATACATGTGTTTCCTCCCGCTGTGGCCGGTCCTGCGAATCTCGGACCTTTGTCGAGTGTAAGCGCTTACATTATTTTTTGCAAGCGCTTACATTGCATTAATCAGGAACCGATCCTATAGTCTTTTCACCGGGCCTGTTTTAACGCGTTCAAGCGAGGCTAACACGGCCCGCGTTCATACGGGAGTATTTTTTTGCCGACCGAGAATGTGCCCACGCTCGAAGATGTCGCGCGCGCCGCGAATGTCTCGACTGCGACCGTTTCGAGGTGTCTGAACACGCCTGAACGCGTGGTCGAAAAAACGCGGGAGCGGGTTATGGCGGCCGTCGAGGCGCTTGGCTATTCGCCGAACTTCGGGGCGCAGGCGCTGGCGGCGAGGCGCACCAACACGATCGGAGCCGTGATCCCCAGCATGGAAAACGCGATTTTCGCGCGGGGACTTCAGGCATTTCAGGAAACAATCGCGCAAAACAAGTCGACGATGCTGGTTGCCAGCTCCTCTTACCGGCAGGACGTCGAGCAAGAGCAGGTGCGCGCGCTGGTGGCCCGTGGCGCCGACGCGTTGCTTTTGATCGGCGAGTCCCGAAGTCAGGAAGTTTACGATTTTCTGCGCAGGCGCAAGATACCCTATGTGCTGGCATGGATTTACAGGGAGGGCAGCGAGCACAGCCTCGTCGGGTTCGACAACCGTGCGGCGGCCCGGGCCATGGCCGAAAAGGTGCTGGCGCTGGGCCACAGGCGGATCGCGATGATCGCCGGCGTGACCCTGCACAACGATCGCGCGCGCGACCGCGTGCTGGGCGTCCGCGAAGCCGCTGCCGCGCATGGCGTGCCCATGTCCGATCTGGATGTGGTTGAGGCCCCTTATACGTTCCGCGACGCAGAGGATGCTTTTTCGGTTATCATGCAGCGCGAAACACGGCCGACGGCGGTGATTTGCGGCAACGACATTCTGGCGATCGGGGCGTTGAAACAGGCAAGGGCCATGGGGCTTCGGGTGCCTGAGGACGTTTCGATAGCGGGATTCGACGACATCGAGATTGCCGAGGTGACGGAGCCCGCCATCACCACGGTGCACGTGCCGCACCGGCAGATGGGCCACGTGGCTGCCGAGATTCTGATCCGGCAGCTTCAGGGCAAGGCCGCCGGAAAGGAAATCGAACCGGAAAGCCGTGAACTGGAGACTTATATCGTGGAGCGCGGATCGCTCGGCCCGCCACCTGCCGAATAGCGGGAACCTAAGCGGATTTTGCTCTGGTCAAGGCGGCAAATTTTTGAACAGATAGGGGTAAATCAGATACCCCGCCGAGATCGACCGGCGGCACAGCGGAGGGAACCATGCCGACACAGATCAAAGCCAAGGATGCGCCGGACCTGAACCGTTTCGACTGGGCCGATCCTTTCCTGCTGGCGTCGCAGTTGACCGAGGACGAGCGCATGTTCAGCGACGCCGCCGAGGAGTTCGCGCAATCGGTCCTGCAACCTGACGTCATCAAGGCTTACCGCGAAGAGGTCACCGATCCGTCTCTGTTCGCGAAAATGGGCGAGGCGGGCCTGCTGGGCGTTACCGTGCCGGAAGAATACGGCGGGCTGGGCGCGTCCTATGTGACCTACGGTCTGGTGGCCCGCGCCGTGGAGCGTGTCGACAGCGGTTACCGGTCCATGATGTCGGTGCAGTCTTCGCTGGTGATGTATCCGATCTATGCCTATGGCTCGGAAGAGCAACGCAACAAGTATTTGCCCGGCTTGGCGGCCGGGACGTTGATCGGCTGTTTCGGGCTGACCGAACCGGACGCCGGATCGGACCCCGCCGGCATGAAAACGAAGGCGGTCAAGACCGACGGCGGTTATCGGATCACCGGCAACAAGATGTGGATTTCCAACAGTCCCATCGCGGATGTGTTCGTGGTCTGGGCCAAGTCCGAGGCGCATGACGGCAAGATCCGCGGTTTCGTCCTGGAAAAGGGCATGGCGGGGCTGAGCGCGCCAAAGATAGAAGGCAAGCTGTCGCTGCGGGCTTCGGTCACCGGAGAGATCGTCATGCAGGGGGTAGAGGTCGGAGAAGAGGCCTTGCTGCCGAATGTCGAGGGGCTGAAAGGCCCGTTCGGCTGCCTGAACCGGGCGCGCTATGGCATCGCCTGGGGTGTTATGGGCGCGGCGGAGTTCTGCTGGCACGCCGCCCGGCAGTACGGGCTGGACCGCAAGCAGTTTGGCAAGCCGCTGGCGCAGACCCAGCTTTACCAGAAGAAACTTGCGGATATGCAGACAGAGATCACGCTTGGCCTGCAGGGCTGTCTGCGGGTCGGGCGCCTGATGGACGAGGCGCAGGCAGCGCCCGAGATGATCAGCCTGATGAAGCGGAACAACTGCGGAAAGGCGCTGGACATTGCCCGCGCGGCCCGCGACATGCACGGCGGCAATGGCATATCCGAGGAGTTTCAGGTCATGCGTCATATGGTGAACCTTGAAACCGTCAACACCTACGAGGGGACGCATGACGTACATGCCCTGATCCTCGGGCGGGCGATTACCGGATTGCAGGCGTTCTTCTAGGTGGCTTGCCGGATTCGATATCGAAGATAATTGTTTGCGTATTCCGCGGGAGTGCTATTCTGTTACCGGGGCGACCCAGATTTCCTGAGGGAGGAGTTTTATGACATCGAAAATCGGCTTGATCGGCTTGGGCACAATGGGCGCGGCGCTGGCGCAGAATATTGCCGACAACGGTTTCGATATCGCGGTGTTCAACCGGACCACCAAGGTCACTCAGGACTTCGCGCGATCGGCAGGCGCGCTGGCCGGCAGGATCACCCCGACCGAGAGCCTTGACGAATTCGTGTCCGCGCTGGAAAAACCGCGCGCAATCATCCTGATGGTGCCTGCGGGCGAGGCGGTGGACGCGATGATCGCGTCGCTGATGCCCCTGCTGGACAAGGACGACCTGATCATCGACGCGGGCAACGCCAATTTCCGCGAAACCCGCCGGCGTTCCGCCGAGATCGAACCCACCGGCATCCTGTTCATGGGTATCGGCGTTTCGGGTGGCGAAGAGGGCGCGCGGTTCGGACCTTCGATCATGGGGGGCGGGCCGAAAGAGGCCTGGGACCGGGTCAGCGATGTGCTGGAGGCGATATCGGCGAAATTCGAGGGCACGCCCTGCGCCACATGGATGGGAACCGACGGGGCCGGGCATTTCGTCAAGACCGTCCATAATGGCATCGAATATGCCGACATGCAGATGATCGCCGAGGTTTACGGCATAATGCGCGATGGCCTGGGCATGTCGGCGTCTGAGATCGGGGCTGTTTTCGACCGCTGGAACGAAGGCCCGCTGCAATCCTACCTGATTGAAATATCGGGAAAAGTTTCTAATGCGACAGATCCCGATACCGGTCAGCCGGTGCTGGATATCATCCTCGACCGCGCGGGCCAGAAGGGCACGGGCCGCTGGACCCTGATCGAGGCGCAGCATCTGGCTGCCCCCGCGACCGCCATCGAGGCCGCCGTTGCTGCGCGTAATTTCTCGTCGCGTCTGGAAGAGCGTTTGGCGGGCGAGGTCATCTTTGGCGCGGCGCCGCATAAGGTTGACGGCTCCGACGGTCTGATCGACAAGCTGGAGCAAGCCCTGTTGGCGGGAAAGATCGCCTGTTACGCGCAGGGCTTCGGCCTGTTGGCGGCGGCGTCAGAGGAATTCGGCTGGTCGCTGCCCATGCCGGCCATTGCCGAGGTCTGGCGTGAAGGCTGCATCATCCGATCGGCCATGCTCGACGACATGGCGCAGGCGCTGGGCGCGGATCAGCAGACCAACCTGATGTTCGCGCCGAAATTCGCCGAGCACCTGAAGGCCAACCACGGCGGCTTGCGCCATGTCGTGGCACTGGCGGCCACTTCGGGAACGCCCGCGCCGGCCCTTTCGGCGGCGCTGTCCTATTTCGACATGATGCGCACCGGCCGGTCGACCGCGAACATGCTGCAGGCGCAGCGGGATTACTTTGGCCGCCATACCTTCCAGCGGACGGACCGGGACGGCGCATTTAACGGACCTTGGGCAGATGCAACAAATTGACAACGCGCCGCGCCTGATCGTGGTGATGGGAGTTACGGGCAGTGGCAAGACCACGATCGCCAAGGGCGTGGCCGAGGCGCTTGGCGGGCAGTTTGTCGATGCCGATGACTGCCATCCCAAAAGCAACATAGAGAAGATGAGCCGCGGCGAGGCGCTGCACGACGACGACCGCTGGCCGTGGCTTCACAATTTCGCGCAGGTTCTGGCGGCGGCGGACGGGCGCGTTGTCGGGGCGTGTTCGGCACTGAAACGCGCCTATCGAGAAAAGATCATCTCGGCGGCCGGCGAACCGGTGCTGTTTCTGTTCCTGAACGGGAGCCGCGCGCTTGTGGCGGAACGTCTGGCGACCCGAAAAGAGCACTTCATGCCTGCAATCCTGCTCGACAGCCAGTTTTCGGCGCTCGAGGTGCCGGGGCCGGACGAACCTGCGGTTGCTGTCGATATCAGCGGCACCAGCGATGAGATCGTGGCGGCGATCGTTCGCGACCTGACGCGCAAGGTATCCTGAAACCGACAGGCGCTGTGCTATGCGCCACCGCTGTTGGAAATCACGATATCGGCGGGCAGGGCCGCGTTGCGCACCCTTTCAGCATTCGGGAGGTCGTTGGACTCGGCGCGTTTCAGAGCCGCTTCCGGCGTCATCCCGTGATCGGTCCATCGCTGTACCAGCCGGTCGCGCAACTCGTCGGTCGAGACCTGCAAAGAGATCGACAAATCCCACAGGTCCGCCAGCCGGTTCCATGGCGGTTCGTCGAACAGCAGGTAGTTGCCCTCCACAATCACAACGGCGCAGTCGGCAGGGACGGTGTCGGCAGCCCTGATCGACGTATCGCGCTTGCGGTCGAAAAGGGGGATGCGCACGTCGCCGCCAAGCCGAAGCCGTTCTATCAGCGCGATGAAGCCCTCTGCATCGAAGGTTTCGGGTGCGCCCTTTCGGGCGAAAAGGCCGCGCTGGTGCAAGATCGAATTGTCCAGATGAAACCCGTCCATCGGAACGACCTTGGCGGGGATACCCTTTCCGGTCAGGGTCTCGGCAAGGTCTTTGGCAATTGTGGACTTGCCGCTGGCGGGCGGCCCCGCGACTGCGATCACAGTGCGGGGCCGGTCCTTGATAAGGTCTGCGATACGCGACACGATGGCCGCGTGCCTGTATTCGGGCAGGGTCATGCAGGGACGACGTTTGCCAGTTCCGGCGCGGGTTCCTTGGCGCCGGTCATATAGGCCACGGCATCGGACATCGAGTGTTCCTTGGGATCGATGACGCACAGCCGTTTGCCCAGACGGTGAATGTGGATGCGGTCAGAGACCTCGAACACATGCGGCATGTTGTGGCTGATCAGAACGATGGGGATGCCGCGCGATTTCACGTCGAGGATCAGCTCCAGCACCTTGCGGCTTTCCTTGACCCCCAGCGCCGCCGTCGGCTCGTCGAGGATGATCACCTGGCTGCCGAAGGCTGCCGCACGGGCCACCGCGACGCCTTGGCGCTGGCCGCCCGACAGGGTTTCCACCGCCTGGTTGATGTTCTGGATCGTCATCAGGCCAAGCTCGGACAGCTTGTCGCGCGCGATCTTTTCCATCTTGGGCCGGTCGAGCATGCGCATGTACTTGCCCATGAAGCCCTCTTTGCGGATCTCGCGGCCCATGAACATGTTGTCCGCGATGGACAGGGCAGGGGACATGGCGAGCGTCTGGTAAACGGTCTCGATCCCCTTTGCGCGGGCATCGATCGGCGATGTGAAGTGCACCGGTTCGCCTTTCAGCCTGACCTCGCCCTCGTCGGGGATAACGGCCCCCGACACGGCCTTGATCAGGGTGGACTTTCCGGCGCCGTTGTCGCCGATCACCGCGAGGATTTCGCCCGGGTAAAGTTCGAAGTCGCAGTGGTCCAGGGCCGTGACGCGGCCATATCGTTTAACCAGATTGCTTCCAGAGAGAATGGGTTGCTGTGTCATACCGCTACCTTTCTGATCCATTGGTCGGTTGCGACCGCGAAGATGATAAGAAGACCGATGAGAAGATAGGTCCACTGCGGGTCCGTGCCGATCAGGCGCAGGCCCAGAGAGAAGACGCCGACGATCAGCGCCCCGAACAGCATGCCGAGGATCGAGCCGCGGCCACCGAAGAGCGAGATGCCCCCGATCACGACCGCCGTGATGCTTTCGATGTTGGCGAACTGTCCCGGAGTAGGCGAGACCGAACCGATGCGGCCGATCAGGACCCAGCCGGCGAAGGCGCAGATGAGGCCCGCAAGCGTGTAAACAGACAGCAAGACCTTGCGCACCTGGACACCGGCAAGTTCGGCCGCTTCCGGATCGTCGCCGACGGCGTAGACGTGGCGGCCCCAGGCGGTGTGCTTGAGCACATAGGCGAGGGTCAGGACCAGCAGCACCAGGAACACGACGCCATATGTGAAGACTGCACCGCCGATGTTGAACTTCGCTCCGAATATCTGCAGCAAGGGCGCTTGCTCGGCGATATCCTGAGAACGGATGGTTTCGTTTGCGGAAAAAAGGAAGTTGGTCGCAAGGACGATCTGCCACATGCCCAGCGTCACGATGAAGGGCGGAAGCTTTACCTTGGAAACGAGCAGTCCATTCAAGTAACCGATGCCAGCGCCGACGATCAGGCCGCAAAGCACAGACACCGCTGGAGGCAAGCCATAGCGGAAGGTGAACTGACCCATTATGACAGATGAGAACACCATGATCGCGCCGACGCTCAGGTCGATGCCGGCGGTAAGGATCACCAGCGTCTGGGCCGAACCGACGATGCCGACGATGGCCACCTGTTGCAGGATCAGTGTCAGGGCGAAGGGCGAGAAGAATTTTCCGCCCAGAATAACGCCGAATACAATAATGGATGCGAGGAGAACGATCAGCGGAACCAGCGAAGGCGCCTGGTGAAGCGTGTGCTGAAGTTTTTCCATCGGGGTGTGACCGTGGCCGCCGAATTCGGCGACGGTTTGCGGGCTTTCTGCGATGGAGCTCTCATAATCTTGGCGTTGGTTGGTCTTGGTGGACATTTGGCTTCCTCCGTTGCCGAGTTCCCGGGGCGGGATCGGATTTTAGGTGGGGCGGCGGGTGCCCGCCGCCCCAAGTGCTCGAGATATCAGCCCCAGCAGAGCTCCAGACCCTTGGTGGAGTCGATGCTCTCGACGCCGTCAACCGGTGCGTCGGTGATCAGTTCCACGCCGGTGTTGTAGAAGTCCAGGCCTGGTGTTTTCGCCGGCATTGTACCATCCTTGGCAAATGCAGAGACGGCTTCGACACCTTTAGACGCCATGATCAGCGGGTATTGCTGCGAAGTCGCGCCGATAACGCCGTCCCTGACGTTTTCAACGCCGGGGCAGCCGCCGTCAACGGATACGATCAGAACATCGTTTTCACGGCCAAGTGATTTGAGTGCCTCATAAGCGCCGGCTGCGGCGGGCTCGTTGATGGTATAGACGACGTTGATCATCGGATCCGACGCCAGCAGGTTTTCCATGCCCTTGCGGCCGCCTTCCGCGTTACCGTCACTCACGTCGTTCCCCACGATACGCGGATCGGATTCGTCGCCCCATTTGTTCGGGTCGCCCAAATCAATGCCAAACCCTTGCAGGAAACCCTGGTTGCGCAGAACCCCCACCGAAGGCTGGGTCACGTTGATGTTGAGCAGGCCGATCTTGGCGTCCGCAGCGGCATCGCCCAAGGTGTTTTTGGCCCATTCGCCGATCAGGACGCCAGCCTTGAAGTTGTCGGTTGCGAAGGTTGCGTCAGCGGCGTCGATCGGATCGAGCGGCGTGTCCAGCGCGATGACCAGCAGGCCAGCGTCGCGAGCCTGTTTGACAGAACCGGTGATCGCCTTGGTGTCGGATGGCGTCAGCAGAATACCCTTGGCGCCGTCGGCGATGCAGGTTTCGATGGCCGCAACCTGGCTTTCGTTGTCGCCGTCGATTTTGCCGGCATAGGCTTTCAGGGTCATGCCGAGCTCTTCGGCCTTGGCGGTGGCGCCTTCCTTCATTTTAACGAAGAACGGGTTGCTGTCTGTTTTGGTGATAAGGCAAACGATGTCGTTCGCACTGGCAGTTGTGGAAACAGCAGCAAGGCAAAGCGCGCTTGCGGCTACGGTTGTAAACATCTTCTTCATGTGGTCCTCCCATGACCTGATTTGTCGGACGAGCGCTAAAGGCCCGTATCGCAGACTGCATGCTGATACGAATCGTTGCAGGCAGTTGTACTTTACTAACATGAAATCCGGTGACTCTGTCAATAAATAAATAAAGTTGATTTATTAATGAAAAGCGGGGCATATTTGCATTCAGGGTAGGAGAGGTTATAAGTTGCGTTATGGATGAGACAACAATCAGAGACCCGAGGGGCGGCGTCAATCAGTCCGGCGTGCGCGATCACAACGAGCGTCTTGTTTTGTCGTTAATTCAAAGACATGGCGGATTACCGAGCGCAGAAATCGCGCGCCGGTCGAATTTGTCGGCGCAGACGGTTTCCATCATTATAAGGGCTTTGGAAAAGGACGGGCTATTACTCCGCGGAGAACCGATTCGCGGTAAAGTGGGCAAACCTTCGGTCCCGATGATACTAAACCCCGATGGAATTTTGTCATTCGGTTTGAATATTGGCCGACGCAGTGCCGATCTGGTTCTGATCGACGCGGTCGGCGTCTTGCGGGCTCAGTTGAAGATGACCTATCCGTATCCGACGCCAGCCAAGATCATGGCGTTTCTGGAGGACGGCTTCAAACAGATATCCGCCGGACTGCCGAAACATCTGGCTCCCAACGTCGCGGGTATCGGCGTGGCCGCCCCGTTCGAACTGTGGAATTGGCTCGAAGCGGTGGGGGCGCCGTCCGAGGAAATGCAGAAGTGGCGCAATTTCGATCTGGGAGCCGAGGTCAGTCAGAGGACCGACCTGCCCGTGATCACGCAGAATGACGCCACCGCGGCCTGCACCGCGGAACATGTCTTTGGCCGTGGCAGGGAGTTTACCGACTATGCCTATATCTTCATCGGCTCCTTTATCGGTGGCGGCGTGGTTCTGAACCACATGGTCTATACCGGGCGAACGGGCAATGCCGGCGCCTTTGGTCCCCTGCCGGTGGCTGATGGCAAGCACGGTTCGACCCAGCTGCTGCATCATGCGTCGATCTATCTGCTGGAGCGTAAACTGGTTGAGGCCGGGATCGATCCCCGGCGCATCTGGGACCCGGAGTATGACTGGTCGGGAATGGATGCCATTCTGGATGAATGGATCGACCATACCGCACGCCACCTGGCAATCGCAGCCGTCGCCGCGTGCTCGGTCATCGACTTCGAGCGCGTCCTGATCGACGCAAATTGCCCGTCGGTGGTCCGGCACCGGATTACGTTCGAGACCCAGAAATACGTTCACAGCCTCGACACGCGCGGGATCGCGGCCCCCGAGATCATCGAGGCTTCGATCGGTCGAAACGCACGCGCTATCGGGGCCGCGACGCTGCCCCTCATTTCCCGTTTCTTTCTGAACCAGCAAGGATTTGCTTAGATGCCCAAGATTTTATGTTGCGGAGAAGCCCTGATCGACATGCTGCCTTGCATTTCAGATACGGGATTGCCGGGATTCACGCCGCTGGCCGGCGGAGCCGTCTTCAATACGGCAATAGCGCTGGGCCGCCTCGGCGTGACAACGGAACTGTTCACCGGCCTGTCGTCCGACCTGTTCGGCGACATCCTGAGAAGCAGCCTGAAAGCCAGCAACGTCGGCTGGTCGCTCAGCGCCTTTTCAAGACGCCCGACATCGCTGGCTTTCGTCAAGCTGGTGGACGGGCAGGCGACCTATACCTTCTACAGCGAAAACGCCGCCGACAAGGTATTGACCGAGGATGACCTGCCGACGGTTCCGGCCAATATCGGAACGCTGTTTTTCGGCGGCATCAGCCTGGTCGGAGAGCCCTGCGGTTCGACCTACGAGGCCCTGCTGCACCGCGAGAAGGACAAGAAGGTGATCATGCTGGACCCGAATGTCCGGCCGGATTTCATCGAGGACGAAGGCGCCTACCGCAGACGCATCGACGCGATGGTTGCGGGCGCTGACCTGGTCAAGCTTTCGGATCAGGACCTGGAATGGCTTTTGGATGAAGCGGACCTGTTCAAGGCGGCGAAACAGCTGCTGGACAAAGGCCCAAAGGCGGTTTTCGTGACACGGGGCGGCGAGGGTGCTTTGGCGGTGTCCCATGTCGCCGAGACCGAAGTTCCCGCGACTTTGGTGGAAGTGGTGGATACGGTCGGCGCCGGTGACACGTTCAACGCCGGCATCCTGTGGTCGCTCAGCAAGGCTGACCTGCTCCACAAGGACAAGTTGCCGAACCTGTCCAAGGCCCAACTGGCGGCAGCGCTGTCGGCCGGCGCGACGACCGCCGCGATAACAGTATCGCGCAAAGGTGCGAACCCGCCTTGGTTATCCGAGTTGTAGGCGGGTTCAGAAGCGTCGCTATTTCTTGCTGACTGTCAATGTCGTGAAGGTCTGTTTCATGATTTTTCCGTCTTTGACGACGAACGTATCCGTGCCGATCTGATAAATATTGTCGTCGGTTTCCGCGTTCCAGACAATATATGCGACGTCATCGACGACCGACATGTGCTGCATTTCAAAGATCACGCCAGGCTTGGAGAATTCCGCTACGAGGCCTTCGAAAGCGGGCCTTAACTCGTCGGGGCCGGTCAAGTGGCCGTCGGCCGTAATCATGACCGATTCAGCCGTGTAGTCGGACAATAATGCGTCGACATCACCGGCGCCGAAGGCCCCCAGGTGGTGGTTCACGACGGCCTCTGTGGTCGCGCTGTTGTCTGCCAAGGCAAATGAGCCCAGCGATGTGGCTAATGTTGCGGCAATCAAGCCCGCGGCGGATTTCGCAATTAACTTATTCATATTTCCCCCTGAATTTCATGTTTTATTATAGTGGGTCATCAATAGCACTTTTTCCGATACGGCGCACCACACCAATACGTCAATTTTGTTGATGCGGCCTGAGTGGCGCCCGGACCTGCGCGGGAAATACAGAAAGTTTCCTTGCACTCTCCACACAGAAATATAAGAACGGAACACTGTGAAGCCCTGTAATCTGACCACACGAAGGGATACGGATTTGTCCACTACCGAGAATGAGCCGCATTCCATTTATGGCATCGACAGGTGGGGGATGGGCCTTGTGTCGGTCCTGCCGGACGGCGAACTGGGTCTGAAGAACCCGCTGAAGCCCGACGCGCCGATCGCCAGCCTGCCGATGATCATTCGCGGCCTGAACGAGCGCGGCATCCATGTGCCGATGCTGCTGCGGGTAAGCTCTTTTCTGGATCACGGCATCCGCACTTTGAACGAGAGCTTCGCACAGGCCATCGAACGGGTAAAATATCGCGGCAAGTATCGCGGTGTTTTTCCGGTCAAGGTCAATCAGCAGGCGCAGGTCATCGACCGGATCGTCGAGTTCGGCCGGCCCTATTCATACGGGCTGGAGGCGGGATCAAAACCCGAACTGGTGATCGCGCTGGCGCATCGCCTCGCCAAGGATGCGATGATCGTGTGCAACGGCGTGAAGGACGCCGAATTCATACGGCTGGCGATCCTGTCGCGCAAACTTGGCTTCAACACGGTCATCGTGCTGGAGAGCGCAAAGGAACTGGATACGGTTCTGGGGGTCATGGAGGATCTGGACGAAGAGCCACTGCTGGGCGTCCGCGTCAAGCTGACCCACAGGATCGGCGGCAACTGGGCGGAAAGCTCCGGCGACCGCTCGGCCTTCGGGATGCACACCGACCAGCTGGTCGAGGTGGTGGACCGTCTGAAAGTGGCGGGCTACCTGCATTGCCTGAAGCTGCAACATTCGCATCTTGGATCGCAAATCCCGGACATTATTGACGTGCGCCGCGCCGCGGACGAGGCCTGCCGCTATTTCGTGGAACTGTCCGCCGAGGGCGTGCCGCTGACGCATCTGGACCTTGGTGGCGGTCTGGGCATCGACTATACCGGCGAGAAATCGGCGACCGAGAACTCGATCAACTATTCGGTCGCGGAGTATTGCGACAACGTGGTGGAAACCGTGGCCTATGCCATGGACGAGGCCGGGCTGGAGCATCCGACCCTGATTACCGAAAGTGGCCGGGCCGTGGTAGCGACCTCTTCGATGCTGATTTTCGACGTGCTGGAGGCGACGCTCTACGATTCCAGCTCCGCGCCGGCGCCGGACGCCGACGATCACCATCTGGTCAAGGATCTCGCGGCGATCAGCGGATACCTCGGCGTGAAGCGTCTGCAGGAATGTCTGAACGACGCGCTCTATTACCGGAACGAGCTGCGCGCCCTGTTCCGCCGTGGCTATATCGACCTGCGCCAGATGGCGCGGGCGGAAAAGATCTATCTGCACCTGATGTCCAAGATCAAGAAGCTGGCGCCGCTTGTGGAAAATGCCCCCGAACTGGACGCGCATCTGGAACAGGTCGCCGATATCTATCACTGCAATTTCTCGCTGTTCCAGTCGCTGCCGGATGTTTGGGCCATTGACCAGCTGCACCCCGTCGTGCCGCTGCAGATGCTGGATCAGGAGCCGCACCGCCGCGCGATCCTGTCCGACATCACCTGCGATTCCGACGGCAAGGTCGACCGGTTCATCCTGGCCGATGGCGTGTCGCCGTCCCTGCCGGTGCATGAATTGCCCGCGGACAGGGATTATTACATGGGCGTGTTCTTCGTCGGGGCCTATCAGGAAACGCTGGGCGACCTGCATAACCTGTTCGGGGACACCAATGTGGTAACGATCGACCTGCGCGAAGACGGCGGTTTCGACCTGCTGCACGAGCAGGAAGGCGACACGATCGCCGAGGTCCTGTCCTATGTCGAATACGATCCGCGCGACTGCGTCGATGCGTTCCGCAAGATGGTGGACAACGCGATTTCAAACGGCGACCTGAAGTCGAAGGACCGGAAATTGATGATGGCGGCCTATCGCGACAGCATCAATGGCTATACATATTACGAATGATCAAGGAAAAGGAGTTGGACGCATGGGTAATGTACTTGTAATCGGAGCAGGCGGGGTTTCGTCTGCCGCTGTCACCAAGATGGCGATGAATGCGGATATTTTTTCCAAGATCACGCTGGCCTCCCGCCGCAAATTCAAATGCGATGAGATCGCCGAGAACGTCAAGGAACGCACCGGCGTCGTGATCGACACGGCTGAAGTGGATGCCATGGACCGGGGTGCCGTCATCGGGCTGATCCAAAAGTCAGGCGCCGAACTGCTGGTCAACCTCGCGCTGCCTTATCAGGATCTGGCGCTGATGGATGCCTGTCTGGAGGCGGGCGTGCACTATTTGGACACGGCCAATTACGAGCCCGAGGATGAGGCCAAGTTCGAATACCACTGGCAGTGGGCCTATCAGGACAAGTTCGAGGAACAGGGGCTGACCGCCATACTCGGATCGGGTTTCGATCCGGGCGTGACCTCGGTCTTTGCCGCATGGCTGAAGAAACACAAGCTGGATACGATCCGGCAGATCGATGTGCTCGACTGCAACGGCGGCGACAACGGCATGCCGTTCGCCACCAACTTCAACCCCGAGATCAACATCCGCGAAGTGACCGCCGAGGCGCGGCACTGGGAAAACGGCAAGTGGGTCACCACGCCCGCCATGACCAAGAAAGTCGAGTTCGATTTCGAGGCCGTCGGCAAGAAGAACATGTACCTGATGTATCACGAGGAGCTGGAGAGCCTGAAAACCCACTTCCCCGAGATCGAGCGGGCGCGGTTCTGGATGACCTTCGGCGACGAGTACATCAAGCACGTCACGGTGCTGGAAAACATCGGCATGACCTCGATCGAGCCGGTGATGTACGAAGGCGTGGAAGTCGTGCCGCTGAAATTCCTGAAATCGGTTCTGCCCGATCCGTCGGACCTCGGCGCGCTGACCAAGGGCAAGACCAACATCGGCGATATCGTCACCGGCACCAAGGACGGTGTCGAAAAGACCTTTTACATCCACAACATCTGCGACCACGAGGAATGCTACAAGGAAGTCGGCAGCCAGGCGGTTTCCTACACCACCGGCGTTCCCGCGATGATCGGGGCGGCGATGGTGCTGAAAGGCATCTGGCGCGATCCCGGCGTGTGGAACATGGAACAGCTCGATCCGGACGCCTTCATGGACATGCTGAACGAGCAGGGCCTGCCGTGGCATGTGCATGAGCTGGACGGTCCGGTCGATTTCTAAGCCATGACCCTGATGCAAACACAGGCCGGCGATCCGGGCGCGTTCAGGCGGTTTGACCTGAACCGCGTTCCCAGCCCGTGTTTTGTCGTCGACGAGGTCGCCATCGAGCGCAACCTGTCGGTGCTGAAGGATGTCGGCGACCGGTCCGACGCGACCATCCTGTCGGCGCTGAAAGCGTTTTCGATGTTTTCACTCGCGCCGCTGGTCCGGCAGTATCTGGCAGGCACCTGCGGATCGGGCCTGTACGAAGCGCGCTTGGGGCGGCAGGAATACGGCGGCGAGGTCGCGACCTATTGCGCCGGCTACAAGGCGTCCGAGATCGACGAGATCGCCGCGCTGTCGGACCATGTGATCTTTAATTCTCCGGCCCAGAAGGAACGCTTTCTGCCGAACGTGGCCGCGGGCGGAGCAGACGTCGGTCTGCGCATAAACCCGCTGCATTCCGAGGGCAATATCCCGAAATACGATCCCTGCGCGCCATGTTCGCGGCTGGGCATGCCGGTGTCCCAACTGACGCCGGAGGTGATGGCCGGCGTTGACGGGCTGCACATGCATACGCTCTGTGAGCAGGAGTTCGAGCCGCTCGAGCGGACATGGGCTGCCGTCGAGGATCTGATCGCCCCCTATTTCGGGCAGCTGAAGTGGCTGAACTTCGGCGGCGGGCATCATATCACGCGGGCGGATTACGACCGCGACGCGCTGGTTGATTTCATCCGCCATATACGCGCCAGCACCGGACTGCGGGTCTATCTGGAGCCGGGCGAGGCGGTGGCGCTGGACGCGGGCATTCTGGTCGGCGAGGTTCTGGACCTGCCGCACAACACCATGGACCTCGCCATCGTCGATATTTCCGCCACCTGTCACATGCCCGACGTGATCGAGGCACCGTACCGTCCCGCCATGTTGAACGAAGCGAACGAGGGGCATCTGTACCGCTTCGGCGGGCCGTCCTGTTTGGCGGGCGATGTGATTGGCGACTATGCGCGGGCCGAACCGCTGAAGGTCGGCGACCGTTTCGCCTTTCTGGATCAGGCGCACTATTCCATGGTCAAGACCAACACGTTCAACGGCATTCCGCTGCCCGCCATCGCGCTGTGGAATTCGGATACGGACAAGCTGTCCATGATCCGCGAGTTCACCTACGAAGATTTCCGCAACAGGTTGTCATGACATGAACATATTTCTGGAAAGCGAACTGACTGAAGCCGAACGTGGCGACGACGCGCTGTTCCGCGTCATCCCGATGCCGCTGGAACGCACCGTATCCTATGGCTCCGGCACGGCGCAGGGGCCGGACGCGATCATCGAGGCCAGCAACGAGTTGGAGCGCCTCTGTCAGGGGATCGAACCCTGCGAGCATGGTATCCTCACGCAGCCGCCGGTGGACTGTTCCGGACCAATGCCCGAAGTGATGTTGCGCCTTGCGCACCGGACAGAGTCCGCCGTGCTGGAAGGCCGCATTCCGGTGACGCTGGGCGGCGAGCATTCACTGACCTATGGCGCTGTCACCGGCGTGATGCGGGCGCTGGGCCAGCCGGTCGGGATCGTGCAGATCGACGCCCATGCCGACCTGCGCGTTGCCTATCAGGGCGAGAAACACAGCCACGCCTCTGTCATGCATCTGCTGGCCGAAAAGGGC
>JBFFQS010000016.1:0-23105 GCA_041573315.1 Amylibacter sp. | reverse complement strand
TTTGCGTCCATCGTTACGATGACATCCGCATTCTTGATAACCACTGTTTTCAAATCAAACTCCTCAAGTCTCCCGACGAGTTTTTTGAGTGGTATTCATCCGTCTATCCACTGGCCTGCAAAGCCGAAGCGTCCGCTATTTCGTGCCGTACATCCGGTCGCCGGCATCCCCCAGCCCCGGTGTAATGTAGCCCTTTTCATCCAGACGCTCGTCGACGGAAGCCGTAAAGACCGGCACGTCGGGATGCGCCTCTTTCATCCGGGCAACGCCCTCTGGCGCTGCCAGCAGGCATACGAAACGAATATCTTTTGCGCCGGCTTTTTTCAACAAATCTATCGCCGCAGCCGACGAATTTCCGGTCGCCAGCATCGGATCGAGCGCGATGACAGTCCGGTCGCCCAAAGCCTTGGGAACCTTGAAGTAATATTGAACCGGTTTAAGCGTCTCCTCATCCCGGTACAGCCCTACAAAACCGACCCGCGCCGACGGGATCAGTTCCAGCACCCCGTCAAGCAAACCGTTTCCTGCCCGCAGGATCGACACCAGCGCCAGCTTCTTGCCGGCCAGAACGGGCGCCTGCATTTCCTGCATCGGCGTTTCGACCGTTTTGTTCACCAGCGGCAGGTCGCGTGTCACCTCGTAGGCGAGCAGATGGCTGATCTCTCTCAATAACCGCCGGAACTGGCCTGTCGGCGTGGTCTTCTTTCGCATCAGTGTAAGTTTGTGTTGCACCAACGGATGATCAATCACTGTCAAATGCTCTGCCATTTTATGCTCCGTTCAATATCTCTCGCAATTTCGTCTTTGTCGCGTCATCGCAGAATGCCGCCTCGACCGCATTCTCGTTCACTTCGATGAATTCCGCCTCGCCCCAGCCGAACACCTGTTCCAGCATATCGTATTCCCGCGTCATATCGGTGTGAAAATACGGCGGGTCGTCGGTCGAGACCGTAACCGGCACGCCGGCCGCCCGCAAACGCGCAATCGGATGGTCAGCCCAGTTGCCGTAAACGCCTAGCGCGATGTTGGAGCCGGGATTTACCTCAAGAGTGATCCGTTCCGCGGCCAATCGCTCGATCAAGCCAGCATCCTCGATAGAGCGCACGCCGTGGCCGATGCGCCGAACACCCAGATGGTCGAGGCTTTCCGATACTGACTCCGCGCCGCCGAACTCTCCGGCATGCGTGGTCAGCGGCAAGCCCGCCTCCGCCGCGCAGGCAAAGGCGCGGGTGAAATCGGCGGGGCGCAGATAGCCCTCTGCCCCGCCCATGCCGAAGCCGACCATACGGTAGCCGGCAACCTCGGCACAGCGCAGCGCGGCGACCTCGGCTTTTTCGGGGCCGAAATGGCGCACGCATGTACCAACGAAGCGGCAGTCGATACCAGTATCCGCCTGCGCGGCCTCTGCTGCCTCTGTGATCGCCGCGAAATACTCGCGCCAAGCCACCGGATCGGACCCGCCGCAAAAATCCGGCGAGGCGAAAATCTCGGTATAGATGACGTTGTGGCTTGCCGACTGGTTCAGAACCGCAAGTGTCAGGTCATGGTAGTCCCGCGGTGTTTTCAAAACCTCGCAGGCCTGTTCGTAGACATTCAGGAAATCAGTGAACCCGGTATAGCTGTAGTTGCCGGCGTCATCGAAGATCGGGCCGAGCGCAATGCGCTTGCGGTCCGCCAGCGACCGGATGAAGGCCGGCGGAGCGGCGCCCTCCAGATGCAGATGAAGCTCCAGCTTCGGCGTATCCAGCCATTTACTCACAGGACGCTCTTTCCGTGATTGCCCGGCGCAAGCCCCAGATGTTTCGCAACAGTTTCGCCGACATCGGCAAACCCAATCTGGCCAATTGCACGACCGGATTGCCCCGCCAGCTGGCCAACTACAGGCACCCGCTCGCGCGTATGATCGGTGCCTTTCCATGTCGGATCGTTGCCATGATCGGCAGTGAAAATAATAAGGTCGCCGGGCCGAAGATGCTCCAAGACGCGCGGCACCTCGGCATCGAACCACTCCAGCGCGCGGGCATATCCGGAGACATCGCGCTGATGGCCGAACAGGGTGTCAAATTCGACAAAATTTGCAAAAATCAATGAATTGTCAGGCACAGTTCGCGTTAATTCGACCAAGTGGTCGAACAGGTCGGCGTCGCCGTTGCCCTTGTAGGCGCGGGTTACGCCGTGGCCTGAAAAGATGTCCTGGATCTTGCCGATCGCGTGGCACTCTCCGCCTGCGGCCTGAAGCCTGTCCATCACGGTCGGCTCCGGTGGCGCCATCGCGAAATCCTTGCGGTTCTGGGTGCGCTGAAAGCCTGTCGCGACCGTTCCGACAAAGGGCCGCGCTATGACGCGACCGACACGCATCGGGTGCAGGACCTTCGCCATTGCCCGGCACATGTCATAAAGCCGCTCCAGCCCGAACAACTCCTCATGCGCCGCGATCTGAAAGACGCTGTCCACCGAGGTATAGCAGATCGGCCTGCCGGTTCTGACATGCTCGGCTCCGAATTTCTCGATCACCGGAATACCGGAAGCATGTACGTTGGCAAGCGTGCCGCCTGCCCCCGAAAACCGCGCCGCGGCTTCCATTACTTCTGGCGGGAATGCGGGGTTCGTGTTCGGAAAATAGTGCCAGTCCCAAGGCACCGGAACGCCCGCCAGTTCCCAGTGCCCCGACGGCGTGTCCTTGCCGATGGAAACCTCGGTCGCAGCCCCCCAAAGGCCGGTCGGAGTGCGACCCAGCCCCTTGGCTGAAAGGCCGCTGGCCAGTTTAACCGCCGCCCCGAGGCCCAGCCCATCCAATACCGGCATGTGCAATGGGCCGCTGCGGCCCTGCTCTGCCCGGCCGGCAGCGCATTGCTGCGCGATATGGCCGATCGTGTTGGCACCCTCGTCGCCGAAATCCGCCGCATCCGGCGCACCGCCGCACCCCGCCGAGTCCAGAACGGCCAGGATCGCCCGCGGCATCACCCGATCCTTTCGTAAATAAGCGGAATGTTCTTAGGAGCATCACCGATATGATAGGCCGCCTGAACCGCCGCTTTGGCCTGTTCAAGGGCTTCCTCGCTGCTGGCGTGGATGCGCGCCAGAGGCCTTGAGCCGTCCACCGTTTCGCCCAGCGCGGCCATGTGCTGAAATCCGACCGCCACGTCGATGCTGTCGCTCTCTCGCTTGCGCCCGCCGCCCAGCCCGATCAGCGCCAGACCCAGATCGCTTGTGTCGATCCGGTTGACCGCGCCTTGGTCCTCTGCAAAGACCTCGCCTATAAATTCGGTCTGCGCCAGATGGGATGCGGTTTTTTCCATGAAATCTGCCGGCCCGCCCAACGCCGCCACCATCTTGGCAAACCGCTCTGCGGCTCGGCCCGAGGTCATCGCGTCCATCACCATGGTCAGCCCTTCGGCACGTGTCTCCGCCAGCCCGCAAAGCTGCAGCAGATCGGCACACTGGATGTAGGTGACCTCTTCCAGCCGGGGGTCCTTGGCCGCACCCTTCAGGATCGCGACCGCATTCGCCACTTCCAATGCATTTCCGACCGTGCCGGACAGTGGCTGGTTCATGTCGGTGATCAGCGCCGCCGATTTACAGCCTGCGCCGTTCGCGACATCGACGAGGGCGTGCGCAAGATCGCGGGCGTGCCCTATGTCGGTCATGAAAGCACCCGACCCGACCTTTACATCTGAAATCAGGAAATCCAGACCGGCCGCCAGTTTTTTCGAAAGGATAGAGGGGGCAATCAGGTCGCTGGTCGCCACCGTGCCGGTCACATCACGAATGGCGTAGAGCCGCTTGTCCGCAGGCGCAATATCCTTGGTCTGGCCGATGATGGCGCAACCTGCGTCGCGGGTGACGCGTTGAAACGTTTCGATGTCCGGCTGCGTCCGGTAACCGGGGATCGCATCGAACTTGTCGAGGGTTCCTCCGGTATGGCCCAAGCCCCGGCCCGAAATCATGGGCACATAGGCTCCGCAGGCCGCGAGAACCGGAGCGGCAATCAGGGACACAGTATCCCCGACGCCGCCCGTCGAATGTTTGTCGACAACCGGCCCGGGTAAATCCCAGGTCAGAACGTCGCCGCTGTCGCGCATGGCCTCGGTCAGGCCGACCCTCTCCTCGACCGTAAAACCTTTCAGGAACACCGCCATGGCAAATGCCCCGGCCTGCGCATCCGACAAGTTTCCGTCGGACAGGCCCTTGGCAATAAACGATAAATCTTCCGGCGTCAGAACCTCGCCATCACGCTTTTTGCCTATGACCTCGGCGGGGAGCATCAATAGCCCTCCTGAGCTTCTTCGCGATCAGCGGCTTCGTTCAGGACCGCCAGCAGATCATCCAGCAGCCTTGCGGAACCGATGCGAAAAGTTTTCGGCGTGACCCATCCTTCGCCCATAACCTCGTTCGCAAGCTCGATGTATTCGGCAGCAGCCTCAGCGGTGCGCACGCCGCCGGAAGGTTTGAAACCAACCGCCTTGCCCGAGTCCCGGATAACTTCCAAAACGGTTCTTGCCGCCTTGGGCGTGACGTTGACGCTTGCTTTGCCGGTCGAGGTTTTCAGGAAATCCGCACCGCCGTTTATCGCCTCCACTGCCGCGGCGGTTATCATCTCGGTCGTATCCAGCATTCCGGTTTCCAGAATGGCCTTCAGCGTCGCGCCACCCGCGGCGGACCTGACGCTGCGCACCGTCGGAGAAATCACGCCGATGTGGCCCTCCAGTACATCATCCCAGGGTATGACCATATCGATTTCATCGGCTCCGCTGTCGATTGCCTGTGCCGTCATGCCACGCACATCGGCAATACTTTCCTGACCGGAGGGAAAATTGACAACGGCCGCTATCTTTACCGGCGTCCCGGCCAGCAGGGCCTTGGCCTGGGCGACGAATTTCGGCCAGATGCAAACAGCCGCGACGGGACCATGACGCGTGACAGCTCTGGCGCACAGATCCTCGATCGCCTTTGCGTCGCAGTCGTCGTCGAGGTTCGTCAGGTCTAGGCAGGCAAGAGCCAAGGCGGCGGTTTGTTTGGGGTCGATCATGCCTCGCTCCGCAGGTGATCCTTGCCGAAGGTCGCCGGCAACAGGTCCGACAGCCGCCACTCGGCCTGAACACCCGTCAGATTCGCCAGATAGACCGTCATGCCGGGATCCCCGAACTCCGCCAGCTTCTGGCGGCAGCCGCCACAGGGCGAAACGACCGGGTCAGCCTCCGCAATCACCAGGATTTCCACTGCTTCACGCTGTCCGCCCGCAACCATGGCGGAAATCGCGCCCGCCTCAGCACAGCAGCCTTCCGGGTAGGCGACGTTCTCGACATTGCAGCCGACAAATATCCGGCCGTCAGCGGCGCGCAATGCCGCACCGACAGAAAATCCCGAATATGGCGCATAGGCCTTCTGCCGCACTTCTTTCGCGGCCTCGAACAGTTCCTGGCTCATCTCGGCATTCCCTCTTTACACGTCGGCCTGGATCGCACAGTGCAGCAGGTCGGAGCACTAATCAACTGACGAGTTCTGCCAGGAACCAAGCTTTCGATAAAGAGTTGACGGTGCGACATTCAGAATCTCCGCCGCCTTTGGAACCGAGCCCTTGCAGCGCGCGATGGTCGCCTCGATGAATTTTTGCTCGACCTCGGAAAGCGACAGGCCCACAAGGTTGTCAACCGCCAGATCGGCCGCGATGCTTCCGTGGCCCGCTCCGTTCAAGGGATAGTGGCCCGCCTTCGCAAACTGCGCAACTTCCTCACCCAGCATGTCAGCCTCTATGACGTCCGGGGAATAGAAAGAAACTGCTGTTTCGAGCACGGCCTGAAGTTGCTTAATGTTGCGCGGCCAGGAATACTCCGTAATCAGGTCTTTCGCGGCCTTCGACAGCACCGGAACCTCTTGATCCCGGCGCAACGCCAGCAGGCGAAGAAATTCCTCGGCGCAGGGAACGATATCCTCTTTTCGGTCCCGCAACGGCGGGATGCTGATGGGAATATCATAAAGCTTCGACAGCAAATCGCGGCGGAACCGTCCCGCGCGCACTTCGGTCAAAGGGTCTTTGGTGCTGGTACTTATGATCCGCACCTTCAGGTGCTCGGAACCTTGCGGCGGGATGAAACCGTCAGGCGTCCACTGAAGAAAGCGCAAAAGCTCCAGCTGTTGCACGGTTCCAAGCCCGCACACTTCTTTCAGGATCAGCGTTCCACCCCGCAAATGTTCATACACGTCATGCAGTGACCTGTGTTGCAGCGCCGCAAGTTGCGGAATAGCCGTCTTGAAAAGATCACCATCCAAACCGGTCGGAATCCCGCCTGAGCAGTCCAGTTCAATCATCGGCCCATTTCCGTAAGCAGAATTCTTGTGCAGCAGTCCCGCAAGAAAATCCTTGTCCAGCCCTTCTTCGCCATAGACGAACAGAGGGGCGCTTGTCCGCGAAAGTTCCCCAATCCGGGCGCGCAGAGATGTAATGGCATCTGACGTGCCCGCGAACCCGTCCTGCGTCGCGACGTGGGTTGAACTGACCGTTTCCCGACTGGCCCAGTCCAGCGAAGCCAGCAACTTGTCTGCCGTGAACGGTTTGACCAGAAAATCCATCGCACCCGACCGCATCGCCTGGATCGCCTTGTTGAGTGAACCGTTTGCGGTAATGACGATGATCTGCGTTCCGGGGTTGACCGCCAAGACCTCGTCCAGCAGGTCCAGCCCGTCTCCGTCCGGTAAGTTCAGATCGAGCAGGACCACTTGATAACTGCGATTGGAAAGAAAGCCGCGCGCCTCTTCTATGGTTCCGGCGCAGTCGGCATCGCGGCCCGATTTGTTCAGGATAGACAGATAAAGAACCTGCATCGTCGGCGTGTCTTCGACCAACAGAATTTCAGGCGCGCTTTCCATTTACATCATCTTCCTTTTTTCATTCACAAATCCGATCAGCCTTGCGATATCCTCGTTGCAGGCCCTGCTCTTGGCATCGACCTGCGTCAGGTTGCCGTCGTTTGCATAGACATTCAGGCTCTTGGCATCGCCGAGCAGACGGCTGGCCCCGACCGCACCGGCCAGAGATATCAGCACATGCGAAGCGCGGCGCATCGCCAAAAGGTCCGGTTCCTTGCGCGCGGTGCCAATTTCAGTCTTCAGGTCCGACAGGTCGATTACGATCTTTTCCAATATTGCGCAGAAAGCTTCGTCACCGACCGAACTCTTCAGGCCCAGAAACACCTGCATATCTATGAAGGGCGGTCTGGCGCTCGGCTCGTCGGCGGTTTCCCTGTGTTCGTTAAGACGTGTCAGCCCATTCAGAATCCTGTTGATCGTCCGGCCCAGTTCCCTCGTGTTCGTAACCGGCTTGGAAATGGCGCCGTCTGCTCCGGCTGCCATGATTTTCGCGCGGTGCTCTTCCAGAACAAAGGCTGTCAGGGCTATCAGCGGAAGGGCGGATTTCTCGTCGGTTCGGGCGCGGACCTGCTCTATGACCTCAATCCCGGTTTTCTCCGGCATCTCGATGTCCAGCAGTATCACGTCGAATTTCCCGGTTTCGATCATATTGAGCGCCAACTGGCCATTATCCACGACCGTGACCTTTGCCTCAAGGCGTTCAAGCATGTTCAGCGCGACCAACTGGCTTGTTCTGTTGTCTTCCGCCAGCAGAAAATGCAATCCGGTCAGCAGATGTCCCGATGCACTCTGCATCTCGAGCTGTTCGCGGCTGATCTGGCTTGGACGCCAGGCGGTGCTCGGAAAACGTGCGGTGATGCAGGCGCCTCCGTCCCGGTTTTCGACGATCAACTTGCCGCCAGTCTGTTCCAGCAGCTTCCTGACGCCATGAAGGCCGATGCCGTTTCCTGGCAAGGTGGACCCGGACAGATTTCCGCAATCTTTGAAGAAGGTTTGCAATGACTCTTTGCTGAAACCCGGCCCGCTGTCCTGTACGCGGAATGCGAGAGCGTCGATATTGCACATTTCCACAATGAGGCTGACGGTTCCCTCGGTGGCAAGGTTGAAGCTGTATTCCAGGATGTTCGACAAGACCCGCTCCAGCAACGCGCGGGGGATCGCTACATATTTCGGCAAACCTTCGCCAATAAGCATTTGGAAGTCATAGTTTTTTTGACCGGCCACACCGACCCAGCGCCGTTTGGTACGTTCCAGAAATTCCGGAAGGTCGATGAAACTTATGGTTTCCGTTTCGCCTGCCGAGTGGTTCTGCAAATTGACGGACAGTTCGTCCATGAGCACTACAAGAGCCTCGCTCGAGGCCAGAATCCGTTCCATCTGCGCCTTGTTCGGCCCCGACATCTGGGTCATGTCCATCAACTGAAGTCCGCCGACCACATCGGCCAGAGCCGCACGCAGATCATGACCTATCAACGGCTCTGAATACCCGGAGCCGAGGAATTTTTCCGGAGTCTGGTCGCGATCCATGGCAGAATGCCCTCAGGAGAAAATTGCAAAATGCAATTTTACCTAATTAGAGCAATTTTTCAGCCATTTGCAACCTTTACGTGAAACCCTATTTAGCCGGAAAACCCGCTTTGCTCAATGCGGCGGTGATTTCGTCGAGAATTGCCGGATCATCAATGGTCGCAGGCATTTTCCAACTCACTCCATCGGCGATCTTGGACATGATCCCGCGCAAGACTTTACCCGACCGGGTTTTCGGCAGGCGGTCGATGACGATCGCAGTCTTGAAGGCCGCGACCGGCCCGATCTTGTCGCGCACAAGTTTCACGCATTCCGAAATAATCTCTTCCGCTGGTCGCGACACACCCGAGTTCAGACAGAGAAAGCCCAGCGGCATCTGCCCCTTGAGGTCGTCGGCGACCCCGATCACGGCGCATTCGGCAACGTCCGGATGACTGGCCAGCACCTCTTCCATCTGGCCGGTGGACAGACGGTGCCCCGCGACGTTGATCACATCATCGGTGCGCGCCATGATGTAGATATAACCGTCCTCGTCCTTGTATCCCGCGTCGCCGGTTTCATAATAGCCTGGGAACGTGTCCAGATAACTCTTGCGGAACCGCTCTTCGGCGTTCCAGAGCGTCGGCAGGGTTCCGGGCGGCAACGGCAGTTTGACCGCGATCGCACCGAGTTCGCCGGGCGGAAGCTCCGCGCCCTCTTCGGACAGGATTTGCACGTCGTATCCCGGCATGGGGACAGTCGGCGAGCCAAGCTTGACCGGCATTTTCTCGATCCCGTAGGGATTGGCGACGATGGCGTAGCCGGTCTCGGTCTGCCACCAGTGGTCGATCACCGGTACCTTCAGGTGCTTTTCGGCCCATTCAATGGTCGCCGGATCGGCGCGCTCGCCGGCCAGGAACAGCGATTGCAGGCAGCTTGTGTCGTATTTCTCCAGAAATTCACCCTTGGGGTCCACGCGCTTGATGGCGCGGAACGCGGTTGGCGCGGTGAACAGGACCTTGACGTTGTGCTCATTGATCACGCGCCAGAATGTGCCGGCGTCTGGCGTTCCGACGGGCTTGCCCTCGAACACCACCGTCGTGTTTCCATGCACCAGCGGCGCATAGCAGATATAGCTGTGACCGACGATCCAGCCGACATCGCTGGCCGCCCAATAAACGTCGCCCGGTTCCACGTCGTAGATGTTCTTCATGGTCCAGTTGAGCGCGACAAGGTGCCCGCCGGCGGGCCGAACGACGCCCTTGGGCTGGCCGGTCGTGCCCGACGTATACAGGATATAGACAGGTTCCATGCCGCCCACCGGAACGCAATCGGCCAGCGGCGCATCGGCCTGAAAAGCGTTCCAGTCATAGTCGCGGCCTTCGGTCAGGTCGGCCGTGGACTGGTCCCGTTGCAGGATAACCGTGAAATCAGGCTTGTGGCGCGCCATCTCGATGGCCCCGTCCAGCAGCGGCTTGTAGGAAACCACGCGCGACGGCTCGATGCCGCAGGACGCGGCTATGATCGCCTTGGGTTCTGCGTCGTCGATCCGCGTCGCCAGTTCGTTGGCGGCGAAGCCTCCGAACACCACGGAATGGATCGCGCCGATACGTGCGCAGGCCAGCATCGCAACCAGAGCCTCCGGCACCATCGGCATGTAGATAATGACCCGGTCGCCCTTTTGGACGCCCTGACGCTGCAGCGCCCCGCCCAAGCGCGCGGTCTGTTCCTGCAATTGCGCGAATGTGACCTTGCCCTTTGCACCGGTAATCGGGCTGTCATAGATGATCGCCGCCTGCGCGCCGCGACCGTTTTCCACATGCCGGTCAACGGCGTTGTGGCAGGTGTTGAGCACCCCGTCGCGGAACCACTCGTAAAACGGCGCGCGCTCGTCGAACAGGGCCTTGCTCGGCTTTTCGATCCAGTCGATCTGTTCGGCCTGTTCCATCCAGAATTTTTCCGGATCAGCCTGCGCCGCTTCGTAAATTTCCTTGTATGACATACGGTCCTCCCCACTTACCCTATTCAAATCCACCTATCGGTTGCCTTTCGAGATCAGGTCGAAGACCTCTCTCGCGGCTTCCGGAATGTTCGTGCCGGGCCCGAAGATCGCCCGCACGCCGCATTGTTTCAGAAAGTTGTAGTCGTTCTGCGGTATGACCCCGCCACAAACCACGATGATGTCGCCGCGCCCGCGGTTCTTGAGCGCGTGGATCAGTTGCGGCGCCAGCGTCGTGTGTCCGGCTGCCTGGCTGGATATCCCGACTACATGAACATCTTCGGCGATTGCGTCCTCGGCCGCTTCCTCCGGCGTCTGGAACAACTCGCCCATGACCACCTCGAAGCCGATATCGCCGAATGCGCTGGCGATCACCTTGCCGCCTCGGTCGTGACCGTCCTGCCCCAGTTTCGCGACATACATTTTCGGTCGGCGGTTGTTCTTTTGCTCGAAGGCCTCAATTTCGGTTTGCAGCGCCTTGAACACCGGATCGCCGGCATAGGCCGCGCCATAAACCCCAGACAGCGTTTTGACGGACGCTCTGTGACGGTCGAACGCGCGCTCCATCGCATCGGAAATCTCGCCCACGGTCGCCCGCGCACGGGCGGCATCGACAGCCAGGTCCAACAGGTTTTCAGTCTTGCCGCGCGCGCCTTCCTCCAGCGCATCAAGCGCGGCGATGCAGGCGGTCTCGTCGCGCGTGCTGCGGACCTCTGACAGGCGCGCAATCTGGGCATCGCGCACGGCGGCATTGTCGATATCGCGGATGTCGATGACAGGCTCGCCGTCCTCTCTGCGGAACTTGTTGACACCGACGATGACCTCTTCGCCGCGGTCGATGCGGGCCTGACGCGCCGCTGCGGCCTCTTCTATGCGCAGTTTCGGCATGCCATCGGCCACCGCCTTTGTCATGCCGCCCAGCGCCTCGACCTCCTCCATCAACTCCCAAGCGGCCTCTGCCAGTTGCGCGGTCAGGGATTCGACATAGTAGGAACCGGCCAGCGGATCGACCACGTTGGTCACGCCGGTTTCGTTTTGCAGGATCAGCTGTGTGTTGCGCGCCAGTCGTGACGCCTCGTCGCTGGGCAGGGCGATCGCCTCGTCATAGCTGTTGGTATGAAGCGACTGAGTGCCGCCGAGCACCGCCGACATCGCCTCGTAGGCGGTGCGGATCGCGTTATTGAACGGGTCCTGTTCCTGCAGGGAAACGCCGGAGGTCTGGCAATGCGTGCGCAGCATCTTGGAGCGCGGGTCTTTCGGATCGAATTCCGACATGATGCGATGCCAGAGCAGCCGCGCGGCACGCAGTTTCGCGGCCTCCATGAAGAAATTCATGCCAATCGCGAAAAAGAACGACAGGCGGGGTGCGAATTTATCGACCTCCATGCCGCGGTTCAGCGCGGCGCGGACATATTCGCGCCCGTCCGCGAGCGTAAAGGCCAGTTCCTGAACCAGCGTCGCGCCGGCCTCCTGCATATGATAGCCGCTGATGCTGATCGAATTGAAGCGCGGCATTTCCTTGGCCGTGTAGGCAATGATATCAGCAACGATCCGCATGCTCGGCTCAGGCGGATAGATATAGGTGTTCCGCACCATGAATTCCTTGAGGATGTCGTTCTGGATCGTCCCGGACAGCTTGCTGCGATCCACGCCCTGCTCCTCTCCGGCGACGATGAAATTCGCCAGAACCGGAATAACCGCGCCGTTCATCGTCATAGAGACAGATACCTGATCCAGCGGGATGCCGTCGAACAGGATTTTCATGTCCTCGACGCTGTCGATCGCCACCCCGGCCTTGCCGACATCGCCGACAACGCGCGGGTGGTCGCTGTCATAGCCGCGATGGGTCGCCAGATCGAAAGCGACCGAGACCCCCTGCTGCCCGCCCGCCAAAGCCTTGCGGTAAAAGGCGTTCGATTCCTCGGCGGTCGAAAACCCGGCATACTGACGGATTGTCCATGGCCGACCGGTGTACATGGTCGCCTTCGGCCCGCGGACGAAAGGCTCCTGTCCCGGCAAGCTGTGCAGGTGATGCAGGCCCTGAAGATCAGTTTCGGTAAAGACGGGCTTGATGTCCAATCCCTCGGCCGTATGCCATGTCAGATCCTCGACCGATTTCCCGCGCAATTCGGCCTCGGCGATCTCTCGCCATGTCTGCGGAACTGCCATGCGGTCCTTTTTACTGGTCATATGTCACACCCTAACTTTATATTATAAACAATACACTAGCGATAGAACATAATCCATCACTCAAACTCCATAATCACCCCATCCACGGCCAGACTATCGCCAACCGCCGCGTTGATCTTGGAGACGACGACCTTGTTTTCTGCCCGCAGCACGTTTTCCATCTTCATGGCCTCTACGGTGCACAATGGCTGCCCGGCCTCGACCGTGTCGCCCACTGCCACAGCAAGCGAAACCAACAGCCCCGGCATCGGACACAACAGCGATTTGGACGTATCGGGGGCGAGTTTCTCTGGCATCAGCTTTACCAGATCGGCGCGCAGCGGGGTCAGCACGAAGGCCTTCAGTGCCGCGCCGCGATAGCGCAGGATGTCGCCGCCGCGCGCATGCTCGACCTTGACAGTCATCAGCTTGCCCGAGATATGGGCGTGGATCAGCGGTGCGCCGACTTTCCAGTCAACCAGCAGTTCCATGCTTTGCCCGTCGTCGAAGATCACTTGGGTTTCGCTGTTCTTGTGGTGAACCTCGACAGCAAATTCCTCACCATTCAGGAACACCACCCATTCGGGATCGACGCGACGCTTGTGGTTCGGCATCGCACCCGATATCTGGGCGTCACGCACGGCGCGGGTCATTTTTATATGGGCTGCAATCGCTGCCAGCGCGCGGCGGTCGGACACCGGCAGTTCAACACCGGCAAATCCGTCCGGATATTCCTGTTCGATAAAAGCCGTGGAAATATCGCCAGAAATGAATTTCGGATGGTCAACCACCGCGGCCAGAAACGGCAGGTTGTTCCCCACGCCTTCGAGTTCGAAACTGTCGAGCGCCTGCCGCATGACGTCCAGCGCCTCGGACCGGTTAGGAGCCCAGCTACAGAGCTTTGCAATCATCGGATCGTAGAACATCGAGATTTCGCCGCCTTCGTAGACGCCGGTATCGTTGCGGATAATGGCGCTATCGGTCACGACCTCTTGCGGCGGCCGGTAACGGGTCAGACGCCCGATCGACGGCAGGAAGTTGCGATACGGGTCCTCGGCGTACAGCCGGCTTTCCAGCGCCCAGCCGTTAATGCCGATATCCTTTTGTCTCAGCTTCAGCTTTTGCCCGGCAGCGACGTTGATCATCTGCTCGACCAGATCAACGCCGGTTATCAGCTCCGTTACAGGGTGTTCGACCTGCAGGCGCGTGTTCATTTCCAGAAAATAGAAGTTCCGGTCCTGGTCGACGATGAATTCCACCGTTCCCGCGCTGTTGTAGTCCACGGCCTTGGCCAGCGCCACGGCCTGCGCCCCCATACTGGCGCGGGTTTCGGCATCCAGAAACGACGACGGCGCCTCTTCGATGACCTTCTGGTTCCGCCGCTGGATCGAGCACTCGCGCTCGTTCAGGTGGATGCAGTTGCCATGCGCGTCGCCCAGCACCTGAATTTCGATGTGGCGCGGCTGGGTAATGAACTTTTCGATGAATATCCTGTCGTCGCCGAAACTGTTCGCAGCCTCTGATTTCGACCGGGCGAAGCCTTCGCGGGCCTCGGCGTCGTTCCAGGCGATACGCATGCCCTTGCCGCCGCCACCCGCGCTGGCCTTGATCATCACCGGATAGCCGATTTCGGTACTGATCTTCACCGCTTCATCTGCGTCTGCGATGATGCCCATATAACCCGGCACCGTGGAAACGCCCGCCTCGGCCGCCAGTTTCTTGGAGGTGATCTTGTCGCCCATCGCCTCGATCGCGCCGACGTTGGGGCCGATGAAGGCAACGCCTTCCTTTTCCAGCGCCGCGGCGAACAGCTTGTTTTCAGACAGGAATCCATAGCCGGGATGAACCGCCTCGGCGCCCGAGGAGCGCACCGCCTCCATCACCTTGTCGATGACGATATAGCTCTCGGATGCCGGCGCAGCTCCGATATGCACCGCTTCATCGGCCATCGATACATGCAGTGCGTTCTTGTCAGCATCAGAATAGATGGCCACCGTGGATATCCCCATCCTGCGGGCCGTCTTAATGACACGACAGGCAATTTCTCCGCGATTGGCGATCAATATCTTTTTAAACATCAAAACACTCTCTGTTGTTCAGGTTCTTTTGGAAACGTGGGATACAGGCAGCAGCCTTGCCTGCCGCGGCGCGCAGCAGGGCAAAAAAAACGGGACCGTCCGCCGTGGCGCAGGGTCCCGAGTAGGGGGTAAATGAAACTGCGTGGGTTCCCTCGCGGGCCGCTATTTCAAGGTCACCTGGTCTCTTCGATGATTGCGCCGACCGCACCGCCGACAACGGCGCCGCCGACGACACTGCCTCCGGTAACAGCCGATGCGGCGCCGCCGATCGCCGCGCCTTTGACAATCGAGTCCTGAAGAGGATCTTCACACGAAACCAGAACGATACAGGCCAACAGGCCAAAAAGAACACGCATGAATAAACCTCCCGTAACAGTGACAAAAGACACTGCTTAGCTTGACTCGGAAAGCGCTCGAAGTCGCCAATATCATCACTGTATAGTTGCACTTTCATCCAATCCAGCGCCCTGGCCCCGACAGGATTCGGTTTGGCGGAATCATGCCGGATCGACCAATATATGCGCGCTATTCCACTCATTCGTCAAAAATCTCCGGAAAGGAGGCCATCGCGCGGCCCTTGTCGATCCGCAACAGAGCCTCGTAGCTTTCGGGATCGAAGGGATCTTCGGCTGGGAAGACCTCTTGCTCGAACAGCCAGCTCAGGCGACCGGCGTCCAGATTTCCGCGCTCGAACGGTTCTTCGCCGAAATAATCCCAAAGCGCCTCCATGAATGCGGCGTCGGCCATCCGGTCGACGTGGCGACGGTCGGCATAGCGCTTGCGCGATATCAGCCTGACCGCGCCCTTCTTGTTCGGGCGCCGGATTGTGAACTGGAATTCACTGCCCGGCAGGCGGGAGGGAAATCCGCGGTATTTGATCATTTCGGCTTCCTTATGGTCCGGCATGGTGGTCTGCAAAAAACGTCACAAAGGCAGGTTGTCATGCTTTTTCCAGGGGTTCTCCAGCTTTTTACTCTTCAGGGCGGCAAAGGCCCGGCAGATGCGCGGACGGGTGTTGCGCGGGTTTATGACCTCGTCGATGAAGCCCTTTTCGGCAGCCACGAACGGATTGGCGAAACGGTCCTCGTAATCGGCACGCAGGGCGGCGATCTTCTCGGCATCGCCGAGTTGCGACCGGTGCAGGATCTCGACCGCGCCCTTGGCGCCCATCACCGCGATCTCGGCAGTCGGCCAGGCGTAGTTGAAATCTCCGCGCAGGTGTTTCGGCGCCATGACGCAATAGGCCCCGCCATAGGCCTTGCGGGTGATCACCGTGACCTTGGGGACCGTCGCCTCGCCATAGGCATAGAGCAGTTTGGCTCCATGCTTGATAATGCCGCCGTATTCCTGCGACGTGCCCGGCATGAAGCCGGGGACATCGACAAGCGACAGGATCGGGATTTCGAACGCATCGCAGAACCGCACGAACCGCGCCGCCTTGCGCGAGGAGGCATTGTCCAGCACTCCGGCCAGCACCAGCGGCTGGTTCGCTACCACGCCCACGGTCGAGCCTTCCAGCCGGATGAAACCGGTCAGGATGTTCTTGGCGAAGTCTTCCTGGATTTCATAGAAATCGCCCTCGTCGGCAATCTTTCTGACCAGTTCCTTCATGTCGTAAGGCAAGTTAGGGTTTTCCGGCACCAGCGTGTCCAGCGAAGGCTCCGAGCGTTTCGGATCGTCGAAGAACGGGCGCACCGGCGGTTTCGCGCGGTTGTTCAGCGGCAGGAAATCGAACAGGCGGCGGATTTCCATAAGCGCCTCGACGTCGTTGTCGAACGCGCCGTCCGCCACCGAGGAAACGGTGGTATGGGTCTTGGCTCCGCCCAGTTCCTCGGCCGTGACCACCTCGTTCGTGACGGTCTTCACCACATCCGGGCCGGTCAGGAACATGTAGGAGGTATCGCGCACCATGAAGATGAAATCGGTCAGGCCGGGAGAATAGACCGCACCGCCCGCGCAAGGGCCCATGATCAGGCTGACCTGCGGTATGACGCCCGAAGCAAGGATATTGTTCTGGAAGACATCGGTGTAGCCGGCCAGAGACGCGACGCCCTCCTGGATGCGCGCGCCGCCGGAATCGTTGATCCCGATCACCGGCGCGCCGTTCTTCATTGCCATTTCCTGGATTTTGCAGATTTTTTTCGCATGAGTTTCCGAAAGGGACCCCCCAAAAACCGTAAAGTCCTGACTGTAAACATAAACCATGCGGCCGTTGATGGTTCCCCAGCCCGTCACGACCCCGTCGCCGGGATAAACCGTGTTGCCCATGCCGAATTCGGTACAGCGATGGGTGACGAACATGTCGAACTCTTCGAACGATCCTTCGTCCAACAGTGTGTTTATCCGTTCGCGCGCGGTAAGCTTGCCTTTGGCGTGCTGCGCCTCGATACGGGCCTCGCCGCCCCCGAGCCGCGCATTGGCACGGCGAATTCTAAGTTCTTCAATGACGTCTGGCAAAATTGATCCTCCCGGTGATGTTCCAACCTTACTCTAGAAAGCTCCACAAGAAAGTAAATTGTCGAATATTTGCAAATGCTTTTGCTAATCTTGATAATAAACTGCAAATCTGCGAATTTCTAATGCCGCAAGGGCGCTTTTCCCGCGTCGCAAAAGTTACAGGTTTGCTATGGGCTTTGGTACATGACCATGTTAACAATATTTTCGTGGCTTACAGAGCTCGCAATCCATTCAGGATCACACACGTGCCAACCTTATCGGCAGACACCGGAAAACTGACGAATCCGCCACATATCGTGACGCTGGTTCTGATTGCCGCGATGTCCGCAGTTCCGATGAACATGTTCGTCGCCGCGCTGCCTGCCATGGCGACCTATTACGACACCAGTTACGGCATCATGCAGCTGGCGATCACCGGCTACCTTTTCATGACGGGGATAACCCAGATGATCGCGGGACCGCTGTCCGACCGTTTCGGACGCCGGCCTGTCCTGCTGGGCGCCTTCGCCATCTTTGTCGCGGCATCTATCGGATGCGCGCTGGCGCCGAACATAGAAGTCTTCCTGTTTTTTCGGGGCGTGCAGGCCGTCAGTGCCTCTGGCGTCGCCCTGTCGCGGACCATTTGCAGGGACATTGTCGGATCGGCGCGCGCCGCCTCCCTGATCGGATATGTCACTATGGGAATGGCGCTGGCGCCGATGATGTCGCCGCCGGTCGGCGGGATCCTGCAGGAGCATTTCGGATGGCAGTCGAATTTCTACCTGATGGCGGCGATCGGCTTGGTGATCTTCTCTGTCATGTGGGTCGACCTGGGCGAGACCAACCGCAACAAATCATCTAGCATTGCAGCCCAGTGGCGGATGTATCCCGAGTTGCTCGGCTCGCAGCGGTTCTGGGGTTATGCGCTGATCTCGGCTTTCAGCGCAGGCGGTTACTTTGCCTTTCTTGGCGGCGCTCCCTATGTCGGCGTGCAAGTCTACGGCCTCAGTCCGTCAACGCTGGGCCTGTTCTTCGCCATGCCGGCTATTGGTTATATGATCGGCAACGGCGTCTCTGGCAGGTTCGCAGCAACAATCGGCATCCAAAACATGATACTGGTCGGTTGCGGCGCCTCTTCGCTGATGCTTTTTGGCGCGCTGCTGGTGCAATACGCGGGCTTCACTCATCCCATCGCCTTCTTCGGCTTCACCTTTTTCATCGGCCTCGGCAACGGAATGACCTTGCCAAGCGCCAATGTGGGCCTCATGTCGATCAAACCCGAACTGGCCGGAAGCGCCTCGGGTCTGGGCGGCGCTCTGATGACGTTTTTCGGCGCCGGAACATCGGCCTTGTCGATTGCTATTCTGGTCCGCAGTACCGGCGCGCCGCAGTTGATCCTGTGCATTCTCGCAACAATGACACTGGCGCTCTGCGCAGCGCTTTACACGATCTACCGCGAAAAGGTCGTAGCCGCCGGAGATACCTGACCTCGTGAGCCGCCGGCACAACTGGCGCGTTGCCTTTCAGGTCTGTTTGCAATATAAAATTGCCAGCTTCGCAAATTTGCAGACAAGGTGTTCATGGCGGTTCAAAAGCTTTATGCCGGTGTCGTTCTGCGCGAAACCCGGTTGCGCTTCAACCTCACGCAAAAGGAATTCGCGGCCAAGCTGGGCGTGTCCCTGCCCTATTTGAACCAGATGGAAAATAATAACCGCCCGGTTTCGACCACCGTGGTGTTGGCGCTGGCGCAGGAATTCGGTTTCGACGTAACCCAATTGTCGGTCGGCGAGGCCGGTCGCATGGTCGCCGATATGCGCGAGGCGCTGGCCGACCCGGTTTTCGGGGATATTGCACCACAGACCGCAGATTTGCAGCTGACCGCCTCTAATGCGCCGGCGCTGGCGCGGGCCTTTCTGACCTTGCACCGCGCCTACAGGATGAACCAGGAAAGGCTGGCGTCGCTGGACGAAGCGCTGGGACGTGATGACAGCGTTGTTGCGCCGTCGCCCTGGGAAGAGGTCCGCGATTTTTTCCATTACTGCGACAACTATGTAGACGCCATAGACCGCGCCGCCGAAAATTTTGCCCACGAAATCGGCCTTCCGAATTCCTCTCCGGTCACCAGCGCGGTGCAGTGGCTGGACTCGCAGCGCCAGATTCAAGTGATTTTCGACAGCGAAGGCGCACTTCGCCGCTACGACGCGCCAAGCCGCAGGCTGTATATCTCGGACGCCGCCAGCCCCGCGACGCAAGCCTTCCAGATTGCACATCAGGTGGCCCTGCTGGCGCACGACGACCTGATCGAGGCGACGCTGGACATGGCACGTTTTCACAGCGAAGAGGCACGCGCGATCTGCAAGATCGGCATGGCGAATTATTTCGCGGGGGCCACGATGCTGCCTTATGCAAGCTTCCTGAAAGCGGCGCGCGACTGCCGTCATGATCTGGAGCAACTGGCACGCCATTTCGGAGCCTCGATCGAGCAGGTCGCGCACCGGCTGTCCACGCTGCAAAGGCCGGGGATGAAAGGCATTCCGTTCTTCTTCGTCCGCGTCGATCAGGCAGGCACTATTACCAAGCGCCACTCTTCGACGCTGTTCCAGTTCGCCCGCTTTGGCGGCGCCTGCCCGTTGTGGAACGTTCACCGCGCCTTCGAAACTCCGGGCCAGTTCCTGCGGCAGTTGGCAGAGACGCCGGACGGGGTGCAATATCTGTGTCTGGCCCGCGACGTGTCAAAAACCGGCGGTTCGTTCAAAGCGCCGACGCGGCGCTATTCAATCGGGCTGGGGTGCGAGATCAAACACGCGGGGCAACTGGTTTACGCTGACGATCTCGACGTCTCCAACGCCGCCGCCTTCGAGCCGATCGGCATTTCGTGCAGGATTTGCGAGCGCAGGAATTGTCACCAGCGGTCGGTTCCGCCGCTCGAAAGACGGCTGAGCGTCGAACCGGGCAAGCGCGGAATCCTTCCCTATCGAATTGATGATCCATGACGAAAATTCTGTTCGGCGGCCTGTTCATCTATGTCTCGGTGCTCGGTATCTTGTGGCTGATGCGGATGTCGCTGATCTATCCGCTCGACCCGGTGCATGTGACGCCGGACAATGGCAGGCTGCCGGATATTACAGAGAGAACCCTGCGCACCGGCGATGGCAACGACCTTGTGATCTGGACCGCGCCGGCGCGGGCCGGCGAGCCAACGGTTCTGTATTTCCCCGGCAATGCCGGCAATCTGGGCAATCGGACCGAACGCTTCCGGCGCTTCCGTCTTTTAGGGGTCGGACTGGTCGCCATGGCCTATCGCGGCTCGAACGGCTCCACCGGAAAGGCAAGCGAGGAGGCCGTGAGCGCCGATGCGCGCCTGCTGCGCGACCAGATGTTCGAGCTGATGGGGTCGGCAAAGAATGGCGCGGTTATCTACTACGGTGAAAGCCTCGGCTCGGCCGTAGCAGTGAAGCTGGCCCGCACACACGCGCCGGACGGGCTCATTCTGGAAGCGCCTTTTACCTCCGTGCCCGACGTTGCGGCAGCAACCTTTCCGATCTTTCCCACGCGCCTGATCCTCGACGAACACTGGGACACCGATGAACACATCCGAAGTCTGAGCGCCCCGCTGCTGGTCATCCACGGAACTGATGACGATGTTGTGCCCTATGCGCAGGGTCAGGCGGTGTTCGAAGCTGCGGGTGCGGTACAGAAATTGTTCGAGTCTGTCGAGGGCGGAACGCACAACAATCTGTGGACCGCAGACGTCCAAAAAACCATCGTGGGGTTTCTCGACCAGTTCTAGGGGCCGTGCATGTCCGGCGCGTATTCCAGAACCAAAGGCACGATGATTTCTTCCTCGTCGAACAGGTGGCGGTTCAGAAAGCCCTCGAAGCCACCTTGCGCTGTCAAAAGGGTTCCGGCCGCGAGGCTCGCATCCTTACCGGCGTGGATCTGTTCCAGAACCGCATTGGTCTTCTCGGCAAGCCCGTGGATGTGCGCATCCAGCGCGTGATGGTCGTGATCGAGAATATCGAAGGCCCGCTCCAGACGGCTGTCGAGCTTGTTGAACACCGGGAAATAGTGGTGATCTTCGATCGAGTGATGGCCCTGCAACTGGTTCAGGAAAAACCCGGTGTAGCGAGCCAGTTCCGGCGCATAACGCGGCGCGTTGCCATCCAGATAGTCCCGCGTCTGCACCTGTATCCGGCCCATCACATCGCGGAACATCAAATGACGGTCGAGCCAGAAGCGCGTCAACTCGTCGAAATTCGAATGGCCCTCCCATCCGTCGCGCGGGTATTTTTGCGCCAGAACGCGCAGGTGTTCCGGCAGGTTTTTGCGGGTGTCGAGAGTATCTGTCATGCTTTCGTATATAGCGTCCGTACCCGCCTCGCACAGTGCAAAAAGCAGAATTATCGCTGGCTGGTTTTCCAGTCCGAATTGATCCAGACCGGTGCGTCTTGCGGCGGAAGCATGTCCCGGCCCAGAATGTGATCGGCCGCCTTTTCACCCACCATGATCGAAGGCGCGTTCAGGTTGCCGTTGGTGATGCGCGGGAAAATGGAGCTGTCAGCAACGCGCAATCCCTTAACGCCAATGACGCGGGTTTGCGGATCGACCACCGCCATCGGATCATCGAACGCGCCCATCCGGCAGGTGCCGCAGGGGTGATAGGCGCTCTCCGCATGCTCGCGAATAAAGCTGTCAAGTTCGTCGTCGCTTTGCACGCTTGCACCTGGCTGGATCTCGCCGTCCGCGTATTTGTCGAAGGCCGGCTGGGCAAAAACCTCGCGGGTCAGCCGGATCGCGGTGCGGAAATCCTGCCAGTCCTGAGCCTCGCTCATGTAGTTGAACCGGATGCGCGGCGGCTCCATCGCGTTGTTGGATCGCAGGGTCACCTGCCCGCGCGACGGTGAGCGGTTGGTGCCGACATGGGCCTGAAAGCCGTGGCCCTCTGCCGCCGCCTTGCCGTTGTAACTGACTGCGATCGGCAGGAAGTGATACTGGATATCGGGGTAATCGACACCTGCGGCGGAACGGATAAATCCCGCCGTCTCAAATTGGTTGGACGCCCCCGGACCGGTTCGGGTCAGCATCCACTGCAGCCCGACCCGCGCCTTGCCCAGCAGGTTCCAGTAGCGGTAGAGCGTGATCGGCAGCTTGCTTTTGACCTGCAAATACAGTTCCAGATGGTCCTGCAGGTTCTGTCCGACACCGGGACGGTCGGCTACAACATCGATACCGTGTTCTTTCAGGTGATCGGCAGGCCCGATACCGGACAACATCAACAGTTTCGGGCTGTTGATCGCCGAGGCCGCGATAATGACTTCCTTGCGGGCGCGCACCGCTTGCACCTGTCGTTTGCGGACGATCTCTACGCCGTTTGCCTTGCCGTCCTTGATTATGACCCGCCGGGCAAAGCCGCGAACAACAGACACGTTATCCCGTTTCAGCGCCGGACGCAGGTAAGCCTTGGCCGCCGACCAGCGCTCGCCTTTGAACACAGTCTGCTCCATCGCGCCGAAGCCTTCCTGCTGGCCGCCGTTGTAATCCTCGGTCACGGGATAGCCGGCCTGACGGCCAGCTTCCTGAAAAGCCATGAAAAGCGGATTCTTGCGGGTTCCGCGCGACACGTGCAGCGGTCCGGAGTGACCGCGATATGTCGTGTCGTCACCACCGCTCCAGTTCTCCATGCGCTTGAAATAGGGCAGTACATCGGCATAGCCCCAGCCTTGCGCGCCACTGTCGCGCCAATGGTTGAAATCCTGCGCATGACCGCGCACGAAGACCATGCCGTTGATCGAGGAGGACCCGCCGATCACCTTGCCCCGCGGCACGTGCATTTTGCGGTTGCCGAGATGGGTCTCCGGTTCGCTTTCGAAACCCCAGTCATAGCGCTTCATGTTCATCGGAAACGACAGGGCGCCGGGCATCTGGATGAACGGCCCGGCATCGCTGCCGCCGTATTCGATCACTATCACCGAATTCGCGCCGTCCTCGGAAAGGCGATACGCCAGTGCGCATCCGGCCGACCCGGCCCCGACGATTACATAATCCGCTTC
>JBFFQS010000015.1:0-23649 GCA_041573315.1 Amylibacter sp. | reverse complement strand
GTCTTTCCGACGGGCGCCTGTTTTTGACTGGTGACACCTTCACCGAGGCCGACCTTCGTCTTTTCCCCACGCTCTATCGCCACGACCCGGTCTATTATCTTCGTATGAAGCTCAACGGAGCAAAAGTCCTCGACTACCCTCATCTTTGGCGTTGGCTATGCCGGGTCTATGCGCTCCCCGGGGTGGCCGAGAGTAGCTCACTCGACCACTGTCGCCAAGGGTATTTCGGTCGGAGTTGGAACAGGACCATCCCACTTGGGCCATTCAAGCCGATGCCTTATCCTGATGCATATGCATTTCCCGAACTCGCCCGCTAATCTTGCTCCAATCCCCGCCAAACTTCACCAAATTCAACTATCGGTCCGCCTGCCCTATCCGTCCGAAAAACCTTCAATTTCCTGCAATTCCCCTCATTCTCCTTCCCTTCGCTTAGCTGACCGAACAATGCGATCTCCACTCTGGCAGCGAAGAGGTCAGGAGTTCGATCCTCCTAGGCTCCACCAAATTTCCAGATATATATGCAATACCTTACAATGACTTACCTGATAATCGGTTACCTCTGACGGGCCCGGTTCCATTTTGCGAAGTGGTCCTCGGTTCCAATCGGGTCACCAGAATGTTGTGACAAATGTCTTGGCGAATGCGCGGATTGGGCTGACGGAGAGATCGCAGTCATCGTCAAGTTGTGGAGCTGAATCACTACCTGCCCAGCGCAGGCCGCCTTCCCGCCTGGCAAGCTTTTGGGGCCTCAGGAGTCAGTCGAACAGAGCCAAGGGCCAGATTCGACTCCAATCGGCCTTGTTGGTAAGTTAGGTTTCCTTTTAACTTCAGCCACCGGAGCACCAAAATGCCAACCACCTTGATTACAGGCGCCAACAAAGGCATCGGCCTCCAAATCTGCGCCCAACTCAGCGCACGCGGCGAGGATGTCATCGCCGTCTGTAGAACGCCCAGCCCGGAATTGTCCGAACTCGGCGTGCGTATCATCGATGGAATCGATGTAAGCGACGCTGGATCTATCGAGCGGCTCAAGTCTGACTTGGCGGGACAGCGACTCGATGTACTCATAAACAATGCCGGCATCATGAAGGGTGACTCATTTGGCAGCATCGACTACGAGGAGATGCTGGAACAATACCGCGTAAACGCTTTAGGTCCACTGAGGGTTACCGAGGCGCTCGCCGACAACCTCAAAGATGGATCAAAAGTCGTGATCATCACGAGCAGAGTTGGCTCAATCGCGGACAACGGTTCGGGCGGTTACTATGGCTACCGAGCCTCAAAGACTGCCGTCAATCAGATCGGCACCAACCTCATGCACGAGCTAAAGCCTCGTGGCATCGCAGTCGCGTTACTCCATCCCGGTATGGTTGCGACGGAATTGACCGGCGGGCGGGGCATCCCTCCGACCGACTCCGCTTGGGGGATAATCGAGCGTATTGACGCTCTGAGCATCGAAAACAGCGGTGGTTTCTGGCACGCTGAGGGCTACGAACTCCCCTGGTGATCAAAGTCCACGGGATCAATACGTTCAGACGGCCGCTATGCGGGAAGCAGATTTGAAAAACCTCGGCCCTGCGGACGATCTCTGGGCTTACTTTTCAATTTCAAAATTGACTTCAGCTCATCATCCGAGATAGCTGGGCGACCGCCTTGCACGCCTCAATCCCATTTCTTCTGACAGCGCCAATTCAAGCATTCAGAAACTTTTTTGCTTCCTCGTCTGTTTCGAAAATATGCGTTGCGATGTCTCGCTTGAGTACTTCACCAAGCTTCATACGCATGAACGCAGAGTTGGAATACCGGGTGACGGTCCGATAATAGTTGTCCTCCAAGTCCCTGACCATCGCGGCATATGCATCTTCGATCTCCGGATCAATCCGCGTGTCGTCGTAATTGACGATTACGTCGACGCGGCCCGGCTGCGCCCGGCAGACCGCTTCGATACGGCTGCGGAGGCGGGCAATATCGCCCTGGTTTCTGACCCGCAGCTTCTCGAAATTGATGAACAGATGCCGTCCCTCGGGGTCCATCGCGATGCGGTCCTCGATATCCAGATGCAGCAGATCGACGTGCAGCCCCATTGGTTCGTCCCGGAAAATACGCGGGTCCATCGCGATCGGATTGACGATGCGCGGAACGAAATCCATCAGGGAAAGAATGTCCCGGTCTATGTCGATCCCCGGAGCGACCTCTGTCAGTTCGACCCCATCGCGGGTCAGTCGAAAGACGCAGCGTTCGGTGACATACAGCACCGGCTGGGCCTGTTTTGCGGCATGCGGGCCGGAAAAGGTGACCTGTTCGACCGCGTTCATGAATTTGCGTACTTTTCCCTCATTGGAAATCGCCAGTTGGCCCCCGGCTACTGCAACGTCCAGCGCACCGGACGTGAACGTCCCGGTCAGGACGAGCGCGCGGGCATTCTGACTGATGTTGATGAAGCCACCGGAGCCAGCCAGCCGCGGACCGAAACGCGACACATTCACCGATCCGGTACCATCGACTTCAGCCATGCCGAGGATCGCCAGATCCAGCCCGCCTCCGTCGTAGAAATCGAACTGAAGGCTCTGCGGGATTATCGCATCGGTGTTGACCGCTGCGCCGAAATCCAGCCCCGAGGCGGGCTGTCCGCCGATTACGCCGGGCTCGGTGGTCAGAGTCAGATGGTCCAGCAGCTTTTCTTCAGCCGCCACCGCAGCGACGCCTTCGGGCATGCCGATGCCAAGATTGACCACACCGTTGACCGGAAGTTCGAATGCCGCACGCCGCGCGATGATCTTGCGAGCCGTAAGAGACATTTCGGGTGCGGCGTCTTTGGTCACCCTGAAGCGTCCTGAAAAGCCGTGTGAGAAAGGTGTGGCAAAGGTTTGGTGGTGATCGGCAGGTTCAGACAACACAACGGCATCGACCAACGCGCCCGGAATCTGCACATCGCGCGGGCTGAGGGCGCCGCGAGCGACCGTTCTTTCGACCTGGACGATGACCACTCCGCCTGAATTCTTTACCGCCATCGCCTGACTGAGGCCGTCCAGAACCAGTGCCTCGTTTTCCATCGTAACATTGCCCGACGGGTCAGCCGAGGTGCCTCGCAGCAGCGCGACGTCGATCTTGCGCGTGTGATAGTAGAGGAATTCCTCGTCGCCGATCCGGGTGACTTCGACAATGTCCTTGGTCGTTTGCGCGTTAATCTTGCCGCCCTGAAGCCGGGGATCGACGAAAGTGTGCAGGCCGACGCGGGTCAGCAGCCCGGGCCGGCCGCCGGCGCTGTCGCGGAACAACTGGCTGATTACCCCTTGCGGCAGGTTGTAGGCCCGGATCTTTCCGTCGAGCGCCAGTCGGCCGAGCTTCGGGACAAGCCCCCAATGCCCGCCCACCGCCTCGGCTACAAGGCCCTCGTGCGCCAGACGGTTCAGGCCGCGTTCTTTGCCGTCACCCTGCGCGGCGGCGAAGATCAGCGTCAGATCGCGCGGCGCGCCGGTTTCCAGAAACTGTGCCTCAAGCGCCTTGAGCAGCGCCTCGGGAACGCCGATGCCGACAAAACCCGAGGTGGTCACCGTATCACCGTCCCGGATCAGTCGGGCAGCGTCTTCGGCGGTAATAATCTTGTCGTGCATCAGCGGTCTCCGGTCGGTTCGGTCAGGTCATCAAAGACCCGGATGGTTTGTATCTGGACGGTACGGCTCAGCAGTTTCGTGCAGCCGGTTCATCGCACTTTCACATAGCGGCCGGGTGCGGCTTCGATGACCGGGTGCCGGTCTGTCCCGGGCACGCGCGGCTCGGCCGTCTTCCCGCCGCTTCGCCCTGCCAGCCAAGTACCCCAATGCGGCCACCAGGAGCCCTCGTTCTGACTGGACCCTGCATGCCATTCCAAGGCATCCGCTGGACTATCGTCATTGGTGCGATAGCCGTATTTCACCTTGCTGGGCGGGTTCACCACGCCGGCGTTATGGCCCGAACCGCCCAGAACAAAGGTGGTCTGGCTGCCAAACAACTGTGTACCGCGATAGGTCGACTCCCACGGGCAGATATGGTCCTCTTCCGCCGACAGGAAATAGACGGGGACCTCGACCTTGCCCAGGTCCAGCGGCACGCCGCCGAACTCAATCGCACCGGGCTCCCGCAGCAGGTTCTTGTTGTAAAATGTGTCGAGATACCAATAGAGCATCTTCGCCGGCAAACGCGTGCTGTCCTGAAACCAATAGACCATGTCGAACGGCAAGCTGTCCTTCGCCAGCAGGTAGTTGTTCACCACGTGGCCCCAAATCAGGTCGTTGGCGCGCATCAGCGAAAACACCGCCGACATCTCTTCGCCGGTGTGATAACCGCGGGCTTCGATCGTGCGTTGCAGGGTCGCAAGCTGCTCGTCGTCAACGAAAACCCCCAGATCGCCGGGCTCTTCGAAATCGGTCATGCAGGCCATCAGCGTCGCCGAATGCACCCCGGTTTCGCCCTTGCCCGCCAGATAGGCCAGCGTCGTGGCGACCAGCGTGCCGCCGATGCAATAGCCAGCCAAATTCACATCCGCTGCTCCGGTAATGTCGCGAATGATCTCGATGCCTTGCAGCGGTCCCTCGAACATATAGTCGTCGAACCCCTTGTCGGCCAGCTCGCTGCCGGGGTTGACCCAAGAGATCAGAAATACCGTATGCCCTTGATCCACAAGCCATTTCACAATGCTTTTTTCGGGTGTCAGGTCCAGCGCGTAATACTTATTGATCCACGGCGGCACGATCAGCAGCGGCCTTTCGTAGACGGTTTCGGTCGTGGGCGCATACTGGATCAGCTGCATCAGGTCGTTTTCGAAGACGACGGCGCCTTCGCTTACGGCCAGATTCCTGCCCACTTCGAAAGCGGTGGGATCGGTCATGGTGATCTTCAGTTGTCCCTGCCCGCGTTCCAGATCACGCAAAAGGTTCGAAAACCCGTCAACCAGGTTCTGGCCGCCGGTTTCGCGGGCCTTTTTAATGACCTCTGGGTTCGAATACGCGAAATTCGTCGGCGACAGCGCCTCGACCGCGCGACGGGCATAGAATTCCACGATCTGCTTTTGATGCTTGTCCATGTCTTCTGCGCCGCTGGCCAATGCCAGGGCATAGTCTGAATAGATCAGATAGGCCTGTTTTATGTGATCGAAGACCTTCTCCTCGTCCCAGGCCGGGTCCTTGAAACGGCGGTCGCCCGCTGCGGGCCGGGCCACCGCCTCGGCCGCTTCGCCCGCCACCCGCTTGCCGCTGGCCTCGAACAGGCGCGCCATGCGCAGCCAGTATTCCGTATTGGCCTTCATCAACGCGCCGGGATCCTGTATCAGCCTTGCGTTCAGGTCCCAGAAAGCCCGGGATATGGCGACCGGATCAAATCCCGGCGGCACGTCGCGCTGTGCCTGCCGCTCCATAAAGCCTTGAAAAACCCGCTGAGTCTGCTCGGCGATTTCAGCGAACTGGCGCGCCGTGTCCTCGGGTTTGGCGGATGCGCCGCTGGGGGCTTCGGTCTTGTCGGCCATAAGGAGTCCTCATCGTGATAATGATCGTAAGCGGTCCGGGGGCGACAGCGCCGTCCCCGGCTTTTTGCAGATGCCAGCCGGTCAGCTCGGCAAGTATTCCTTGCTCCAGCTCTCGCTGATCGCGCCATCCTTCAGCATCCGGTCGATATCTTCCGGCGAATAGCCCAACTCGGTCAGCACCGCGCGGGTCGATTTTCCGAACTTCTCCGTGGGATCGGGCGCATAGACGGTGCTGCGCGCCGGCCGGATCGCGAACGGGTCAAGCTGTGTCACCGCATGACCGCTTGGATGGTCTTCGTAGAACGAAAAGGAATAGCTGCCCCGGTCGGTTCCGGGCGTCCCGTCTGCCGGTCTGGTGTCATAGGCGCGGATGGTCTCGATGTTTTCGCAGACCGCAGCGCCCACATTCGCCGACTGCAACCGGTCGACCCAATCGCTGGCACGGGCGGTCATGAAGGCCTGCGCCAGGAAGACGGCGCGCTCTTCCTTCGGCACCGCGGCGAAGCCTTCGAGGCCTTCGACCTTGTCCAGTTTGGCGACATCCGCTTCATAGGCGCAGAGCAGCACGAAACGGTCCGACGAGGTATAGTAGAAACGCGTCAGTTCGTCATATCCGTTGACCTCGTGGCCCGCGGGTTCGTCGAACAGGCCGCGGCGCTCGTAGTCATAGCAGAACGGGATCTGCGCCAGGCCGCTGAGCGCCGACAAAGACGTGCGCGGCCGACCGATCCGGCCTGTCCTGAGCTTTTGATACAGCGCCACGGCCACGCCCAGCGATCCGCCAAAGCCGCACATCACGTCGATGGTGCCGACGTGCGCGTGCTCTTCGGGCGTGTCCATCGACCCGCCGAACCGCAGCATGATGCCGGTGGTCGCCTGCACCAGGTCGTCGTAACCCAGATAGTTGGTCCGCGGCCCCGGTCGCACGCCGCTGAAACAGTCCAGCTTGCAGAAGATCGCATCCGGGTTCAGCGCGCGCAGGCCTTCGGTATCCAGCCCCATGGCCTTGACCTGCCGGTCCGGTGCGTTCCAGACGATGACATCTACGGATTTCACCAGCTTTTCAAACACTTCGCGGCCTTCTGGCGACGAAATATCGGCCAGGACGGAGCGTTTTCCGCGCCCGTGCGACAGGCTGAAAATCACCGTGTTCCAAGGGTCGTAGAACGGTTTGGCGGGGTCCAGCTTGATCACCTCTGCGCCGAAGCGCGAGAGGTAAGAGACCGAATGCGGCCCTGCGATCACGTTGCACATGTCCAGGATGCGCACGCCGTCCAGCCAGCCGGCTTTCTCGGCAGTGGGCACCGCCTTGGGCAATTTGGTGGGCTGCGCCTTCAGCATCCGCAGCGCGGTGTCGAAATCGACCCATTCGCGCGGCGCGGGGTTCAGCATCTCTTCGCCGCTCTCCTCCAGCCAGACCATCGGGCCGGGCTGGATCATCGTGCCGAATTCCGGATCGTCGACGTCGATCATCAGGCCGGTGGTTTCGGCATGGTCGTCGTTGATCCATTCCTGCAGCCAGCGCTGCGGCGCGCCTGGGAACTTGCCGCGGCCGAAAATGCGTTCCCATTCCTTGGCGGTGCGGGTCAGGAAAACTTCCTTCATGCGTTCCGCGATCTTGTCCGCCCATGCCTTCGGCAGCGGGTAGACGCCAAGCGAAACATCGGATTTCCATTCGCTGACCGGCAGATAGGTATCCTCTTCCTCGGTCAGCCCCTCGGCCACCAGATCATCGTAGATGCCCAGCGTCATGAGGCAGCGCTTGGCGTGATGCTTGTGGCTGGGGCAGACGACATAGAACATCCGTCCGTCCTTGCACTTGTACGAGCGGTAGAACGGATCGAGCAATTCCTGCAGCTCTTCGTAGGTCACGTTCATCGGCAGACCTTCGATCCGGCGGCGCTCGATTTCAGACTCGCGTTGGGTTTTATACCGTTCGGGATAGTTGTCGACCTTGATCGAGTTGTAACACAGGCCTTCCATCACGGCCGAGGCCAGCGGAACCTCGATATGGTCTCCAAAGCCCGTGCGTTCGCGCGATTGCAGCGCCAGGGCGGCCGCGGAGGCTGCAAGCATGGTGCCGTAGGCCGAGGCCAGCGGCAGCGGCGAGAAGGATGGGTTGATCCCCATCAGAACGCGGTTCAGGCCCATGTCGGTAAAGACGCCCGAGGTGGCCGCGATCACGCTTTCGAAGGCGCGCCAGTCGCGGCGCAACTCGTCGTTCGAGGCAAAGCCCGGGATCGACAGGGTGATGAGTTCTTGACGATCTTCGCGCAGGACGGCCGGATCGAGACCCAACCGCGCCATCACGCCGGGCCGGAAGCTTTCGACCAGAATATCGGCTTCGGCGATAAGCGCCTTGGCCTGCTCCAGCCCTTTGGCGGTTTTCAGGTCAATGTTCACGATTTTCTTGTTGCGGTTCAGCGTTCCGTTGGCCGGGCTGTCCCAAAGCGGGCCCGAAGGCGGATCGACATGGATCACGGTGGCGCCCAGGTCGCCGAGGATCATCGCCACGGCGGGCCCGGCGATATACTGACCAAAATCAATGACCTTGACGCCCTTGAGCGGAAGGAGGGAAGAGGTGGCGTTGTTCATGGCAAGTCTCCGGCGCAAAAGTTACGGGTTCGTTCGGGGGATGTACCGGCCCGGTGGGGCCGGTACATGTTGGCACTTATTCGGTTGGCTTGGAAGTCACGAGGTGATGCAGCTTGGCTTCGGTGCCGAAATCCTCTTTCAGCCAGCGCAGCAACGACCAGGACAGAACAACCAGAACGGGGATCAGCGGAAGTGCTACGACGATGGTCGAGGTCTGCACGGGTTTCAGACCGCCCAGCTGGATCAGCGCCACGCCGAACCCGGCCAGGATCAGCGCCCAGGTGACGCGTATCTTGCGCTTGGGCTCCTGGTAACCGGAAAGCTTGCGCGAGGTGACCGAGGCCAGCACATAGGCCGCGCTGTCCAGCGTCGTGGCGAGGAAGATGAAGCACAGCACGATGAAAACGGTGGTGATCAGCCAAGGCATCGGCATTGTACCCAGGATCGCCTGGACCGTGGCCGGAATCCCGCCCTCGCTGAGGATGGCACTGACATCAAGCGTACCCGAGATTTGGAGGTTCAGCGCATAGCCGCCCCAGACCGCGAAGAACACCCAGCAACCCAGCGAGCCCCAGACCAATTCAGCGATGATCAGTTCGCGGATCGTACGGCCACGGGAAATCCGTGCTACGAACAGACCCATCATTGGCGAATAGGCGATCCACCAGGCCCAGTAGAAAATGGTCCAGTCCTGCGGGAAGGTCGAGTGGTTGACCGGGTCGGTCCACATGCTCATGGTGACGAAGTTCGAGGCCATCTGACCGATGCTGTTAACCCAGCCGTTGACGATGAACAGCTTCGGGCCGATCACAAAGGTGAAGGCCAGCAGCAGTATCGCCAGAACCACGTTGACGTCCGACAGTATCTTGATGCCTTTTGACAGGCCGAACCAAACGCTGCAGCCAAAGATCAGGGTCCAGATTCCAAGGATCGTGACGTCCAGCAGCAGGGACGGCTCTACACCGAACAAGCCGCTCACCAGCTTCGAAACCAGTGGAACGGCCAGACCGAGCGAAGTGCCGACACCGCCGACCACACCGAAGACCACAACAGCGTCCAGCAGAACGCCGCCCCAGCCGTCCGAATGAGCACCGATCGCGCCGCGCGCGGCCACGGACATGCGCACGCCGGGCTGGCGGCGCACATACATGGAATAGGCAATCGGGATCGCAGGCAGGCAGTAGAAGGCCCAGGGCGTGATGCCCCAGTGGAACTGGCCATAGGTCAGAGCCCATTCAGCGGCCTTTGCCGACATCGGCTCGACGCCGAACGGAGGACCCTGCAGGTAATAGATCGGTTCGACCCAGGCCCAGTTGACGATGGCGATTCCGATACCGCCGCAGAAGATCATGGCGATCCAGCTGAAGTAGCTGAATTCCGGCGCGTCATCCGGCCCACCGAGGCGGACGTTGCCGTACCGGCTGATGGCGAGCCCCACGAGGAAGGCGACTGTGGCGATGCCCGCCAGCAGGTAAAGCCAGCCGAACTTGCCGGTGGCGAAACTGAAGGCCGCGTTGACAGCGGCGGGGCCTGCTTCGGGGAACAGGATCATCGGTGCCACGACGGCGGCAAGCACCGCAAGTGAAGGCACGAATACGCGACGGTCCAAACGGTCGTCGCCGATACTTTCTTGGGTCATTTACTTGGTCTCCTCCAGCCGTGCCGGTGTGTGGCGGATTTCCATCCCTTGTTGCGGGCCACGGCGAAATATGGGTTTGATATGTGGGTATGCCTGTTTGTTATCTATGCTTCGCCCTGATGGGCCTCTCTTATCCAACGGGATGCCTTTTCTGCGATCATGAGGGTCGGCGCATTGGTGTTGCCGCTGGTAATCCGCGGCATGACGCTCGCATCTACGACGCGCAGGCCTTCGATGCCGCGCACCCTAAGCCGGGTGTCGACCACTGCCGACGGGTCGTCATCGCGCCCCATCTTGGCCGTGCCCACGGGGTGAAAGATCGTGTTGGCGATGTCGCCCGCCAGCTTGGCAAGCTCGTCATCCGTCTGAAACTGGATGCCGGGCTTCCATTCCTCGGGCTTGTATTTCTGCATGGCCGGTTTGGCCATGATCTCCCGCACCTGGCGCAGACTGTCGGCCGCGATGCGGCGGTCCTCGTCGGTGGCCAGATAGTTCGGAGAAATCCGCGGCGCGTCGTCGAACATGTTCGAGCGGATTTGCACTGTGCCGCGGCTGGTGGGATTCAGGTTACATACACTCGCCGTCATCGCCGGGAACGGGTGCAGATCCTCGCCGAAGGCATCCAGGCTCAGCGGCTGGATGTGGTATTCCAGGTTAGCATAAGGCTGGTCGGGATCCGAGCGCGTGAAGGCCCCCAGCTGGCTGGGCGACATGCTCATCGGACCCGTGCGTTTCAGAACGTACTCAAGGCCGATCCTGGCCTTGCCGAAAAGGTTGCCGGCCAGCGTGTTAAGCGTCTTGGCCCCTTGCACCTTGAACACGGCGCGGATCTGCAGGTGGTCCTGCAGGTTTGCGCCGACACCGGATGCATCCCGTACCACCTCGATGCCGTTGTCCTTGAGCAGTTTCGCCGGACCGACACCGGAAAGCTGCAGGATCTGCGGCGAGCCTATGGCGCCGGCCGACAGGATGACTTCGCGCCGGGCGCGCACTGTCATGGCATCGCCGCCGCGCCGCAAGACCGCGCCGGCGCAGCGGGTCGCGCCGTTGGGCGTGGTCTCGAAGAGCAGGCGTTCGACCTGGGATTCAGTCCAGACCGTCAGGTTCTTGCGCCCAAGGGCGGGCTTTAGGAAGCCTTTGGCCGTGTTCCAGCGCAATCCGGATTTCTGGTTCACTTCGAAATAGCCGACACCGGAGTTGTCGCCGGAGTTGAAATCGTCGGTGCGCTCTATCCCGGCTTCGGTCGCGGCCTCTGCAAATGCCTCGAGGATGTCCCAGCTCAGGCGTTGTTTTTCTATTCGCCATTCGCCGCCATGACCATGCAGATCGGAAAACCGGCTGTTATCGCCAGTGGCGTGGTCCGCCCCGTTATCCAGCTTGTAGTGGTTTTCATGCGCCTTGAAATCGGGCAACGAATTGTCCCAGTTCCAGTCGTCGTCGCCAGTCAGGCGCGCCCATGTGTCATAGTCGCGGGCCTGACCACGCATATAGATCATGCCGTTGATCGACGAACATCCGCCCAGCACCTTGCCGCGCGGATAGCGCAGCGACCGGCCGTTGAGCCCGGCATCAGGCTCCGTCTGATAGAGCCAGTCGGTCCGCGGGTTGCCGATACAGTAGAGATATCCGACGGGAATGTGGATCCAGGGGTAGGTGTCCTTCTTGCCCGCCTCCAGCAGCAGAACCCGTTTGGAAGGATCGTTGCTCAGGCGGTTTGCAAGAAGGCAACCGGCCGAACCGGCACCAACGATGATATAGTCGAACGGATCTCTTGGCATGGCTTCTTCCGGTCCTCAGCGTGCAACGGGCATGGTGAATTCGACGCCCCTCGAGTTGAACAGCATAGCGCCAGCCACCCTGCCCGGCGATTGGCGCAGGGTCCGGTTGTCTATACCGGTCCAGACCTCACAGCTGGCTTGATTGTGGATATCCCGGACGCGTTCGCGGTTTCCGGGAATTTCCTGCCAGGTGTTGGATTGGCTGATCTTGCTTGTGGTCATTGCACATCCTCTTCATTGATCGCATCCATTACGGCTGGCTCGGGAAAAAATCCAATGACTAGTGATGCATCGTGATATAAGCTGGATTTATATGAAGCGAACGGTCGAGATCAGGACACTGAAATCATTCGTAGTTGTTGCTCGCGAGGGCAATATATCTCGTGCCGCAGACGTGTTGAACTTGACCCAGCCGGCCATCAGCCTTCAACTCAAACGCCTTTCCGAAGACACCGGACTGACCCTGTTCAGCAGGACTTCAAGAGGAGTGGAACTGACCCGGGACGGCGCAAATCTGCTGGTAAAAGCCGAGAAAGTGCTCACGGCGCTCTCGGAGTTCGGCGAGACGGCAAGCAGGATCAGCGGCCAGGTCCGCGGGCCGCTGCGAATAGGCACTATTGTCGATCCGGATTTTATCCGCCTCGGCCAGTTTCTGGCCAGGCTCGTTGAGAACTACCCCGAGATTCGAACCGAACTGGTTCACGGAATGAGCGGTCAGGTGATCGCGCGCCTTATGCGGAACCAGATAGATGCCGGATATTTCCTCGGGGATCTGAACCTTGTCCGGGACACGAAAGATCATGAAATGGACGACCTTGAGGACATAATCCATCAGGTCGAACTGACGCATATCACCTACAGGATCATCGCCCCGGCGGGTTGGGAAGGGCTGGTCTCCGGCAAGGACATTTCGGCCCTTGCCGAGCTTCCCTGGATCGGAACGCCACCGGACTCCGTGCATTCCCGGTTGTTGGATCGCATGTTTTCCGAACATGGATGCAAGCAGACCCGAGTTGCCTTGGTCGATCAGGAGCCGGCAATGCTGGCTATGGTCAGGTCCGGTGTCGGGTTGAGCCTGTGTCAGGAATCGATTGCTCTGGAACAGAGACAAACCTGCGGCATCTCAATCGCGGACAAGGTTCGCATCGACACTCCTCTCAGTTTCGTGGCACTTCGGTCGCGTCTGACGGATCCGAGGGTTTCCGTTGCATTCGATGTTCTCGGAGAAATCTGGAATTTTCCCGCAAGAACAGAGAGTGCCAACTGAGGGTGGTGTCGTGTGTGGGCGGCGCTGGTTTTGCAGGGATTGAATTGGGGCGGAGAAGATTCGAACCGTGTAATCGGTTTGACCCGAGGATCGATTTGTTCCGCATAGCCGGCACCGCGAGGGAGGGTTCGACCTTTGCAGAAACGGCAATTGTCGAAACTGACGTGCCGCGCTGCAGGAAACGCGACTTGGTTTGAAGGAAACCAACGGGCGGGAGTGTGGACGGAATTGACGTGCCAGACTCTCGTTGTTCAGGCCGTTACCTCTCGGTTTGCATTGTCGGAAAGGCGGCGCGTGACGGTGCGCATCACAGAAAGTCCAAAACTCGGATCCTCGAATTGCAGCCGCATGAAACGTTTCTTGTCGATCTCGTAGACCTCCGCTTCTTCTACACAACGCGCCGTCGCGGTGCGGGTGGCTGCATCCGTGAAGAATGCGATCTCTCCGAAAATGTCGCCGGAAGACACCTCGATGCCGACCTCCTCGATCAATACCCGGCCCGATCCGATGAAATAGAGTTGGTCCACAGGGTCGCCGCGTTTGAAAATCAACGATCCGGCGGTGATCCGGCGTTTTTTTCCATAGGCCTTAATAACCGAAAAATCTGTCGCTGTGCCATCCTTTGCTTGGGCCACTAGGTCTCTGAGGGTCACGATCTGCCAAAGGCGATAACAATTGATCGGCAGCAGAGCCAGCTCCATCCCAAGCAATGGCCAGAGCTGCAGAAGATAAGCGTAAATCAAGTAGCTGATAGAAGATGCGATGGCGAGAATCCTGAGCGGCATCATCGTGTTCATCGCATAGGTTGCGATGGTCAGAATAGACCCCAACCAACCGATTGCTGCGACCCAGTTAAAGGCCGTTAACTGTTCCATTGTTCCCCCGTTAAACAAAGCACGCTCTCATGTCGTTACCTGGTCGGCACGCCGTGCCACGCAAATTTTTTCTACGCTAGCAGAGGCTTAGATCTAATGCACTCCATTGATTCATGGCAGTGCTGCACTGAGCGGACCGCAGGTTACATTGGGCTCGAAGCCGTCATTGGAGCGACCCTTGCCCGCCTCAAGCCGGTTTCTTCTGACAGGATCGACTGAAACGGAAACCGAACCAGAGCCTCCGTTGCAAAACAGCCGACCCTTTTTCGGTAAACCCTGGCGACGGGCAGCCGGACCTTCCAATGAGGCATCGTCTCTGCTTCAATGCCGTTATGTTCATTGTGGAGACCCCGGGCCACTGGCAGAAAATGCCGTGTCACCTAGCGATCAGAGCCCTCTCTGTCGGGTGTATAATTTTCGTGGCCCAGCTTGGGTCGCACCAAATGGCGCTTGCTCAGGCCCAAGGGCAGCAGGGCGCGTCCGGTGATCATGCTGTCATTCAGGATGCTTTAAGGCCGGTCAAGTCTGATCTGGGTGCGATCCTGGAGAGACGGTTGCTGCGCGTTGCCATACCCTACACGCCAATCTATTTCTCGTACAACGGTGAAGAGATGATCGGTTTCGCTGTCGAGATGGCCCGCGAATTGGAGGTCCACCTCGAGGAAACTCTGGACGAGAAGGTGGATGTCTTGCTCGTCCCGCTTCCCCGGGATCAGATCATCCCTGCAGTAGTAGAGGGGCGCACCGACCTTGCGATGGCCAATCTGACCATTACAGAGCAGCGCAAGTCGCTTGTGGATTTTGCCGACCCGATTTTCAGGGATATCTCGGAAATTGTTGTGACCGGACCTGCATCGCCTGACATTCAGTCGCTTGACGACCTGGTGGAGACGGGCTTGGCCCTGCGCCCATCAAGCAGCTACTTCGCCCATTTGCAGCGTCTTAACACGGCACGCGAAACCTTGGGACGAGCCCCGGTGCCTGTCGTCAAGGTTGCACCACACCTCGAAGATTACGATCTGCTCGACTTGCTGGATACCGGGGTGATTTCGGCGACCGTCGTTGACAGTCACAAGCTGGAGCTTTGGAGACAAGTCTTCGAGAGAATCGTGGTCCATGACGACCTTACCCTGAACCAAGGCGGTGAGATCGCCTGGGCGGTTCGCAAAGGATCGCCCGAGCTGCTTAAGGTCGTGAATGGTTTTATCTCTCAGGTCAGACAGGGCACGCTCCTCGGCAACATATTGTCAAACAGGTATTTTGGGTCGGCTGATTGGATCAACGAAATCAGAAGAGGCGACACACTCCGAAAGCGCGACGAAATCATCCAACATATTCAGACCTATTCAGGAGAATATGATTTTGACTGGCGCCTCATCTTTGCTCAGGCCTATCAGGAATCGAGGCTGGTTCAGGATGAAGTGAGCAGTGCCGGGGCGATCGGCGTAATGCAGATCCTGCCTGCGACAGCGAGTGATCCGAACGTCTCGATCCCGGATATCAGGAGGCTCGAAAATAACATTCACGCCGGAATAAAATACCTGAGTTTCATCAGGAACCGTTACTTCGATGACCCTGAAATATCCGCTCAAGACAAGACCTTCCTCTCTCTTGCTGCCTATAATGCCGGGCCAAGGAATATCTCCGAAGCAAGGCGGCGGGCGAAAAGAATGGGGCTCGATCCCAATGTCTGGTTCGCGAATGTGGAGATTGCGGCAGCAAGGATCATCGGTCGTGAACCGGTCGTGTATGTCCGCAATATCTACAAGAATTTTGTATCCTACGGCCTGATCAATGGAAAAGCGGAGGTCAGTTCGGCGCTGCCTGATCCAGATATCGGAGAAGAGGCAAAACCCGTTTCAAGACAGGCGTTTCCGATGCTCGCCGGCGCTCTTATGGCCTTCCTGTGCCTGGGTGCCGGCCTCATAGTGCTGCGCCGTTCTTCACGTCGTTGATGAGGCCGGCCCAATCTGCTCCAGTGCCAGATGCCGCCAGTAGCACAGAGCGGGGTTCGAACCCTTCAGAACAATTTACCCTCCAACTTGCTTTTTTATCTTCTCGTTCACCAATAAGTGTTCTTTAGGCAGAAAAAGCTATTCCGGTCACCGGCGCTAAACTCGACAAAAGCCCAGCCAACTCCACTAAATTCAACAATCGGCCTACCTGCGCTGCCTTTCAGCAAACCTTCAATTTTCTGAAATTCGCTTCATTTCCCCGCCCTTACGTTCGCTCACCGAACACTCCGATCTCCACCCCGGCAGTGTAGAGGTTCTCGGCTCCAATCGGGTCACTGAAATGGCGGGTGAATTGGCGGGGCGAATAGCCGACCGCCCTGCCCTCTTCAAGCTGATTTCCCCTGACAAAGCGGAAACGGCGCATCGGGCTGGTCGCATAAATTGCCAACCAGCCTAGATTTCGCGAGCCCGGCCCATCAAACGACCATTTCCTAAATTGGCTGGCGCGGCGAGTCCGCAAATATCCCCGGTCGCAACCAGGCAGACACATTTCGCATCAGCGCCGGGTCGCCATCCATCATCAGGTCGCCCGCTTGAATAGCCTCGCGATAGGTGCGGTCGCCCATCCAGATTTCTGACAAAGTCCGAACGGCACAGTTGAAGTAAACATCCACGTCACGCCCGGGATCCTTCAGACAGATTTCTGAATTGTCCGGTTTGACGACCAGCCACCAATCACGCTGTTGCCCCAGGTCTTTGAAACGGAACTTGATAACCGTCTCTTGCCCCTTGATCTTGTTCCGGTCGATGCTGCGCTCGAGATAGAGCATCAAGAACTCCGCGTCGAAATCCTGATCAAGGATGGTGTTCTTCGCCCAGATGATCCCCCATTCGCCAAGCGCGAACAGCACCGGCATTAAAGCTTCGCAAGCCTCTGTCGGATAGTACTCATAGCCTTTCTGACCCGGTATCTTGCGCCGGATCAGCATATTTTGCTCTTCCAGCTGCTTCAGCCGCTTGGTCAGCAGGGCCGGGGAAATATCGCCCAGACCGCGTTGCAGAGTGTTAAAGCGGCGGCCACCCATCAGGACCTCTCTCAGGATCAGAATGTTCCAGCGCTCGCCAAGAATTTCCGCCGATTTCGCGATCGGGCAAAACTGATTGTAATTCATATATTCCTCCCAGCTCAGAAGACCATGGCGCCTAACTTCACATATTGTAGCTGGTTTCTTTCAATTGTGTAGTGGATTGCTTCCGGGCGTGAAGTATTTCCGCGGACCGGTCTGTTCTATCCCTTTGTTCATCGAAACGCTGCTGAGCGCAGACAATCAGAACAGGGACCAGAACACATGATGATCGCGGCATAGCCTAACCAGACAAATCAAAACGATACCCCGTTTCCGGATCACATGTCCCGACAGGTTTGACCGCGAATTAGGCCGAACCCGGGCATCTGCCCGATGGCTTCAACACCTCGAAGTTACGACAAGAAATTCCATACCAACAGAGTGAGCACAAAGGAAATCACGATGAAACTGCAAAACGCAATTTTCCCCGCAGAGGCCAGCGCGCATCCGATGAGCGAAATCGTCGGCTTCTGGAACGAGACACTGGCACCAAAATTCGTGAAATACCGGCACATTCTGGAAGGCGGGCTGTCCCGCCACAGCGCAGAAATCATGCCGCTTCTGGATATCCGGACCGATGACCACGTGCTTGACGTAGGGTGCGGATTTGGCGACACCGCTATGGAGCTCGCCCGCCGGGTTGGCGCGCGGGGCAAGGTCGTCGGAGTAGACTGCTGTGACGATTTCCTCGAAATCGCCCGCGCCCGTCCCGAGAAAATCTTCCTTCCCAATGTCCGGTTTGAAAACCGGGACGCCGAACAAGGTTTGGGCGAGGGTTTGTACCATTTCGTCTTTGCCCGGTTCGGCACGATGTTCTTTGTAAATCCGGTAGCCGGGCTCCGCTCGATGCGCAAGGCGCTGAAACCGGGTGGCCGCATGGCCCATATCGTCTGGCGCCAGCGCGAGGATAACCCCTGGCTGATCACCGCCCGTGACGTGGTACGGCAGATCCTGCCCCCGCCCGGCCCGGATGCGCTGTCTTGCGGCCCCGGCCCATTCTCGATGGCCGACGAACAGGTGACCCGCATGCAGATGGAGGCCGCTGGATTTACGGATATCAAGTTTCGCCGGATCGACGCCAAGGTCAATGTCGGGCGCGACATCGAAGACGCGGTCTGTTTCCAGCTGGCCATTGGCCCTGCGGGAGAAACCTATCGCGAAGCCGGCGCATTGGGTGAAGCCCACCGCGCGGAAATTGTCACCGCTCTGTCGGAGGTCTTCGAAGGCGTCATCGAACGTGAAGGCGGGCTGTGGATGGACAGCTCATCCTGGCTAATCACCGCCCGCGCCCCTGAATAAGTGATAGCCGAAGTCAAGAAAGGACCCGGAAAATATGACTGATGAAATCAAACCAATCTCGCCGCACGCGGCACTAAACCGCCAACCCAAACTGAAAAAAGGAAACCTACCCATGAACATCCCATATATCAAAATTATCGTTGCGCTCGTCGCGCTTACAGCATCCAACGCCGCACAGGCTCAGGATCACCAACCGCCCGCTGCCTACCTTCCCGAAACGGCCGAATGGGCGCCGGCACCGTCGGTCTTGCCGGAAGGCGCCGAGATCGCCGTCCTGTCAGGAAATCCCTTTGCGGAGGGCTGGTTCGTTCTGCGCCTCAAATTCCCGGCCGGCTACGACGTGCCCGCGCATATCCATTCCGGAGACGAGTTGATTACCGTGATCTCCGGCGAATTCAACGTCGGCCACGGCGTCAAACTGGATCGGGAGGCGACCATGCTCGTCACTGCAGGCGGCTTCGTCGAGATGCCGGGGCGCCATCCGCACTTCGCCTGGACCAGCGCCGAGACGGTCGTTCAGATCCATGGTCCCGGGCCGTTCGACATCACCTATATGGACCCAGCGGATAACCCCGCCGGCCTGTAACCATAGCCAGTACCGCAACCCGCCGAACGCCGGCGGGGTGCCGCAGAAAGCCTCATCCGGCGACACAGTAACTGCGATTTTCTGTTTGAAAACACAAGTTGGCTGGCGCGAAGCGGATCGCAAGGATCAGGGCACCGATGGCAAGGTCAACTACACCTTGGTAACGGTCGTTCCGCGTGCTTATAATAGGTAACACTGCCGCCGGCGACCGCAGGCAGCAGTAGAATTCTAGTGCACCCTTTTCATTTCAAGACCTAGTTCATCGTATTTCACCGACAGCAAGCCGAGCGGCCCGTGCACCACAGCACCCGGGCTATGCGCCAAGACATCCTGCGCCATGACGCCTTGGTAGGTCTTGCGCGACCATAGATACTTGAAGTTGTACAACGGCAGACCGTTCTCGGCTGTTCCCGCACGGACAATATCGCGTTTTACGCGTACGTCTGACAGTTGAGGTTCCTCTTCATCATCATTTTGGCTAATGAGCAGGCCGATTGCGACCAGCACCAGCAGGGGGACGAGAAGTCCGCCGGAGGATGTGTCGGTTTGCTCCTCCGTCACTTCAACCATCGGCTCCATTTCGGGTTCAGCCATTGAACCGCCGAACGCGGTTGTCGCGGTAAGCGATGCAGCCGTTACGGCTGTTATCAGTTTCTTGTACATAATTTCTCCTTCGCTCCTTTTTAGAAATACAACCGGGAGGTCCCTGACCGTGACACCACGGAGTGCAGATGCCGCCGCAGCCCCCCATAAAAATATGGGCTCAAAACTGGCCGCAATTATGTTTTAAAGCAAGTCATATCTGTTTCGATACAGCTGTGGGACAAACCCGACGCCGTCACCTTCAAGGGGCCGCGGCGTGAATTGTTGATCCAAAAATCGCATTCCTCAACTTCCCCGGCCTTCCCTACGGAATCCTGTATGACGAGCCGGGTGAGCAATAGCTTATCGTTAATGACGCGAGCGGATTGCTCCAGAAGGCACGCTCCGGAGGGTCGTTTCAGACGAATGCGAACCAGTCTCTGCCAGGCTCGCAATCCGAAATCAGCACATGGGCGGAAACGCGGAACAATCTCGGTGCAGAATTCAGTGAGAAGACCCTCCACAATTCGAAGCAACAGCGGGATAAGGACCTAGACAATTTCCGAGAGTACCGTTCACCTCAAATTATTTTTCTCTGACAACTCCGTTTCAATGTATTGTCTTTTGAGAGAGCATCGTTTCCATTGATTTAAGGAGATGTACATGGCGCTTTCTCTGACCTCTTCCGCCTTCGTCGACGGCGGCGAGATACCGGTCAAATATACCTGCCAAGGGGATGACGTATCGCCTCCGGTAGCGTGGCAGGGTGTCCCGAACGGAACCCTGAGCCTCGTTCTGATCCTGGATGACCCGGATGCGCCCGATCCCGACGCGCCCGTCAGAACATGGGTGCACTGGGTCGTTTTCAACCTGCCCCCGGGCATCGGCTCATTGCCCGAGGATGTAGACAGCAGAGGATATCCACAAGGATGCAAAGTTGGCATCAACGATTGGGGGCGTGCAGATTATGGCGGCCCTTGTCCCCCGATCGGGCGACACCGCTACTTTCACAAGCTCTATGCGCTGGACGTGGTTCTAGGTGACCTTGATGCTGCCAAACTGAGCGAAGTGAGGTCCGCGATGAAAGGTCATATTTTGGCAGAAGCACAGATCGTCGGCACCTACCAAAAGAAATAACGATGCTGTTGGACAGATGCGAACCGGTCTTTGCGCGAGCGGTCCAAAGCGACCTTTGTTGGGCCAAAGCCGAAAACATGGACCCGCCCCACTATTGTTTGTTGTCCTTTCCCAGTCCCCGTTATCAAATTTGCAGTCCCGCCCAAGCAGCCAATTAATTTTGCTGATCTCGATCCCGGTGATGCGCTACACCTCACCGCAGCAAAGCTGCTTCTGAAGTCAGCATTTACAGGACAACGCGGCGCTCTTGGACAAGAAAGGACTTCAGGCTCATCCCATTCACCAAAAAGTGGAGAAGAGACAGACACCTTGCAGCATCCAGCTACGTCGCTAACGTCGGCTGTGGGCCGAAAGCGAAGACTTGAAATCGCTTCGGTATCTTTTGTCCTGTTCTGCCAACGCCCGACCGCAGTTGTTATTCATTCCCCGCCAAATACAACTGCAGCGATGCGCGGCACCCGTCAGACCAGATGCGCGAGAGCCAGTCTTCGAAGGCTCTGGAAAATGCTTCGTTGTCGGCCAGATCACCATAGATATGGCGCTGTTCCAGCCACGCCATAGGCCGGTTGCGCGCTTCGGCAGCCACGACCGTAAGCGCGTCCCACAAAGGATCGTTAGGCTCTATAGTTGAGCCGTCTTCCCGGGTACCTTCGCACCATCGCGCCCAGATCGCCGAGACCAGCGCGAATCCCTCCACAGAGGCGCCGGCCGCCAGCCGTTCGCGCACCATCGGCAGTATCCAGCCTGGGTGTTTCGACGATCCGTCGAAACAGTTGCGCCGGGTCGTGTCGTGAATTTCAGGGTTCGAGAAACGGCGGTCGATGAGGTCGATATACTGCGCAGGCGTCATACCCGGCACTGCATGGACCAGCGGTGCGATTTCTTCGGTTTCCACCTTTCGGAACAAGCCCCGGATCAGCGGATTTGCCATGCAGTCGTCGATGGTTTTCACGGACAGAAGGTCGCCGGGTGTCGTAATAACCTGGTGGCCGGCATTGAGGATCCGGAGCTTCATCGTCTCGTAAGCGTGGACATCGTCCGAGAAGGTCACACCGGCGATATCCCAATCCGGACGGCCGGCGCAAAAATCGTCCTCGATCACCCATTGGCGGAAGTTTTCGTGGGTGACCGGTGCGGCGTCGTCAATGCCAAGCTTTTTTGCAAGTTCCAGCTCTTTCGGCCCGGTCGCCGGCACGATACAGTCCACCATCGCGTTCGGGAAACTCATGTTTTCGTCAATCCAATCCGCCAGATCCGGATCAGAGAGCCGCGCCAGCGACACCACGGTCTGCCGCAGGATTTTGCCGTTACCCTGAAGGTTGTCGCAGCTTTGCCCGGTAAACGGCCCGATACCTGCCGCGCGCCGCTGTTTCAGCGCCGCGACCATCGCGCCGAAAGCTGTACGCGGGCTGTCCGGGTTCGCTGCGTCGTGCCGGATGTCGGGATGGTTGGCGTCGAAACCCTTGGTCACGGCATCGATGTAATAGCCGCCTTCGGTCACCGTCAGCGCGACGATCCGGATCGCCGGGTCGGTCATTTTCGCGATCAGGGGGCCGTTGCCCTCTTCGATGGGCAAGTAGTCGATCATCGATCCGACGATTTCCACCGACTTTCCGGCGGGGTCGAGTTCGATCAACGTGGTCAAGCAATCTTGCGCCAGAAGTTTTTCGCGCTGCGCGGCATCATAGGGCCGGACCCCGGCGCCGATGATCGCCCAATCCAGCGCCTTGCCCTGCTGCATCAGCCGGTGCAGGTACCAAGCCTGATGCGCGCGATGGAAATTGCCCAGTCCGATATGGACGATGCCAGGTGTCAGCTGCGACCGGTCATAGACAGGGCCGGATATCCCCTCGGGAAGTTGCGCCAGCGTTGCGTTGCAGAGTTTCATGCTCCTGCCCCCTTCGATCCTCAATTATCAACTCATCCAATTTCCGCCATCGACGTTGTAAGTCTGGGCGACGATGTAATCCGCCTCATCGGTCGCGAGAAATATCGCCATGCCGGTCAGGTCTTCGGCACGACCCATGCGGCCGTAAGGCACGGCCTCGCCGACCTCGCGCTTTTTCTGCCCCGGGGCCTTGCCCTCATATTTGGCAAAGAATGCATCGACACCGTCCCAGTGCGCTCCGTCAACGACACCCGGCGCGATCGCGTTCACATTGATGCCGTGTTGGATCAGGTTCAGCCCGGCCGATTGGGTCAGACTGATGACCGCGGCCTTGCTGGCGCAGTAGACAGCGACCAGAGGCTCGCCGCGGCGCCCGGCTTGGCTGGCCATGTTGATGATTTTACCGCGAATTCCGCGCGCTACCATGTGATCCGCCACCGCCTGCATCGTGAACAGGGTCCCGGCAACATTAATGTCAAAGACGCGGTTGTAGTCGCTGCGCGTGATCTCGGCAATAGGCGCGGCGGTAAAGATGGCGGCATTGTTTATCAGTATGTCAATCTGGCCCAACTGCTCGACGGTTTCCGAAACCGCTGCCTCGATACTGTCCTGCGCGGTAACATCCATATGCACTGCGATGGCATCCGCGCCCAGCGCCGCTGCCGCCGAAGCTGCGCCCGCGGCATCGATATCCGCGATGGCTACGCGCGCGCCCTCGCGGCAATATGCCTGTGCAAACGCCAGACCGATCCCGCGCGCCGCCCCCGTGATGAGGGCCGTTTTACCCTCGAGTCGGCTCATTCAATCCGCAGGCCCTTTGCGTCGAACTTGTGGATGACATCCTTGCGTGGCGTCATGTAAATGCGGTCGCCATGGCTAAACATGACTTCGCCACCTGCACGAACCGTGATGGTCTCGGCAAGGCCGGTTTCGTGCACGTGCAAGAACGTATCGGACCCAAGATGCTCTGACACGCCGACCACCCCCGACCAGTCCCCCTCGTCGGCCGAGACAGCGATATGCTCGGGACGGATGCCAATGGTATGGGCGTTAAGTTTCGCAGCTTCTTCGCCCTCGATGAGGTTCATCGTCGGAGAGCCGATAAACCCGGCGACGAACACGTTCTGCGGCGCCCGGTAAAGGTCCAGGGGAGAGCCGACCTGCTCGATATTTCCGGCCCGCAGCACCACGATCTTGTCGGCCATGGTCATCGCTTCGACCTGATCGTGGGTAACGTAGATCATCGTGGTCTTGAGCCGCTTGTGCAGTTCGCTGATTTCAAGCCGCATGCCGACACGCAGCGCGGCGTCGAGGTTCGACAAAGGTTCGTCGAACAGAAATGCCGCCGGTTCGCGGACGATGGCACGGCCAATGGCGACACGCTGTCGCTGGCCGCCCGACAACTGGCCGGGCCGACGGTC
>JBFFQS010000014.1:0-24530 GCA_041573315.1 Amylibacter sp. | reverse complement strand
CGGACACCGACCGCTTCCTAATCCTTGACGTGTCGCGCTATAAGTATCCGCCGGTCTGGGTCGAAGCGGCAGCACTGTTTGGCGCAATGAACACCACCGACTCTGACAACAACGACAGAACGCGGGGCTATGTCAGCGTTAGCCGATGACGAAGTGAATCGCGCCCTCTGCATTCGCCATGCGTGAAATTCAAGCGTCCGCACCTTGTAACCGATCTCGACATTGGCCATCCGGGCCACCGTGTTTGCCTTCACCTCAATTACTCCGCCAATGGTATCGTCGGGCAATGCGTGTTTCCGCATGGCAACTGGCCCTCTGAAGTCTTTTTAGGAGTTCAGCAAAACGCGCCGAGAAACAGCGCCAATTATTGGCGGAGAGCCTGCTGGCGGGTAGTGGGCGAAGGTCCGGGATTGCTGGTGTCAGAGGGGGCTATTGCTTTCCAGAGGCCCTCTTCAGCGGATCTCTGGCGCGACGCCGATCAGCGCCTTCCGGTGAACATCAGGCAGATTCTGCCGCCCATGACCTCGCGCAGGATGATTATCTCTGCTCTGACTTACCCGTTTCAAGTCGCGCAAACCAAATCGAAAAGAATGAAGCTGCCAATACGAATGGCGCACCGAGGGAGAGCCAATAGGATTGGTCCTGCTCGGCGCCCCCGAATTGCATCCCAAACAGGATTGCGCAGCTGTAAGCCGGTGGAAACCACCAAAGGCTGGTCAGAAAGACATAGCGACGCCAGTCCAATCTGGCCAAAGCGGGTGCGACCAGCAGAAGTGCCAGGACGGCAATCGACAGATCGTAGTCGAAAGCGTACGGCGTCATCATAAGACCAGCCAATATCGCGGTAGCCTGCATTTCAGGAAGCGAGCGCCCATGTCTTGATATCCACAAGATAGTAAACAGCGCAACCAATGCCATCGCGATCTGGATATACAGGGCCACGTCAGGCGAGACGCCGATCGAGCGGAACGTCGCATATACAGAGAACATTCTGTAAAGAGGATAGTATCCTTCACCCAGAAATTTTCCGGCCAGGTTTGTGCCCTCTAAAAACGCGGACCAAACATCTGCTCCAAATATCACCGTTGCAGCAGCTGAGACGGCCGCCAGCGTCAGGCCGAAGGACGCAACTATCGATTTTTCCCCACGCAAGATGGCTAACAACAGCAAGCCACCGACCAGATGCGGCTTAAAGGCCATCAATCCCAGGGCCATCCCTGCTTTCCATGGCTTATTTTTCCAATTGCTCAATGCCACAATGCCAAGCACCGCAAACCAAATCGAGGTCTGTCCCCCCCGAAGACATAGCAGTGCGGGAATAAAAATAAGCCAAACAGCCACATTGCGGTCATCGGGTTGAAGTTGCGCCACACCTAACCGAAGCGCAGCAAGTCCACCTCCGGACCACACGGCATAGGCCAGCCATGTTGGAAGCAAAGCGAGAACTGCGACGATCAGCCCAAACTGGGGTGGGTAGGACCAGAGATAAACAGACACGGCGCCAAACAGGGTCCGGAGAGACTGCATAAACTTGCTCAGGTCATAGGCGTCCGCGAAATCCCCGTTCAGCGCGAATTGCCCAGCTGAATATAATGCATGGAAATCAAGCATGCGCCCGGTTGGCGACCCGTATTCCCAAAGCGCGAATTGCAGCGCGGAATACGCCACATTCAGCGCCAGGGTACACCACAGGATGCGACTGATAAGTGGCCGGGAAAGCGCGTCAGCGAATTCAGACTTGTTCGATCTGAAATTCTTAATTTCGATGCCTTTCATCTTCAACCAAACACCTATTGCAAAAAATGACATTGGATCGATACGCAAAGTCAGATCAACAAGACTGTCTAATTCAAATTATTGCAACAGGGTTCTTAGGGCGTCTCATCTCACAGGGCGTCAAACCAGCCTGCTTTTTGCGCCTAGCCCGGGTTTCGGGCTACAGGTCAGGTCCCGGCTCCACGATAAAGCCTGTATGAAACACTCCAGTTTCGGTTTCCCGGCAACCGGCCCTTGATCGAATAACGTATGATTTTGAGCGTATACGGGCAAATTTGAGCTCGGATTTGGGCTAACGTCGCTTGACGAGAAACACATAGAATCGGAGCTATATCATGAAGAACTTCTTATTCGGAGCGGCACTCATACTAGTAAGCGGCCTTGCTTCCCCAAGTCTCGCCCAAGAGGATTTTCGCCTGACGAGTCCCGACATCGGAGAAGGCCAGCAGCTATCGAATAAGCACGTCTTGAACGGCTTTGGATGCGAGGGTGAGAACCTTTCGCCCGAACTCAGCTGGACAGGAGCCCCCGAAGGTACAAAGAGCTTTGTCGTAACGGCTTACGACCCGGACGCGCCAACAGGCTCTGGTTTTTGGCATTGGATCGTTTTCGACATCCCTGGTGATGCAACCGGCTTGCCAGGCGGGGCGGGTCCCGTTGATCCCCTCCCAAGCGGAGCCGTTCAAAGCCGCACCGACTTTGGTTTGCCCGGATTTGGCGGAGCTTGTCCGCCCCCAGGCGAGGTGCATCGATATGAATTCAGGGTCCATGCACTTGGTGTCGAAACACTTGGCCTCGACGAGAACAGCAGCGGTGCGCTGGTCGGGTTCATGACATATGCAAACAGTCTTGCGATCGCAAAGTTGACGGCAGTCTATGTCCGTTGAAGTCATTCGTTTGCAGGAAGGCTCATAAGGCTCAATCGCAAACGCTCCGGTCCGGGCAAATTTCCTGAGCAAGGTATTTGCCCGAACCGATCTTTCGACTGACGCCTCCCCGCACTCTCGCGACAGGACTGAGGAAGCCAGCAGCCCCCGCTCCGTCACTCGAGAGATCAACGCTGCAAGCGAAACCTGCCTCACATGATCTTGGCGATTGCAAAACCGCCAGGACGGGTTTCGCTCCAGGACCACAGCACCCCGATGGCCTAGTGTCTGCCCACCGGATCGTAGAGCGCCATTATCGACCACCGCAGAGTACGGCCCCTGACTGGCTAGACTGCCATCGGAATACCAATCACTTTGCCATTCCTTCGATAGCGGTGAAGGGCGGCAACATTCTAGAGCTTCCCGCCTTTAACCGGAGACATATCTCCGAATGCGCGCCGTGAACGCGATCTGTCGTTTGCTGAGCGGATGATCGCAGCTGGTTCCCGCATTGCGGGACCTTTGAAATTGGTGAAATGCCGGTACTTTCGATATTGGATTGTCTTCCGGAAACCGAAAAGAGCTCGCCCCCGCCAACGCTTGGCGGAGGCAGACGTAATTCGTTGCAGCAGTGGTTTACAACCGGTCGGTGGAATATCCCGCGTCCAGCCATCCCTGGGTTCCCCCGACGATGTAGTTGACGCGGGAAAATCCATTCTTGGCAAACTCCTGCGCTGCGCGCTGTGCCATTGGTCCGGCCTGACAGGACGTAATCACATGAACTCCGCGGTTTGCCAGTGCCTCCGGCAAATTTCCCTGCTTGATGTCATCGAGCGCGACAACATGAGCGCCGGGAATAATGCCGGTGGTTGAATTGATGGCCTCGGCAGGGCGCGGGTCGACGAAAACAACATCTGGTTTGCCGCGGAACATCGCGGCGACCTGCGGTTTGAGTCCGACGATGTTTTCATGGCTTTCTGCGGCCGGGGTTCCGTTACAAGTCGTCATTTCTTTTTCCTTTCGGGTTGAATGAGTGCTCAAAAGCTCAGCGTTGCCGCGCCATCCTTGATCAGGGCGTGCATGGCCGGGGAGCCGACGATTTCAACGCCGTCGATCAGATCTTCCTGACTGTATCCGCGCACAGCGGTGCAAGGCGGACATGCCATGATCTTTCCGCCGCGTTCCAGAAATCCGTCGATCAGTTCTTTCATCGATGGATCGAAGGGATTCATGCGCACGTTCGCCGCTGCGCCCTTCCGGACCAGATCTATGCCTGCGCTGACCAGAAACATCGTGACATCCAGCCCCGTATTCTGACCGCCGTTCGCGATCGTCCAGGCGACAGTAGCGCGTTCGTCATCGTGGCCCCGAGATGCGACGATAACCAGTTTTTCGTTTGTATTTCCCATTTGAGTTTCTCCTTTGATAATGTTGGGTTGAGTTAGTTTCCTTGTTTTCGGCCCTATCGGGCCCAGGTTGATGCTGTCTGGTAGGCGCCTCCTTTCCTGAACGTCATCGTGAGTTGATTTCGTGATTGGTCCGTGGCGCGGCCGGAATTTCTGGCTGCGCGATTGCGCAGTTCCCGCCGCAGCGCAAACAGGCTGATTGCAAGCGAAACGCATGAACCGATCAGCGCCGGAGCCGCACCCACGCTCAGGTCGTAGCTCATTCCAAACGGAACCGATGCGAGCATGAACTGACGAAGGCGAAGCGTATCCTTTTGCAGCCTGCCGATCATGATCAAAGAACAAGCCGAAAGCGCCAACAGAGTGGGAAGACCTGACCATGTGAAGAACCCGGATGTGAAAAGGATCGGCAAGAATGCCAGACCGAGTTTGCGGAGCCAGGGGCGATCGCCCGCCAACAGTGCAATGGCCGTCTGCGATGCGCCCAGGGCGCATACGGCGGCTCCGCTCCAGGCGTCCAGGGTCGCGTATTGGATGCCGTAGTTCGACCCAATTCCCATCTGCACGCCCAGCATTGCTTTGCGGCGTTTCAGAAGCGGCCAGATAAGCTGACACGCGAGCCCCGCGGCACCAAATGCGGCGGCGGCCGGGTTCTCTAACAATGTGCTAAGTGACAGTGACATTTTTCTCTCTCGCAAAACATACCAACTGGTCGGTATGATAGACATACCAAACGGTATGCCGTCAAGAAATTTGTTCACAAGTTGGTGAAATATTTTTTTTATTATTTAATTTCAGTAATTTAAATTTCTGACAGAACTTGAAAATGATCTAAATGATACTATACTACCAACCAGTTGGTATGGAGGTGACTATGGCGAATCGCGGCGAAGCTACTCGGGAAAAATTGTTGGATGCGGCCAAGGAATTGGTAATGTCGAAGGGGTTTTCAGGCACTTCGATCGATGACGTGCTCAAATCCACAGGAATGACCAAGGGCGCATTCTTTCATCACTTCAAGGGAAAGGCCGACCTCGCGCGGGAGTTGGTCAAACGCTATGCGCTTGGCGATCTGAAGATGTTCGAAGAGTTCGACAGGCAATCAATAGAACAGAGCGACGATCCGCTGGAGCAGATGCTGATTTTTTTGAAACTGTTTGAAAAGTACATCAGCAACTCGGAAGACCCCGCCCCCGGTTGCATGTACGCGGTCTATACTTACGAAAGCCGCCAATTCGACCCGGACGTGCTGGATCTGGTATCCGATACGCTTCGCAAATGGACGGCGATCTATGTGCGCAAGTTTCAGGATATCATGGATGTTTACAAACCCGCTATCGACGTCACCCCCAGGCAATTGGCAGAGATGATCGTGTCGGTAATCGAGGGCGGCTTGGTTTTGCAGCGCGCGCACGGCGACACAGGCACGACAAGGCGGCAATCTGAACAGTTCAGAAACTATCTGGGCCTTTTGTTCAAAGAGCCGGAAAAACGCGTCGCCGCTGAGTGAGTTACAATACCAGCCGTGGGCAAGTAACGCATATCGGTCGAAGCTCTCGCTGATATGCCGAATAGATGCGATGACTTGGCCGGCCTCGCGGACGATCAAGCTAAGAACTCACGCAACACTTTTGGATCTCCGAACAAACTTCCGGGAACACGCCGAAAATGCCTCTAATTCGCCATGAATGAAATCGCAGTCCCGCTGCGACGGACGTGTCTCTCCTGAAAGTAGCAACGGGGCGCTCTAAACCTGCCCCAGACCGAGCGCAGTTCCCTCGCCCCTCGGATCGTGTGCGCCAGACATCAAGCCGGCACCGTCGATCGAAATTACACCTGCTTGTCCGGCAAGTTGGCTTAACGCTTCGATCAGCGCAACTTCATGTCCAAGCGCGGAAAGTTCGGCGGCGACATGCTCTCCGACCGAGCGTTCCAGTTTCAAGCTTTTTCGCTGATCCGAGAATGTTCGGCCCAGCAGAAACCTCGGTGCAGCAAGGGCCGCGTCCGGCGACTGCCCGTGATCGAGCAAACGCGCAAGCAGAACAGCAAGGGTCTGGGGTTGGCCGTCCGCACCTTGCGTGCCGTAAAGATGAACGGACCCGTCAGCGCGATGCGCGATCCCCGGGTTCAGCGTATAGAAAGGCCTTTTACCAGGAGCAATGCGGTTCGGATGTCCTTCGATAGTATTGAAAGCCGCGCCTCGGTTTTGCCAGAGAATGCCCGTATCACCCACTACGACACCGCTGCCCCAGTCGAAATAGGTGCTCTGAAGACCGCTCACCCAACGTCCGTCTTTGTCAGCCGCCGCCAGGTAAACCGTGTCACCGGACTGAAACGCGTGCGGCCAGGGAAGCGCGCGTTTGGGATCGATTTGCGAAGCCCGCCAGTCAAGATTGTCTCTGTCCATGATACGCATCGCATCAGAAAAGTCGGGATCGGCGATGCCGTCACGGTCAAGAAATGCCTGTTTGACCGCTTCTATGCAAAGATGCAGTATTTCCGGGCCCGATGGATTCAGCGACCCTATCTCGAAGTTCCTCAAGCAGGCCATGATTTCGAGCGTGGTAATCCCCTGTGTCGGCGGCGGCGGGGCCAGCAGTTCCCATCCTCTGTAGGCCAGCTTAACAGGCGGCGCGATCCGGGTCTTGGTCGCGGCGAGGTCATCCTGCGTCAACGGCACGCCAGCGTCCGCAAGGCCGGCGGCAATATCTTCGGCCAGTGCGCCCTCGTAGAAACTTCGCGCCCCGTCGGCGGCAATCCGCGTCAGCGTACGCGCCAGCGCGGGCTGGGAAAAAATGCTGCCGGGCTCCGGCATCTTGCCATCGTGCAAAAATACGTCGGCAAAGCCCGGCCAATCGCCGATCTGTTCGCGTCTGAAATTGAGCCAGTGCGTCTGTGACCGCGTCACCGGATAGCCATTTTTTGCATGGGCCATGGCGGGCCCGAGCAGATCGCCCAGCGATCGGCGACCGCCCCATTCAGATGCGGACCAACCCAAGGCGCTTTCCCAGCAATCGACGATACATGCCGTCGTCAGGGCGGACTGTGCGCCCCGCTCTGGAATCGGCCCGGTGAAGTGCGGAAGTCTGGCGGCAGCCTGCCCTATGCCCAGAAATGTGGTGCGTCGGCCCGATTTGTCAGCTGCAAGCCAGACAGCATCGCCACCCAGCCCGCAGAAATGCGGACACACGACGGTCAGAACTGCCCCGGCAGCGACCATCGCCTCCATGGGTGTGCCGCCGGCCTGCAGGACGGCAAGACCTGCCTCGGTCGCCAGCGGATGGGGACTTACAACCATGCCCTCTCTGGACTTTGCCGATTTCGGCATCACGGCCGGTTTGGCGTCAAGTGCCGACATAGGGACCTACCGGGTTTGAGTCAGTGCCGCAGGCGCGCGCTGGCGCCCGGCACGGGCCAGCAGCGTCAGCAGACAAGGCATAATGATTAGAAGCGCAGTTGGCGCTTGAACTCCGATGGCGGTAAGTTGGAACTGCAACGTTTCCGCATCCTTCGCTTTCGGCACCATAAGCTGGCCAGTTCTTGCTCTTTTTACCTTCATTATCCCGAATTCCGCCCTTCTGCGCACCAAAACAATCACTGGACCTCCAATATCAAGTCAATGCTCCTTGAGAGCAAACACTTTCACGCACAACCCTGAACCCCGGACCATGCGGATACCGGCTCCTGACGACCGGCGCACGGGTTCGACTACGAAACTGGAAATCGTCGCAAAATCCGGCCGCGCAATACTTGCGTTCTGGCCGTTCTGACGCTAACGCAACGGCATGAAACCTTTCTTGATCCTGCAATTGCGCCCGGAAACCGACGCGTCAGACGATGAATTCGCGTCAATTCTGGACAAGTGCGGATTGGCACAAGATCAAACCCATCGAATTCGTCTGGACCAGCAGGATATTCCGGCAGATCTCGACGTAACCGACTATGCCGGCGTGATCGTGGGCGGGGGACCCGGTTGTGTCAGCGACCCGCCGGAAAAGAAAACCGCGCTGGAAGCGCGGATCGAAGGCCAAATCCTGGACCTGATGCCCCAGATCACTGCGCAGGATCATCCGTTCATGGGATGCTGCTACGGGCTCGGAATTCTGGCCCACCATCTGGGCGGAGAGGTGAGCAAGGCCCGCTACGGCGAACCGGTCGGGCCGACGGTCTGCGCCCGTATGCCGGATGCGAACGAAGACCCGCTTCTGGACGGTTTGGATACAGAATTCGAAGTCTTCGTGGGCCACAAGGAAGCGGTGCAAAGCCTGCCACCGGGCACGGTGCACCTGCTGGCCTCCGCCGCCTGCCCGATTCAGATGATCCGCTATGGCCGGAACGTCTATGCCACACAGTTTCACCCGGAAGCGAACGCCCATGACTTCGAGCGCCGCATCCAAATTTACCGCAACCACGGGTACTTTCCACCCGATGACGCCGACCGGCTTATTGCGGTCTGTCATGCCGCCAACGTGACAGTGCCCGGCGAAATCCTGCGGCGGTTCGCGGCGCGCTACGGCTGACATTCGGAAGGTAAGTTGATCTTTTTTGACCGTTTCCGTCTCGCGGCTGACGGTAAGTCAATTCTAATTGACGCTGCTGAATTCGCACCGGTCATTGACGCTGTGATAGAACTCGGCCATTGTCCCTTGGGTCCTTCCTCGACAGGTGTCCTGCAACAGAGGCAAGTGAACCGATGATAGTGAAGCTGGCCGACCGGCTCGTGGTCGCAAGAATTGATGCGCTTCGTGCGCAATTTGCTGAGGCGATGGCATCAGGCGATGTCACCTTTGATCTGTCGGCGATTGAAGCCATGGATACCGCAGGGGCTTGGCTGATCATCGACATGCAGACCAAAATCCGGGATCGGGGCGGGCGATGCGAGATTGTCGGCGCCTCGGATGTTCATGCCGAACTCCTCGAAGTCGTACGAAACTACATTCCTGCAAACGGTGAAGCAACGAGGCCCGTATACAGCTTGATCAATTGGCTGGAAACGGTTGGCCGCTCGGCGTGGTTCGGGTTCCAGAGGTTATATGAAATTCTCGGCTTCCTCGGGGCGGTAATGGCAAGGCTTGGGGGTGTCATTATCCATCCCGGACGCCTGCGTTTCACCTCACTTGTTCACCACATGCAGGAAATCGGATTTAATGCGATCCCGATCGTTTCGCTTATGGCGTTTCTGATCGGCGTGGTCATGGCATTTCAGGGCGCGGTCCAGCTTCGTCAATTCGGAGCCGAGGTTTTTGTCGTCGATCTGATTGCGATTTCCGTCCTGAGAGAGCTGGGCATCCTTCTGACCGCGATCATCGTCGCGGGCCGGTCCGGGGCTGCTTTCACCGCTGCTATTGGGTCCATGAAGATGCGCGAAGAGATCGACGCCATGCAGACACTGGGGCTTGATCCGATCGAAGTGCTCGTTCTGCCACGCATGCTCGCACTTGTGATTGTGCTGCCGCTCCTGGGTTTCATCGCGGACGTCATGGGCCTGTTTGGCGGCGCCATGATGTCATGGATCGAACTGGGCGTCTCGCCGGGAATGTTTCAGACACGGCTCTACGAGTCTATTGACGTTTGGCACTACGCGGTGGGCCTTATCAAAGCCCCGTTCTTTGCTGCCATTATCGGAGTTGTTGGCTGTTATGAAGGGATGAAGGTCGGTGGCGACGCAGAGTCTCTGGGGCGATTGACTTCGACTTCGGTCGTGCTTTCGATCTTCCTCGTCATCGTGGCGGATGCGATGTTCTCGGTCTTTTTTGCCATTGTGGGGGTCTGATGCAGGAAGCCCGCGAAACCGTCATCCAGGTCCGGGGATTGCGCACGCAGTTCGGGGATCATGTTGTCCATGACGGACTGGACCTCGATGTCTACCGCGGCGAAGTCTTGGGTGTCGTAGGCGGATCGGGGTCCGGGAAATCCGTGCTTTTGAGGGCGATCGTCGGCTTGTTGCGCCCGAAGCAGGGTAGCGTCGACGTGTTTGGAACCGACATGCTCAATGCCACGGATGAAATCCGCGCCAAAATCGAGCAGCGCTGGGGTGTGATGTTTCAGGACGGAGCACTGTTTTCATCCCTGACCGTCTGCGAAAATATCGAGGTCCCCATGCGGGAACAGACAGACCTGTCCCCGAAAACCCGCAGGGCGCTGGCTGAACTCAAGGTTGCAATGGTCGGTCTTCCGCCCAATGCTCGCGACAAATACCCATCAGAGCTTTCGGGTGGAATGCGAAAGCGCGCCGGTTTGGCCCGCGCGATTGCACTGGACCCGGAGATTGTTTTTCTTGACGAGCCCACGGCCGGGCTCGATCCGATAGGCGCGGCCGCGTTTGACGCCTTGATAAAAAAACTGCAGACTACAATGGGATTAACCGTATTCATGGTGACCCATGATCTGGATAGTTTGCACGCGGTCTGTGACCGGATCGCCGTTCTTGCCGAAAAGAAGGTATTCGTGACGGGTTCGATGAAAGACATGATGAAGGTGGATCATCCCTGGGTGCATGAGTATTTTCATGGCCCAAGGGCACGCGCCGCCGGCTTTGAGACCGAAGGCTGACTTTAAATGGAAACCAGAGCAAATTTCGTGCTGATCGGCGCCATGACCATCCTCGGTGTTGTCGGGCTTTTGGGGCTTCTGGTCTGGTTCGCCAAGGTCGAGATCAACCGCCAGTATGCCCGGTATGACATTCTTTTCGACAGCGTTTCAGGTCTGGGGATGGCGGCGGATGTGCGTTACAACGGCCTTTCGGTCGGGCAGGTAACCGGTCTTGGTCTCGATGACGATGCCCCCGGCAAGGTGCGGGTCCGGATCGAGGTAGAGGCGGACACGCCCGTCAGGACTGATACAGTCGCGCAATTGAAGTCTCAGGGCGTAACGGGTGTATCTTACGTTGCGTTGACCGGAGGCACCCCGAGTTCCGCCATGTTGCGCGATCCTGACAACCCGACTTCAATTCCGGTGATCACCTCGGAGCGGTCCCTTGTCCAGGCGTTGACCGAGGATGCCCCGGATATGGTGGCTGAGGCGATGGCCGCGATCAAGGAAGTAAGAAGCTTTCTTGGACCGGAAAACCAAGCCGCAGTATCAAATGTGCTGCAGAACCTCGACAGGGCCTCGGGGCAGCTTGACCGGGCCTTGTCGGATTTTTCCGATATCTCCCGAACCGTTTCCGAAGGCACGGCGGAGATTTCAAGGTTCACCGGGAGACTTGATGAAATCGGCGCAACGATCCAGACAACGCTTGAGAACATTAATGACACCCTGGAAGTCGCAAATGTCGGGATTGCCGAAATCGCGCCCACCCTGCGCTCCGCAGATGCGGCGTTCACCGCAGGCGAAACCGCGATTGGCAACGTCGACACCCTGATACAGACGCGCGTTCCGCAGATCGCAGACGATTTGTCGGACGCAATTGGGTCCATCGAAACCGCCACAAGCGACCTGCGCGCCCAGCTTGAGACTGTGCTCACTCAGTTCGGCGGCTCTGCCGATGCAGCGACAAAGCGACTGTCCGAGCTTGAGACGACAATCGCCACACTCGATCTAACGCTTGCCGAGGCCCGGACGTCGCTGTCGGCAGTCGAAAGCGCCTCCACCACCTTCGAGGGGCTGGTGGAAGGCGAAGGGACGGCGCTTGTGACCGATGCCCGCGCCACCCTGAAACAGGTGCAAGACACCATCTCGGGGCTCGACACATTGTTTCAGCAGGACATTCCGGCAATCGTCGCGGATATCCGCACCGCTGTCAGCTCGGCGACAACGGTCATCGATCAGGTCTCGACCGATGTTTCAGCTTTCACAAAGCGGCTTGATCCGCTGGTCGAAAGCGGCGACGCGACCTTGAAGGCCGCTACGGAAACCCTGAGTAACGCCAATCGCTCCCTGGAAAACCTGGACCTGGCGCTCGGCGCAACCAAGAGCGCGATGGGTGCTGCCGAACGCTCCTTTGCAGGGGCTGAAACCATTATCACGACCGATCTTGGTCCGGCGATCTCGGACGTTCGGGCGGCGGCGGGCCAGTTTGAGGCAACCATGGCGGCTCTGTCGCAAGACATCCCTGCGGCAAGCGCCGATTTGCGCGAGGTGCTGGCGCGCGCGCGCGACGTGATCCAGAAAATTGACGAGACTGTCGACACCAGCTCCCCGTCCATCCAGACGTTTACCCGCACCGGCCTGCCTGAATTCACGAAGTTCGCGCGCGAGGCTCAACAGCTGGTCTATCAATTGGAGCAGTTGACCAAAAAAATGAACCGCGACCCTGCGGGGTTCTTCTTTGGCAACAGCATTCCCGAATTCAGGAGGTGATCTGAAATGCATTTCCATAACACCCTTCGCGCCGCTGCTTGCGGCATCATCCTTACTGCCATGGGCGGGTGTTCCGCCCTGACAAGCATTCAATCTGCCTCAAAACCGCTCGATACCTTTGAACTTAGCCCTTTGGCCGCAGGTTCTGTGCCCGCGTCCCGAGGCGGACGTCATCTCGAAGTCGCGGTGCCGACGGCGACAGGCGCATTAACCAGCGACCGGATCGTTATCAAGCCCACTCCTAACGAAGTACAATCCCTGCCGGGATCGCGGTGGGTCGATGAAACCAACGAACATGTACAGCTTTTGCTGGTGCGGTCGCTCGCCAATTCAGGCCGGTTCGCGCTGGTGACCGAAGCGGGATCGGGGCCGGCGCCGGATTACGTTCTACTTACGGATCTGCGGGCCTTTCAGGCCGAGGTCGGCGCCGAAGGAGTCACCGTCGTCATTCACACGACCATGACCTTGTTGCGCGACACGGATGGTTCCGTGATTTCTTCGCGCAGTTTCACAAACTCGATGCCGGCATCAGGCACATCCGCGGAGGTGGTGGTCGCCGCCTTCGATATGGCGATGACGCAGCAGCTGACGGACGTAGTCGGTTGGCTGGTCAGAAATTCGGGCGCATGATCTAAGATAACCGTGGGATTATACGGTTTGACTTGGCTGAACGGGCGGTTTCTTTCTCGAAGCCGTTGCTCCGCCGCCCTGCCCGCGTAAGCCGGGTGTCTGCTGACAACCGGCCCAATTGCGGTAATACAATTTTTCAATATCGCTGCTTTTTAGGTCAAATCCGCTGGCTTGCACAAAAATTAGTCGTTACAGCTCAAAACGCACATTTCCTCCAAATAATTACTATGATGAATGACAAAACGTCACTTCTACTGATCAGGCAGGGTGTCTAGGGTTCCGTTTTCGCACAACGAAAAGTCTGGTCCGAGAGACACCGCTGCAAGGCGAAATCCTTGCAGTACACGGCGGGGCAAAATCCCGGGAGAGCACTGCACGGTTTGACCGCGCCTCTCTCTATCGCCAGCGGTTCAACCTAAATTTAAAGCAAAACGGGAGTTTCTTTATGAAAAGAACAATCGCCGCGATTAGTATTACTGCAAGCCTGTTGTCCTCCGGCATGGCGCTGGCAGAAGAAAAAACCGATTTCAAGCTGGCATGGTCGATCTATGTCGGCTGGATGCCATGGGGTTACCTCGAAGACAGCGGCATCATGGATAAATGGGCCGACAAATATGGCATTAACGTCGATATCGTGCAGATCAACGACTACGTTGAATCCATAAACCTCTACACCGCCGGACAATTCGACGGCGTATCCGCGACCAATATGGACACATTGTCGATCCCTTCGGGCGGCGGCGTTGATACCACCGCGCTGATCGTAGGTGATTTTTCCAACGGCAACGACGCGATCATCACCAAGGGCGGCGGTGACCTTGCCTCTCTGAAGGGCAAGCCGGTCAACCTGGTGGAACTGTCGGTTTCGCACTACCTGCTGGCGCGCGGGCTAAACAGCGTCGGCCTGTCCGAGTCCGATCTGGCAGGCGTGATCAACACATCCGACGCCGACATGATCGCCGCCTATGCAACGGATGACGTGGAAGCCGTTGTCACGTGGAACCCGCTGGTTTCCGAAATTATGGCTGGCCCCGACGCCACAAAGCTGTTCGACAGCTCTGACATTCCCGGTGAGATCATCGACCTGATGGTCGTGAACACCGAAACCCTCAACGACAATCCGAACTTCGGCAAGGCCGTCACAGGCGCGTGGTACGAACTAATGTCGGTGATGTCTCAGGACACCGAAGCCGGCATCGAGGCCCGCACAGCCATGGGCATCGCTTCCGGAACCGATCTTGCCGGCTATGATGCGCAACTTGCGTCCACCGAGATGTTCTTCAACCCGGCCGATGCCGTCGCATTCGTCGAAAGCGACGCCCTGCCGAAAACCATGGTCAATGTCGCAGAATTCCTGTTCGACAAAGGCATACTGGGCGAAGGCGCGCCATCGGCGGATTATGTCGGTGTCTCTTACCCCGGCGGGGTGACAACCGGCGACCCCGAGAACATCAGGTTCCGGTTTGACTCCAGCTTCATGCAAATGGCCGCCGACGGTCAGGTATAGGAAGCCCCCTGCCCCGGCACCAACCGGGGCAGGCACTTATCAGGAGTCCCGTCATGCGCATCATCAACAGAAAACCATCGCGGACGCTCGGCATGTTCCTGATGCTGATCCCGTTTCTGCTGGTCGTCGTGGCCTACAGCATCGCGTCGGATATTCGGCGAGCGGAAAACCCGAAGGATAAACTGCTGCCTGCCCCGGCCCAGATCATGTCGACTGCGCAGCGGCTGGTGGCTGAGCCCGACAAGCGCTCCGGAGAGATTCTGTTCTGGAAAGATACACGTCTAAGCCTTCTGCGTTTGCTTCAAGGCGTGGCGCTGGCCACTACGATCGCGCTTCTGAGCGGTCTGGCAATCGGCTTGCTGCCTTTCGCCAGATCGGCCCTGTCGGGATTTGTCGGCGTGCTGTCTATGGTGCCGCCCCTGGCCCTGCTGCCGATCCTGTTCATCACGTTCGGCCTTGGCGAAGCGTCCAAGATCGCGCTGATCGCCATCGGCATCACACCGTTCCTGATCCGCGACATGGCCCAGCGCGTTCTGGAAATCCCGCAGGAAATGCTGGTCAAGGCGCAAACGCTGGGGGCATCTTCGCTTGCAATCACGCTGCATGTGGCGCTGCCCCAGATCCTGCCGCGGCTGATACAGGCGGTGCGCCTGTCGCTGGGTCCGGCATGGCTGTTCCTGATCGCATCGGAAGCCATCGCGTCTGACGCCGGGCTGGGATACCGCATCTTTCTGGTGCGGCGCTATCTGGCAATGGACGTGATACTGTTTTACGTGGCGTGGATCACGCTGCTTGCCTTCCTGATCGACCTTCTGCTGAAGATGTTGTCGGAGCGCCTTTTCCCGTGGGCGGGGAGCGACGGGCTATGAGCTTTGTAACCGTAAGGGGATTGTTCAAATCCTACGACCACCGTCCAATACTGGAAAACATCAACCTCGATGTCGACGAAGGAAGCTTCGTCTCTCTGGTCGGCGCGTCGGGCTGCGGGAAGTCCACCTTCCTGCGGATGTTGCTGGCCCAAGAGTTGCCAACGAAAGGCGAAATACGGGTCGCGGGGGCCAAACCCGCCACCGAGCCCAACCTCGAACGTGGCGTCGTATTTCAGAAATACTCGGTTTTTTCGCATATGACAGTGCGCGACAACCTGATCGCCGCGCGGGGCCTCGGCGCGAATTCATTCGGCTGGCTGTCCGGCAAGGCTAAGTCCAAAGCGCGGGAGCGTGCTGACGAGGCCCTGAAACGCATCGGCCTGTCGCATGTGGCCGACAACTACCCTTCGGCCCTGTCCGGCGGGATGCAGCAGCGGTTGGCGATTGCGCAGGCGCTCGCAGCAGAACCGCGAATACTGTTGCTGGATGAACCGTTCGGCGCACTGGATCCGGGAACACGCAGTTCTATGCATGATTTCCTGCTGGAATTGCAGACGGAAATCAAAATGACTGTTTTCATGGTCAGCCACGATCTTGAAGAGGCCTTCAAGCTGGGCGACCGTGTTCTGGTTTTCGACAAGGTTCGCTGGGACCAGCACGAACCCGACGCCTATGGCGCGACGATCACATACGACTTCGATGCCCGCAATGGCGGCATACCCTATCAAGAAATCAAGGAGAAAGTAGCATAATGTTTTTCGATCAGAACCGGAGAAGCCGCTCACACCATCCGAAAGACATGCGCCGCGACGACCGCCGCTATCACCATCCGGACCTCAGCCAATTACTGGGCTGGAAGGCGATGCAGGCTGAAAAGGATATCCCCGAAGGCGAATGGGCCAAGGAGAAAGCCTGGGCGCTGCGCATGGGCCTGACCGCCGCCGACAGCATCGAGGATCGCGACATTCCCACCTTCGCGCGGGGCGAGTTGCCCCATTACGCGGGCATCAACACCTTTCTGAAAGCGCCCTATACCGAGGACGTGACCGAGGTCGGCCAATATGACGCCACGGTTCTGGGCGCCCCGTTCGATGGCGGCACGACCTATCGTCCCGGCACACGGTTCGGGCCGCAGGGCGTGCGCAAGATCTCGGCCCTCTATACCCCCTACAATTATGAGATCGGCGTCGATCTGCGCGAGGAGATGAGCTTGTGCGACGCCGGCGACATCTTCACCATTCCCGGCAACATCGAAAAGACCTTCGACCAGATCAGCCGCGCCGTTTCCCATGTGTTCAGCTCCGGTTCCCTGCCGATCATAATAGGCGGCGATCATTCCATAGGCTTTCCCTGCGTGCGCGGGATTGCCGAATGCACATCCAAAAAAATTGGCATCGTACATTTCGACCGTCATGCCGATATTCAGGAGAAGGACTTGGATGAACGCATGCACACAACGCCTTGGTTTCATTCGACGAACCTGCCGAATGTACCCGCCAAGAACCTCGTTCAGGTCGGCATTGGCGGCTGGCAGGTGCCGCGCGAGGCCGTCAAGGTCGCCCGCGAACGACAAACCAATATCATAACCATGTCCGACATGGAAAAAATGGGTATAGACAAAACCGCCGAAATGGCGCTGGAGATGGCCTGGGACGGCGTGGACATGGTCTATATGTCGTTTGACATCGACAGCATCGACTGCGGTTTCGTGCCCGGCACCGGCTGGCCGGAACCGGGCGGCTTCCTGCCGCGCGAGGCGCTGGCCCTTGCCAGCAAGGTGGCCGCGCAGGGCATCTGCGGCATGGAACTGGTCGAGGTCTCGCCGCCCTATGACCAGTCCGAAATCACCGCCCTGATGGGCACCCGCGTCATCGTCGACGTTCTGGGTGCAATGGTGTCCAACGGTACGCTCGGCAAGCACAAGAGGCACATCGACAAGCCGGTAAGCCTGCCGATGGGCGACTACGACGAAGCCCGCGACGGCAAGCGCTGGTCCACCTCTTTCAAGGGCCGCAAGTGATGCCCCACGACCATACCGATCACCACCATCACCCGCACACCCATAACCAGCCGGACGAAGACCATCTGCACAGCCATATGCACTCGGTCGACGAAGCCGCTGAACTTCAGCTTCTCACGGAGCAGTTCATAGACGGTTTCGTCTCGGCCAAGGACAAGATGTCCTATCTGCGGATCGCGGGCGTTCCGCTGGAAATCAAGGGACCGACCGACGGCCTGTCGATGAAGCTTGTGGACGTTTCACTGACCACGGAGTGGCAAGTCGGAACCGCCTCGCCTTCATTCGGATCGCGCGAATTGAGCTACCTGCCCTACACCGGCGGTATGGTCACCGAACGCACCAACATGTCACTGGTCTACGTGTCTCTGACCACGAAACACACCACCGACATCCGCGAGTTTCTGCATCATACAAGACAGCACGAAGCCGACCACGATGCCTGAACGGACTTTCCGCCGCCGGCGTTGGATCGCAAATGGAAATCGCGCGCCTTCTCAAGATCATTGGCCAAGCCTTATACACCGCCAGAAGCCAGGAAAAAAATAAATGAATAAAGCAGCTTATTCATAAGACCTCCCAATCGGAAGTTCCAAGAATTTTCGCGCCAAAAGCCTTGACTGCGACAAAACTCGGAAGATGAAGCAGCTCTTATCGTCTGACAGGTTTTCCGAAAATTCTTTAATTTCCGGAAAAAGTATTGCAAGAAAGCTGCAGAAGGAGTTCTCGCATGCCCGATAGCGCTATAATCAAGGTCGACAACCTCTACAAGTCCTATGGCCCCATCGAAGTCATCAAGGGCGTTTCTCTGGAAGCTAAAGAACACGACGTGATTTCCCTTATAGGGGCTTCGGGATCAGGCAAATCAACCATCCTGAGGTGTATGAACCTGCTGGAAATGCCGACCGCCGGAGAGATCTATATATCCGGTAAAAGGCTCCCGTTGTCCGAGCCCAAGAATGGCGTTCGAAAAGTCACCTCTGAAAAAGAGCTGCGCGCCATTCGGACCAGCCTGGGAATGGTTTTTCAAAGCTTCAACCTGTGGAGCCATTTGACCGTTATCGAAAATATCATGGAGGCGCCCATTCGGGTCCTGAAGCGCTCAAAAGACGATGCGCGCGCAAACGCTGAACGCCTGCTGGAAAGGGTGGGAATTGCCGCGAAACGCGATGCGTATCCGAACCAGCTGTCAGGAGGACAGCAACAGCGTGTTGCAATTGCCCGAACCTTGGCCCTGGACCCGAAAGTGATGCTGTTCGATGAACCGACATCCGCGCTGGACCCGGAAATGGTCGGCGAAGTCCTGCAGGTGATGCGGGATCTGGCCGATGAAGGTCGCACCATGATAGTCGTTACCCATGAAATGGGTTTTGCAAGAGAGGTATCCAACCACGTGGTCTTTCTTGACCAAGGCAAAATCGGGGAGCAAGGACATCCGTCAGAGCTGTTCAAATCCCCGCAAACAGAGAGCTGCAAGAAATTTCTGAGCAAAGTTCTCTGACCAACACACCGTCAACAAGGAGAAAAAGATGAAACTCAATATCAGCGCATTGGCGACCGCCATTGCCTTAAGTGTTGCGGGAATGGCCCACGCAGACGATCTGCGGATCGCAACCGAAGGCGCCTACCCCCCTTTCAACGAAAAAAACGCAGCTGGTGAATTGATCGGCTTTGACGTCGATATCGCAAAAGCACTTTGTGCCGAGATGAAGCAGACTTGCGTCATCGTCGCACAGGACTGGGACGGTATCATTCCCGGTCTTGTGAACAATAAATACGACGCAATCATCGCATCAATGTCGATTACCGAAGAGCGCCTGCAGTCGATAGACTTCACGGACCCGTACTATTCAAACTACATCGCCCTGATCGCGAAAGACGGATCCGGGTTCATGATGGAAGACGTTGCGACAAAGGCCATCGGCGCCCAGCGCTCGACCGTTGCGTCCGAATGGGCCGAGGAAGCAGCAGGCGCCCGCGGTGACGTGAAGCTCTATGACACGCAGACCGCTGCCTATTCCGACCTGGAATCGGGCCGGATCGACGCTTTGGTCTCGGACCTGTTGCCGGCCGTCGACTGGATGAAAGAAAATCCCGGGTTCGGCATGGTCGGAGGCAAGATCGATATCGATGACAAGATCGGCATCGGGCTGCGCAAGGGCGAGGACGACCTGAAAGCGGCGTTCAACAAGGCGCTGGCCGCTATCCGCGAGAACGGCACTTACGCGGAAATCTCAGATAAATACTTCGGCGTCGATATCTTCTAATCGATATCTTCTAATCAAGGGGGCCAGCGGCCCCCTTTTCCAAAGAGGCCACCTAGATGTTTGAACTTCTGTCTTTTGGGGATACCGGCTGGGGCGACGACCTTCTGAAGGGCGCGGTCATAACCGTGCAGCTTGCGCTGTGCTCGGTTGCCCTGGGCTTTTCCCTTGGACTGATGCTGGCGATCTTGAAGCTGTCCAGATTTGCGCTTTTGCGTTGGCTGGCCGAGGCCTACACACTCTTCGTGCGCGGTGTGCCGGAGTTCCTCATCCTCCTGCTTGTCTTTTTCGGATCCGAACAGCTTATCAACTCGGCGCTTGCGTCGCTTGGGTCCGAGGCCACTATCGCGGTGCCGAAATTTGCTGCCGCCGTCGCGGGGCTTTCATTGATTTTTGCGGCGTACAGCTGTGAAGTTTTCAGGGGGGCCTACCTTTCGGTGCCCCCCGGTCAAATGGAGGCGGCAGAAGCCGTTGGCATGACAAAAATGCAGGGTTTTATGCGTATTCGCATGCCACAGCTCTGGCGGTTCGCGATCCCGGGACTGGGCAACCTGTGGATGGTCATGCTGAAAGATACGTCCCTGGCAGCCGTGATTGCCCTCGATGAACTTTTGCGCGTTGCCAAGGTGGCAGGCGAGTCTACCTCCAACCCTCTTATGTTCTTTGTCACGGCTGGATTGATCTATCTCTGCCTGACGGCTCTGTCAGACATCTTGCGGGACAAGGCTGAAAAATCCGCGCAGAAAGGTGTGGTGAGCCAGTGAGCTTTTATCAAACAGCCAAATATGCGGTTTCCGATGCAACCTGCGCCGTGGTGGGACCGATATCGCCTGACTCCTTCGCCAAGTTCTGCCCGAGGTTTGTAGACGGAACGTTCGTCACCATAGAGCTTTTGGTGCTGTCCTGCTCTCTCGGCCTGTTGATCGCAATATCGGTGGCCTTTGCACGACTTTCGTCCAACCGGATTCTCAGAAATGCCGCCTTTGTCTACTCCTATGTTTTCCGCGGCACGCCGCTGCTGGTTCAACTGTGGATCGTGTATTTCGGCATCGGCAGTCTCGGGGCCGACAACCTTGGCTTGCTTTGGCCGCTTTTCAAGGATGGCTGGACCATCGGCCTGATCGTCCTGACGCTGAATACGGGGTCTTACGTCTCCGAAATCCTGCGCGGAGGGTTGGTCAATATTCCCAAAGGCCAGATGGAAGCCGCCGTTGCGGCGGGCATGACATGGTTCCAGTCCATGTTCCACATCATGCTGCCACAAGCGTTCAAGATTGCCTGGCCTGCCTACGGCAACGAAGTCGTTCTGTTGATGAAGGGCAGCGCGCTGGTTTCCACGATCACCGTACTGGATCTGATGGGGCAAACGCGAACCGTGTTTGCGCGCAGCTACAACCTTGAAGTCTACGCATACTCAGCCATTCTTTACCTATTGATGGCAGGCGCGATCACCTTGCTGTTCAAGTTCGGCGAAAACCGAATGAAGACCGAGTGAGTTCGCGCCTCCGGTAAAGAACCGATTGGCCGCCATAGGCTCAGGATCGCAGTCCCTGCCCGAAGGCCTTGTATTAGGTTTTAGCCCTTGCCCTTCTCGGCTGAGGCGACGTTCGTTTTCACGGCCAGGAAACTGTCCGGCGTGACCGAAATCGTGTCAATTCCGGCGGCGACCAGAAGGCGTGCAAAGTCCGGATCGTTGCTGGGCGCCTGCCCGCACAGGCCGACTTTCGCACCCACCTCATGGGCACGCTTGATCACGGTTTCGATCATCCAGAGCACGGCGGCGTCCCGTTCCCGGAACAGGTCGGACAGCGCCTCGCTATCCCTGTCGACACCCAGCGTCAGCTGCGTCAGATCGTTCGATCCGATCGAGAACCCGTCGAACCTCTTGGCGAACTCCTGCGCGAGGATCACGTTCGAGGGAATTTCGCACATCACATAGATCTCAAGACCGTTGACGCCCCGCTCGAGCCCGTTGGCGGCCATTTCGGCCAGAACCTTGTCTGCCTCCTCCGGTGACCGGCAGAACGGGATCATCACGACGACATTGCGAAAACCCATCTCTTCGCGCAACCGGTGGATCGCCCGGCACTCCAGCGCGAAGCCATCGCGATAAGCCTCCGAATAGTAGCGCGAGGCACCCCGGAACCCGATCATCGGGTTTTCCTCCTGCGGTTCAAACTGGCGCCCGCCTAGCAGTTCGGCGTATTCGTTGGTCTTGAAATCGCTCATCCGTATGATTGTCGGATGCGGATACCAGGTGGCCGCGATACGCGACAGACCCATGGCGAGCTTGTCGACGAAATAGTCTCGCCGGTCCGCGTAACCGCGGGTCAGCTGGTCGATTTCCGCGCGCACGGTATCATCGCGCAACTCATCATAACGCGTCAGCGCCAGCGGGTGGACGCGGATCGCATTGTTGATCACAAACTCCATCCGTGCCAGCCCGACCCCGTCAACCGGCAGCCGCCACCACCGCGCCGCGGCGGAAGGGTCGGCAAGATTGACCATTACGCCGGTGCGGGTCTTGGGGACTTCGCCCAGCTTGACCTCGGTAACCTCGTACTCCGCGATACCGGAATAGACATAGCCGTGATCGCCCTCGGCGCAGGACACCGTGATCTCTTGTCCGTCATGCAGCAAATGCGTCGCGTTCCCTGTTCCCACAATCGCGGGAAGTCCAAGCTCGCGGCTGACGATGGCAGCATGAGAGGTGCGCCCGCCATGATCGGTGATGATCGCCGCGGCGCGCTTCATGACCGGCACCCAGTCCGGGTCGGTCGTCGATGTGACAAGGATCGCGCCATCGACGAAACGATCGATATCTGCGGCGGATTGCAAAAGGCAAACCTCACCCGTCGCCACAGCCTCACCGACACTGAGCCCCTCGATAATCTTGTCCCCGGCAGACTTCAGGCTGTAGGTCTTGAGCGCGCCGACATCCGAACGCGACTGCACCGTCTCGGGCCGCGCCTGAACGATGTACAAGTCGCCCGTCTCGCCGTCCCTGGCCCATTCCATATCCATCGGCTGGCCATAATGGTCCTCGATGATGCAGGCGTAGCGGGCAAGTTCAAGTATCTCCGGGTCCTTGAGGACAAAGGCTTCCCGTTCGGCCTTCGCGGTCGGCACGGTCCGGGTCGGCCCCTCGGCCAGCTTGGAATAAATCATCTTCGTTTCTTTCGCGCCGAGCGACTTGGCGAGGATCGGAACGAGGTCCGGCTTGTCGAGAAAGGGTTTGTAGACCTGGTACTCATCCGGATCGACAGCACCCTGCACCACGGTCTCGCCCAGACCCCATGCGGCATTTATCAGAACGGTCTTGTCAAAGCCCGACTCAGTATCGATCGAGAACATCACGCCCGAACCGCCGATATCCGACCGCACCATCATCTGCACGCCCACGGACAGCGCCACCTGCTCGTGGTCAAAGCCCTTCAACTTGCGATAGGTGATCGCCCGGTCAGTAAACAGCGACGCATAGCAGCGCCGGCAGGCATTCAGAAGCGCATCCGCGCCGCTGATATTAAGGTAAGTCTCTTGCTGGCCGGCGAAACTGGCATCGGGAAGGTCTTCGGCGGTCGCGCTTGACCGGACCGCGACGGAGGGGTCGGGGTGACCGATACGTTTACCAAGCTCTTCATAGGCGGCGCGGATATCCGCCTCGATGCCCGACGGCCAGTCTCCTGCCACAATGGCCGCCCGTATCCCGGCTCCCGCCTCGTGAAGACTGGTGCTGCCCTTGGCAAGCGCATCAAGTTGGTCCGCGATGACGGCAATGAGGTCATTGGCACGCAAAAATGACCGAAACGCGTCTGCTGTGGTTGCGAAACCTTCCGGCACCCGAATGCCGCGCGACTTCAACGTACCGGTCATTTCGCCTAGGGACGCATTCTTGCCGCCCACCAAACCTACGTCACCTCGCGAAACATCTTCGAACCATATTAGGTTGCGGTCCAGTGCGGCCATATCTTGCTCCTGCTCTTCCTGAGTTCTTGGATTGGCGCGATCTTGGGAGACTTTACCGCCCAGCGCCTTGATCTGGGTCAAGGCGAAGCGGCGGCGGCTCGCCTATTCAGATCGCATGGCCCGCGACGTCTCCGGGTCCGCGGAATGGAACACATCGTCAGAAGGAGAAGAAAATGACCACAACTTCGCGTCAGCTCGAGGAACTCGCCGAGCGGATCGAGGCCATGACTGAACTCGACGATGATCTGGCCAAAAGCGTGGCGGCGACACTCTCGGGCTTTCTGCCCGATGCGAGCGACAAGGCGCCTCTTGCCCCATCCGACGTCACATCGACTGATCCCCTGCTGCACCTTGTGGACGAACTGGCGCCGGGGTGGTCGATCCATTTCCGGGGACAGGCGCTCGAACCCGACGGTCACTGGCACTGCACTTTGAGGGCCTCCGACTCCAGCGACGATGACGAGTTCATCGGGCTGGCCAAGGGCCCCAATCTTTCAAACACACTGACCGCCGCCCTGATGCGCGTCATCGCTTATCGAAAGCGCGTGGCAACCTGACGACGGCCTTCGGGCCTGACCTCGGAACCGCACAGTCGGGTCGCAGCCTGAAAATTGGCCTGAGGGGCAAAATACATCACTGACCGGCATCTATTTCACCGTCCGGAATTCGGCATGCAGTGCCGGGTGACCTGCAATACCTTGACACAAGTCAAAGCAAGGCGGTCCGCCGGTCTGTAGCTTTACCCGGTATCAACAAGGGAATCTTTTCGTGGCACCCGAGCAACCCGACATCGAAAAGGTCTTGGGCGAGGCCCGAACGCATGGCTGGCGCAAGCGCGTAATCCTTGCCATTCTGGTTGCCGCCACGGTTGCGTTGGCAGGATGGTTCTGGGTCGCCGGGATGTCGGAACGCGACAAGCTCGCCTATG
>JBFFQS010000013.1:0-24774 GCA_041573315.1 Amylibacter sp. | reverse complement strand
GACAGCAGCACCAGTTCGATGTCGTTCATGCCGACCACATGGCCCGCGTATTCACGCTCGGACCCGCTCCGCGCCAGCTCGATGCCGCGCTCCGCGAACCAGTCGATGGTCAGCGATTGCAGCCGGCCCTTGGAGGGCACCCCCAGTTTCAACGCGCTCATTTTGCACCGCCTGACAGCGCCACCAGCGCCTCCGGATGAAACACCCCGCCAACCGCCGGAATGGAGCGTCCCTGCCCCAAAACCCGCGTCAGCGCGTCATAGCGCCCGCCGCTGGCCAACGTCGGTATATCCTTGCGGCCCTCGGCATAGAACCCGAAGACGAACCCGTCGTAATACTCCATCGCGGTCAGCCCGAACTTGCCTTCGAAAGGCAGGTTTTCGACGTCGATCCCCTTGGCCGACAGCGCATCCAGCCGCGCCGCCATGCGGTCAACCGCCGCCTCAAGTACCGGCATTTCGGCCTGCAACGACCGCAGGCTTTCCAACGCCGCGACGGAACCGGAGTTCAGCGACAGAATTTGCCCGAGCAGGTCGTATTCCTCGGTCGAAATCGGCGCTTCGGCAAGGTCTTCCGCCAGATCGACGATCCGCGCCGCGATCTCTTCAACCGTGCGCAACCCGACCAGCGGCCCCGCCTCGCGCACCAGCGCCTCGGGCGATGACTGTTTGGCGGCGGCGACCAGCGCCTCGCGGCCCTCCGGCACCGGAGAGCGCCCGCCGAAGCGGTCCAGCAACTGCCGGAACCGCGCCGGACGCCACAGGTGCCGCAGCAGGGCGGCCTTGCGGCGATCGGTCGTCTTAAGCCCGCGCACGGCGGCCTGCAAAATGCCGATGTCGCCGGTGGCCACGGCAATGGTTCCGAAACCGCGCCAGTCGTCCAGCAGGCTGTTGAACAGGGCGAACACCTCGGCATCCGCCGCGGCAGGGTTTTCGCGGTCGAACAACTCGAACCCGACCTGAATGTTTTCCGGCCCGCGCGCGCTTCCGGCAAGCTGTTTGCGCCAGACCGGCCCGTTGTAGGTATAGCGTGCCGGTTCCGCGCCCTCTGCCATGTGCATCTGTACGATCGGCACCGTAAAATCAGGGCGCAGCATCTGCTCGCCCAGCACGGGATCGTGGGTCACATAGGCCCGCGCCCGGATATCCTCGCCGTAGAGGTCCAGCAGCACCTCGGCCGGTTGCAGGCTGTCGGGCTCGCGCATGACGGCGCCGGCATCCTCGAACGCCTGCTGCAACCGCGCCGCGACCGCCTTGATCCGGGTCCGCAGACCGTTCGACATCAGCCTTGTCCCTTTTCCGCCCGCGCGATCATCTTGCGCACTTCGGCCACCAGATCGCCGCGCGCGATTTCCATCTGCGCCGGTTGCGCTTTCCATTCCTCGGTGGTCTCGATTTCCGCCGCCAGCCGCGCGCCCAGCGCCAGATCCTTGATCTGCACCACGCCGCGCGCCTGCTCGTCCCCGCCTTCGATCACCGCGACGGGGCTGTCGCGCTGGTCGGCATATTTCAACTGGTTGCCGAAATTCTTGGGGTTGCCGAGATAAACCTCCGACCGGATGCCCGCGTTGCGCAGTTCGGCCACCATCTGCTGATAGTCCCCCATGCGGTCACGATCCATGACAGTGACGACCACCGGCCCATGCGAGACAGACTTGATCCGGCCCTTTTCGCGCAGCGCGGCCAGCAAGCGGTCAACGCCGACCGACACCCCCGTCGCGGGTACTTCCTGGCCGGTGAAGCGCTTGACCAGATCGTCATAGCGCCCGCCGCCGGCGACGGAGCCGAAATTCCGCTCGCGGCCCTTGTCGTCGAGTATCTGGAATGTCAGTTCGGCCTCGTAGACCGGACCGGTGTAGTATCCGAGCCCGCGCACGACGCTCGGGTCGATCTCGATCCTGTCGGGGCCGTAGCCCTGAGCGGCCATCAATTCCGAAATGGTTTCCAGTTCCTCCACGCCTTTGGTGCCGATCTCGGACCCTTTGACCAACTCCGCCAGCCGCGCGACCGTCGCAACCTTGGTATCGCGCTTGGCCTGCATGAAGCCCATGACGATCTCTGCCTGCTCCGCGCCGAGGCCAGCGCCCTTGGTGAAGTCACCGGACACATCCTCGCGTCCCTCGCCCAGCAGCGCCCGGACACCCTCCAGCCCCAGCCTGTCTAGCTTGTCGATGGCGCGCAGAACGATGCCTCGCTCGTCGTGGTATTTTTCGGGATCGGACGGGTCCAGAACGCCCGCGACCTGCATCACTCCGTTCAGAACCTTGCGGTTATTGACGCGGACGATGTAGTCGCCGCGCGGGATGCCGACGGCCTCCAGCGTATCGGACAGCATGGAGCAAATTTCGGCATCCGCCGCCACCGAACCGGACCCGACCGTATCGGCATCGCATTGATAAAACTGGCGAAACCGCCCCGGCCCCGGCTTTTCGTTGCGCCAGACCGGTCCCATCGCATAGCGGCGGTAAGGCGTCGGCAGGTCGTTGCGGAACTGGGCATAGACGCGGGCCAAAGGCGCGGTCAGGTCATAGCGAAGCGCCAGCCAGTCGCCGTCCTCCTCCTGCCAAGCGAAAACACCGGCATTGGGGCGGTCCACGTCGGGCAGGTACTTGCCCAGCGCCTCTACGGTCTCGACGGAAGAGGTCTCCAGCGGATCGAAACCGTAACGGTGGTAGACATCGGTAATGGCGCGCAGCATCTCGGCGCGTTCTGTCACTTCTGTCCCAAAATAGTCACGAAACCCTTTTGGCGTCGCCGCTTTGGGTCTCTGAACCTTCTTTTTCTTGTCTTTTGCCATCGATGAGGCATCCTTTTCGCGCGGCCTGGCCGTTTGGCAATCGTCTACCCTATCGCTCCCTTAGGGGCAAGCGGGTCGGGATGGTCTGCAACCGGCGGAACCGGGTCCTGAACAGCAAGACTGGAACGGGGGCAGAGACCCTTGTCAACGGCAAGAGGCAAAACATGATAGACCTTGACAGCAAGCAGGATTACCGCCTGAACGAGCTGGAAATGCAACTGGCCCATGCGCTCCGCGCGAACGAAGAACTCTCGGACGTCGTGGCGCAGCAGGCCAAGAGGCTCGACGTGATGGAAAAGCGGTTGAATCTGCTGCTGGATCGCGCGCGGGAACAGGAAGCGTCCGGCATCGGCAGCCACGTATTCGGAGACGAAGTTCCGCCACACTGGTAGGGGGCCGCTGACCGCTAATCCTGCTCCAGCGCATAGCCGAAACCGCGCACGGTGCGGATCGGATCGCGTTTGTCATGCTCCCGCAGCGCCTTGCGCAAACGACCCACATGCACGTCCACGGTGCGCAGGTCCACATCCGCCGTCCGGCCCCAGACCCGGTCCAGCAACTGGTCCCGGCTCCAGACCCGTCCGGGCATTTCCAGTAATGTTACAAGCAGCCGGAATTCCGTCGGGCCGAGCTTGATGAATTTGCCGGCGCGCGTGACCTTGTGCTGAACCGGGTCCAGAATGATATCGCGGTATTCCAGAGTCTGGCCGACACTCGCAGGACGGGTCCGGCGCAGCATGGAGCGCACCCGCGCCATGAGTTCCTTGATCGAATAGGGTTTCACGACATAATCGTCGGCGCCGGTATCCAGCCCGCGGATACGGTCTTCTTCCTCGCCGCGCGCCGTCAGCATCAGGACCGGAGTGGAAGCTGTGTGTTTTTGCCGCTTCAACTGGCGGCAGACCTCGATGCCCGATGTGCTCGGCAGCATCCAGTCGAGCAGGATCAGGTCGGGTTCCACTTCGTCTGCCAGCAGCATTGCCGCCTCGCCATCCTCTGCCCGCACAACCTCGTAGCCCTCTTTGGTCAGGTTGTAGCTGAGCAGTTCCAGCTGCGCCGGTTCATCTTCGACAACCAGAATTACAGGGGCGGTATTCTCAGCCATGGGATATCCCGATCAGTATACAGAACGCGGCAGTAGGGCCTGACTAATCCGCTTCAATCACTTCGTTTTCGTACTGCTCGCCGGTCACCAGGAAATAAACGTGCTCGGCGACATTGGTTACATGGTCACCGGCGCGTTCAAGGGTCTTGGCGATGAACAGCAAATGAGTGCTGGCCTCGATGTTGCGGGGATTTTCCATCATGTAGGTCAGAAGCTCGCGGAACAGGGCGCTGTTCATCTGGTCCACGTCCTCGTCCTGAACCCGCGCGTGTTCTGCCTTGCCAAGATCGCGCTCGACATAGGCCTCCATGACCTCGCCCAGCATGACCTGAACGACGATGCTCATGCGCTTGATCGTCTTGGTCGCCGACTTGATCGGCTTTTCCTCGGCGAGGATCGCGGTCCGGTTGGAAATCGTCTTGGCATAGTCGCCGATACGTTCCAGATCGCTGGCGACCCGGAACGTGGTGATCGCGCTGCGCAGATCCTCGGCCATCGGCTGGCGCAGGGCGATCAACCGCGTGGTCAGTTCAAGGATTCGGTCTTCCAAATCGTTGATCTGGCGGTCGCCCTTTCGCACCTTCTTGGCCAGTTTGACGTCCTTCTTTACCAAGGCCTCGGTCGCATCGGCCAATTGCTGGATCACCAGTTGCGCCATGTGCTGCAACTGGCTGTCGATCTCTTTCAGTTCCTTGTCGAACCTGCTGACGATATGGGTCTTGTCCATCTGGGTACTCCAATCTAACCGATTCTACCGGTAATATAGTTTTGTGTCCGCTCGTCTTCGGGCGCTGTGAAGATCTTCTCGGTATCGCCGCTTTCCACCAGAACGCCGAGGTGGAAGAAAGAGGTTTCCTGCGACACCCGTGCCGCCTGCTGCATGGAGTGCGTCACGATCACCACCGAGTACTTGCTGCGCAACTCGTCGATCAATTCCTCGATCTGCGCGGTCGCGATCGGGTCGAGCGCGGAACAGGGTTCGTCCATAAGCAGGACCTCGGGCGCGGTGGCGATGGCCCGCGCGATGCACAGCCGCTGCTGCTGGCCGCCGGACAGGCCGGTGCCCGGTTCGTGCAGGCGATCCTTGACCTCTTTCCACAGCGCGGCGCGTTTCAGCGAGCGCTCGACTATATGGTCGAGGTCGTCCTTGTTTTGCGCCAGACCGTGTATCTTGGGCCCGTAAGAGACATTATCATAAATCGACTTCGGAAACGGGTTCGGTTTCTGGAACACCATTCCGACCTTGGCACGCAGTTGCACGGGGTCCACGTTAGGGTCATAGATGTCTTTCTCGTCCATCAGGATCTGACCACTGACACGGCAGATGTCGATAGTGTCGTTCATCCGGTTCAGGCAGCGCAGGAAAGTCGACTTGCCGCAGCCTGACGGACCGATAAAGGCCGTAACGGTGTGATTGCGAATGTCCACATCGACATCCTTGATGGCATGGGTTTCGCCATAGAAAACATTCACGTCGCGTGCGGTGATCTTGATCTCTTCAGAGATTTTTTTATGCTTGGCCACGTCTGCCCCCGTCAATTTCCGAGTATTTGTTCATCACTACCACCTGCGTTCGAATTTCTTGCGCAGGAAAACCGCCAGCGCGTTCATCAGGACCAGAAACACCAGCAGCACGCAAATGGCGGCGGCTGTCCGCGCCTCGAAGGCGCGCTCCGGGAAATCGGCCCAGCGGAAGACCTGCACCGGCAGGACGGTCGCGCTGTCGGTGATCCCGCCCGGCACATCGACGATAAACGCGACCATGCCGATCATGATCAGCGGAGCGGTCTCGCCCAGCGCCTGCGCCATGCCGATAATGGTACCCGTCAGGATACCGGGCATGGCCAGCGGAAACACGTGATGGAAAGAGGTCTGCATCTTGGAGGCCCCAAGCCCCAGCGCCGCGTCGCGGATCGACGGCGGCACGGCCCGGATCGAGGCCCGCGCGGCGATGATGATCGTCGGCAGCGTCATCAGCGCCAGAACGATCCCGCCCGCCAGCGGCGCCGAACGGGGCACGCCGAACACGCCCAGGAATATCGAGAGGCCCAGCAGGCCGAAGACAATTGACGGCACGGCGGCCAGATTGTTGATATTGACCTCGACAAAATCGGTGATCCTGTTTTTCTTGGCGAATTCCTCGAGATAGATCGCCGACAGGACGCCGATCGGGAAGGCCAGGAAGAAGGTTACAAGCATCGTCCAGAACGATCCGACCGCCGCCCCCCAGATGCCGGCCAGTTCCGGTTCGCGGCTGTCGCCGGCGGAAAAGAACCGCCAGTTGAAATTGCTGCTCACCGCACCCTGTTCCCTGAGCGACTCAAGCCAGACGATCTGGTCGTCGGAGACCTTGCGCGCCACTTCCGGCACATCGTTGATGTAATAGTGCCAGTCCGCCGAGGTGGCCTGCCCGCCATCGTCCAGCGGCAGGATCACCCGCGCGATACCGCCAGTCAATCCAAGCTCGGTCATCTTCAGCCATCCGTCACCCACCTTCATCAGCATCGACGGCATCCGGTCATCGAGTTCCTCGAGGCCCGTCGGATTGTCGGCGCGGGCCTCCAGCGCATCGGCCTCGGCCAGAAGCTCATCGCGTTTCTGCGACCGGACTTCGATCTGTTTGGTGTATTCGGCGCGCTCTTCATCCGTTATGTCCGTGGTCAGACGGCGCTTGAACTCCTGCACGCCGTTGTCCTGCAATGCGGCCTTGTCCCGCACCAGCTTGGCTTTTTGGCGCAGTTCCTCGCCGACAAGTGCGAGGGCGCCCGCGAAAACCGGCTGATCGACCGAGACCTCTACATGGTCCTTCTTCTCTGCCGGCGTGACGGTCAGGACCGCGGTCTGCGGGGTCTCTTCCAGTTCGCCGTAAAAGCCCTTCAGGTACAGGTCGGCGACATCAGAGGCCAGGAACCGGAAATCGATGGTCTGCCCGACCAGTGACGGATCGTCGATGACGCGCTGGCGCAGTTCGAATCCGGCACCCACGCTGACCAGATCGTAAAGATCCTTCTTCTCATTCCGGCCCGATACGTTCGGAAACTTTGCGCGCAGCAGGTCCTTGGTGAACCCGCCGAAGTCGACCTTGCCGATCACGTTCGGATCGCCTGTTGCGCCGGGATCGATCTCTTCCTGCGTCAGCGGCACGCTCAGGGTGATATAGTGCTCCGTCACCGCGCCCATGGTATTTCCGACCACGGTCCACAAAAGCGAAACAAGGGCAAGACCCGAGATCACGATCGCCAGAATGCCATAGACGCGCAGGCGCGTTTCAGCGGCACGCCGCTTGCGCAGACGCGCCATCGACGCGGGCGAGTCGTGAACCTTGGAAAGTTCGGACATCTTGACCATATCAGCGCTCCCTAATCGTAAAGTTCGCGATACTTGCGCACCGTGCGCAAGGCGATGATGTTCAGAACCAGCGTCACGCAGAACAAGGTGAAGCCCAGCGTGAAGGCCGGTCCGGCCGCTGTGGAAGCCTCGGTATCGCCGGTGATCAGCATGACGATCTGCACCGTAACCGTGGTCACCGCATCCAGCGGGTTGAGCGTCAGGTTCGCGCCCTGCCCCGCGGCCATCACCACGATCATGGTCTCTCCGACAGCCCGCGACACGCCCAGCAGAACCGCCGAGACGATACCCGGCAAAGCCGCCGGCAGGACGACCTGACGAATGGTCTCTGCCTTGGTCGCGCCCAGCCCGTACGACCCGTCGCGCAGCGCCTGAGGCACGGCGTTGATGACATCGTCGGACAGGGACGAGATAAACGGGATGATCATGATCCCCATGACGATCCCCGCCGCCAGCGCACTTTCGGACGCGACCGACAGGCCGATGGACTCACCGGCGCCGCGCAACGCGGGCGCGACCGTGATCGCGGCGAAAAACCCGTAGACCACTGTGGGAATACCGGCGAGGATTTCCAGCATCGGCTTGGCCCAGGCCCGCACGCGGGCGCTGGCGAAATCCGACAGGTACACCGCGGCCAGCAGGCCAATCGGCACCGCGACCGTCATCGCGATGGCGGTAATCAGCAACGTACCGGTAAACAGCGGCACAGCTCCCACCCGATCCGGGTCCATCTTGCCTTCGCTCACACCTGCCAGAGGCGACCAATTGGTGCCGAACAGGTACTTGTCCAAGCGCCAGCCTATGTTGCTAAAGAACGTGAAGGTCTCGAAGACCAGACTCATGACGATGCCGACAGTGGTCAGAACCGCAATGGTGGCGCAAGCGAACAGAAAACCTCGCAGGATGACCTCTGACCGGTTGCGCGCCCGCCGTTCCAGCGTGATGTACTGCACCTGCCGCAGGCCGATAAAGATGCTCAGCGCGGAAGGTACCAGAACCATGCTCCAGACCAGAACCGCGGACAGGAGGCTGTAGCTTTCCGCAATCGCGAAGCGAAGATCGCCCTCTTTCGAGGCGACAGTCCCGTTGGCGATCGCCTTGGCATCGGACAGGACCAGCTGTGCCTCGATCCCGCGCAGGTCGGGGTTGGCGTTGGATATGTCGGAGAGCAGCGAGTGGGTGATGAACCAGTTTCCGAACAGCAGAATGACAAGATAAGAAGACAGGCCCGCCAGCACGACCCACAGGAACACAAGCATGCCGTGCTGCTCAGGGCGCGAGTGCAGGGCCGCGAAATTGCCGGCAGCGACAGTGCGGGCACGGGCGCGGGCCATGATATAGAACAGGGCGGCCAGAGCCAGAACTAAAACCGGCATTAGGGCAGATATGCTATTCACCTTTGGTCCCTTTTCTAGTGCCGACGGGCCGGTGGAAGCCGACCCTCTTCATGGAACCGGGGGCGGATACCGCCCCCGGAAATCCCTTTATTATCGGATCAATTAAGCATGTCAGCCGTTATGACCGTCAAGTTCGAAATCACGTCCTGATTTGCTTCGAAAGCTTCTTCCTGCAGCGGGATCAGGCCCTTGTCCACCAGATAACCGTCTTCACCGGCAGCCGCTTCGGAGGCGAACTCCGTGGCATATTCCGCAATGCCCGGGATCACGCCGACATGAGCTTTCTTGATGTAGTAGTACAGCGACCGCGAAACCTTGTATTCGCCCGCTGCGATGGCTTCGAATTCAGGTGCCACGCCTTCGATGGTCGCGCCTTTGATCGAGTCAGAGTTCTGGTCGAGGAAGGAAAAGCCGAAAACGGCGACTGCATGCGGGTTGGCGGCAAGTTTCGACACCATCAGGTTGTCGTTTTCGCCGGCATCGATCCAAGCGCCGTCGGTGCGGACTTCGAGGTTAGAAATGGCCTCTTTATCAAGGCCTGCCTCTTTGGCGCCTTCATGCAGTACCAGCTCTTCGAACGCATCGCGGGTGCCGGAGGACGGCGGCGGGCCAAGCACTTCGATGGCTTCGTCGGGCAGCGACGGGTCGATGTCAGACCATTTTTCCGGCTCGCCCTGCCCCTTGGCCAGCGCTTTAAACAGCTGCTCGCGGGTCAGTGCGAAGGCTGGCGCGTCGATCGCGTTGGCGACCACGATACCGTCGTAACCGACGATCGCTTCGACGACCTCGGTAACGCCGTTTTCGTTGCAGGTCTCGAACTCGCTGGACTTCATGCGACGCGACGCATTGGTGATGTCGGGCGTGTCGGCGCCAACGCCGGAACAGAACAGCTTGAAGCCGCCACCAGAGCCGGTGGATTCGACGACCGGCGTCTGGAAATCTGTCGTCTTGCCGAACTGCTCTGCGACTGCGGTGGAGAAAGGGAATACCGTGGAAGACCCCACGATTCGGATTTGATCCCTTGCAACGGCAGCCTGAGTTGTGAGCGCGGCGGCCCCAATGGCCAGTGCAGCAAGAGCGGAGGATTTTTTCAACATTTTTTCATGTCCTAAGTGGTCAAGTTTCAACGTCCGATTCGTCTGGACAGCGACTCACTACCCAGCCAGCGTCTAACATTTATGAAAGTTTTGTAACAGTTATGTGACAAGCGCCGGCGGTAAGGCAGTTTCTTTTTCCGCCCTTCGTTCAGGGCGGAAATCCACGCTTTTCTGCGCTCAGTTTCGCCCAACGCGCGGCAGAAATACCGAGAAGGTACTGCCCTTGCCCGGCTCGCTCTCGATTTTCAACTTGGCGCGGTGCCGGTTCAGGATGTGTTTCACGATCGCCAGCCCCAGCCCGGTGCCGCCCTTGGCCCGCGACCGGCCCTTGTCGATGCGATAGAACCGCTCCGTCAGGCGCGGAATGTCGGCCGGATCAATGCCCTCGCCCTGATCCGAGACGCAGATACACAGAAAGCCCGGTTCCGTTTTCTTGGCGCAGGTGTAGACCTTTACCTCGGTGCCGCGCGGGCTGTATTTGACCGCGTTCTCGATCAGGTTCTGGAATACCTGCCGCAACTCTTCGGCGTCGCCTATCACATGGGTGCGCAGCTGGGTCGAGGTCACCGTCACCTTCTTGTCCTCTGTGTCGATCACCGGCCCCAGTGTATTGACCACGCTTTCCAGCAGCGGAACGATGTCCAGCTGGTCCTCGGGCTGCTGGCGCTCGGCGGCTTGCACTTTTGAAAGCGACAGCAGGTCATCGACCAGGCGCATCATGCGCTTGGCCTCGTTTTCCATCATTTCCAGAAACCATTGGCGTGCCTCGGGATCGTCCTTGGCGGGGCCCTGCAGGGTTTCGATCAGGCCATAGACCGCAGTCAGCGGAGAGCGCAGTTCATGACTGACGTTTGCCACGAAATCGCTGCGCATCAACTGGGCGTCGCGAACATGCGAGATATCCTCGAGACTGACCGCGGCGCGGAACAAGTCATTGCCGCCGTCGCCGTCAAACCGGGTCACCGTCACGCGATAGAGCGTCGGAACCGTGGTCGGCAACATGATATCCGCGGAGGCGCTCTCCTGCCCGTTCAGCACCTTGTCGAAGATGAACAAGAAATTGTCATCAGACACCGCCGCATCGAAACTCTTGCCGGTCAGCCCCTTCCCGAACAGCTTGCGGCCCATCGAATTGGCGAACAAGACCGTCCGGTTCTTGTCGATGACAAAAACCGCCATGCCCAGAGCGTTCAAAACGGCCTGTACGTTCTTTTTGACCAATGCGATCCCCAATGTTGTCCTGTTCAGCCGACATAGGCGATATCGCACCGGCGCTTCAACCCTGCGCTGCCGGTTTCTGACGGCAATCGCGTGCCGATCACGCAAATATTCACCGGGACGGCTAGTATTCCGCCATGATTCCCATAGATTATGGATCATCGACTAAATGAGGTCAGAGGCACCGATGTTCCGACAGTTAGCACTCTTTTCGATGGTCGCGGCACTGACCGCTTGCGTCGCGACGGACCCTGCACCCGTATCCCAGACGCCTTATGAAGAGCCGGTGGTGCAGCGATCCGGGGCTCTGGCAACCGCCAACTATCGCCGCGTGGCCGCGCGGGTCGAACCCGTCGCCGAAAGCGCCTGCCGGTCGCTCTATCCGCAAATCCGGACAGAGTTCTGCGACTTTACATTTCAGGTTCTGGACGACCCGAAACAGCCGCCCAATGCGTACCAGTCGATCGGGCCGGACGGCAGGCCGGTTATCACCTTCAACATCAACATGCTGCGAACCGTGAAGAACGACCATGAAATCGCTTTTATCATGGGTCACGAAGCCGGTCACCAGATTGCCCAGCATATCAATCAGAAGGTCTCGAACTCCGCCGCCGGCGCGCTCATCGGCGGTTTGCTGATGGTCGCTATCGGCGCCGATCCACAAACCGGCGTCGATCTGGGCGGCGTGATCGGCGGTCAGGCCTATTCCAAGAAGTTCGAACTGCAGGCCGACAGGATCGGAACCCATCTGGCATCCCGCGCCGGATATAACCCGCTGATCGGGGCGGAGAGTTTCCGCCGGACGCAGGGCTCCAACAGCCTGCTGTCGACACACCCGCCCTCTTACGACCGAATTCTGACGGTCGAGCAGACCAACGCCACCATTCTCGCCGCGCGTGCCCGGGGAGAGGTTGCGCCAATCGCGTGGTAGGCAAGGATGACTAATTACTTTTTCGGATATGGATCTCTGGTCAACCAGCGGACGCACGCATATGAAGACTGCCGCCCCGCCACGGTGCGCGGGTGGCAGCGGTCATGGTTCCCGTCGGCGCGGCGGGACGTCTCTTTTCTCAGCGCGGTTCCGGCCGGCGACAGTGTGCTGCAAGGGCTGATAGCATCGGTGCCGCAGGGCAACTGGTCCGCGCTCGACCTGCGGGAGCAGGCCTATTTCCGGTCGCCGATCGAACACGGAACCCTGTCCTGCGACCTGTCGCAACCGACGGTCGTACAGATTTATCAGGCAAACCCCGACTACATCGATCCTGTAGTCAGCCGGAAACCCATCCTGCTGAGTTATCTGGATGTGGTTGTTCAGGGCTATCTGCGCGTTTTCGGACAAGCGGGCGTCGAGTCGTTTTTTGCCACGACCCTGGGTTGGGACACGCCGGTCCGGGACGACCGCGCCGCGCCGGTCTATGCACGGGCACAAAGCCTCAGCCGTGCGGAAACCGCGCTGGTCGACCGGCATCTGGCGGAAGTGTCAGCAGTGGTCGAACCGGCACAAGTCGCGGTTTCTAAAGTCTAAAACAGCTGCGCTAGAGCTTGACCGTCCGCAACAGCGGCATCAGTTTCGACATATCCGGACCGTGGCTCTGTCCGGTCAGCGCTTTGCGCAGAGGCATGAACAGGCCCTTGCCCTTTCGGCCTGTGGCTTCTTTGACTGCCGCGGTCCATTCGGACCAGGTGGTCTCGTTCCAGGGCTGCGGCGGCAACAGGGATTTTGCGGTCGCGACGAATTCGGCGTCTTCGGGATCTATCAGGGGCTCGGCACCGTCGCGGCAGAGATCCCACCAGGCGGCAAGATCGGACCGGAAGGTGATGTTCTCGCGGGCCACTTCCCAGAAGTCCGGCGCGATTTCGTCCGGCACGCCCAAGGCCGCGATATCCGAGGCGACTTCTTCGTAGGGCAAGCCGGAAACGTATTTCGCGGTCAGGGGCACCAGATCCTCTACATCGAACTTCGTCGGCGCGGAACTGAAGCGGGAAAGGTCGAAATTCTCGGCGATCTCATCGATCGAGTGACGGACCTCGACCGGGTCGGAGGAGCCCAGACGCGCCAGCAAAGACAGCAGGGCCATTGGCTCGATGCCGCGCTTGCGCAGGTCGCGCAGCGCCAGCGTTCCCAGCCGCTTCGACAGCGCCTCGCCTTGCGGACCTGTCAGCAGGGAGTGGTGCGCGAAGGACAGAGGCTTACCGCCAAGTGCCTGAATTATCTGGATTTGTGTCGCGGTATTGGTGACGTGGTCGGACCCGCGCACGACATGGGTAATGCCAAAATCGATGTCGTCACAGACCGAAGCCAGCGTGTACAGGACCTGCCCGTCGCCGCGTATCAGGACGGGGTCCGAGACGCTGGCGGCGTCGAGGGAGAGGGGGCCGAGGATGCCGTCTTCCCACTCGATCCGCTCGTGGTCCAGCTTGAAGCGCCAGTGGCTCGGGCGCTCTAATCGCAGGGCGGCTTTTTCGTCTTCGGACAGGTTCAGCGCGGCGCGGTCATAGACCGGCGGCTTGCCCATGTTCAGCTGTTTCTTGCGCTTCAGGTCCAGCTCGGTCGGAGTCTCGAAACATTCATAAAGACGACCGGCGGCGCGCAATTCGGTCGCCGCCGCGGCGTAGCGGTCGAGCCGGTCGGACTGTTTCTCCAGCCGGTCCCATGTCAGGCCAAGCCATTGAAGATCCTCTTTAATCCCATCGGCATATTCCTGTTTCGAGCGTTCCGGATCGGTGTCGTCGAGGCGCAGGATGAACGTCCCGCCGGCCTTGCGCGCGATCAGGTAGTTGAACAGCGCCGTGCGCAGGTTGCCGACGTGGATATATCCCGTGGGCGACGGGGCGAAACGGGTAACGGTCTTGGATGCAGTCATGAATGCGCTCGCGGATTCGGGGCCTGTGAAGTCTGAGCGCTCCTCTTACACGCGCGGCGCGCAAACGCCAAGACCCGCATTAACCTTCGCCCCGATCGGCGATTTCACGGCGTATGACATGTGTATGATTTGCGTGCACCGGCCGTATGACGCCGCCGCCTCACTTTGGCCGTTAATAATGATTAACAAATGGTTAAGATCGGGCCGGTCCAGAACCATGAAGAAACGAGTGGATCACGTGATGAAAATGCTTCTCTGCGGCCTGCTGGCCGTTCTGATTTCTGCCCAAAGCGCCGCAGCCGACGGTGCCGTGATCGACGGCGACACGCTGGACCTGAACGGCACCCGCTATCGCCTCAACGGCATCGACGCGCCGGAAAGCGCGCAGAGCTGCAAGACCGCCGCCGGCAAGTCATGGAAATGCGGCGGGCGGCGACCGCGGCGCTGGTGAAACTGACCAGAGGCAAGCGGGTCACCTGCGAGACGCTGGGCCGGGACATCTATGGGCGCGACATCGCCACCTGCACGGCTGGCGGCACCGATCTGGGCCGCGCGATGGTCGCGCAGGGCATGGCGTGGGCTTTCCTGAAATTTTCTGACGCCTATGCCGGGGATCAGGCGCGGGCGCGGGCCGCCGGGCGCGGGATCTGGCAGGGCCCGGCGCAACCGGCATGGGAGTTCCGCGAGCAGGAATGGGCCGCGGCGGCGCGGAAACAGCCGGCGGGGCCCGACACGCAAAACCGGAAGGACTGCGTCATCAAGGGCAACATTTCGAACAACGGGAAAATCTATCACTTGCCGTGGTCGAAATGGTATTCCCGCACCAAGATCAACACCGCCAAAGGCGAGCGGTGGTTTTGCGACGAGGCCGAGGCGCAGCGGGCAGGATGGCGGGCGGCGCGGTAGGAGCACCCGGAGCACTGTCGACCCCCGGCAGGCGCGCAGCGGACGCGCCCGTCGGCACGACGCTGTTCCGGATTTTTCAAGATCTTTAACTTTTTATAAGCATTCGCGATTGAATCCTGAAAACAGGCGTCCGGTTGAGAAACCGATTGGCCCTGCACGCTTAACCGGAATTGAAAGGAAAAAGCACAAGATATGTCAGACGACGAAAAGCTATATGAACATAAAGTCGGAGTAACTGATCAACTGGTCGCAGAGTTCGAAGCTGGAGAGGACAAGGTCGCAATCTACTATGTTTACTGCGAGAGTGAGAGAAAACGCATCGGAGGATATTCCGGGGACTATACAGTCATAAATAACCGCGCCCGTTATCACTCCAGAACGTACGGTCACACCGCGCGCGTGTACCGAAAATAGTGCGGTTACAGATGCTCCATAACTACAGCTAAAAAGGATTGATGAATGATCACTTCATTGTCTGATTTCGATGCGTTCTGCAGTGATCCGGCAAAGCTCGGCGACAGCAACCTCGCGGCACTCAGCAAAGAGGAACTGGCCTTTTTCCGCTACTGCTTGGAATTCGGTGAAGACGGTAGTGTCAAAAAAAATTTACTTCGGTGATCTGGCCAGCAAGGGACTGGATGATGCCGGGATCATGGAAGTGGCCGCATTGTTCGGGATTGAAGAGAAACGGTTCAAACGGACATATCACCATTTCGGCGATGCGCAGGGTACCTGCGTTTCGAGGCCTTACTTCTGGTGCCCATACTGATGCGGGGACGTCCTATATACTTGATATCGCAGGTCCTTGCGCTCACCGCCTTTACAGGCCCGCAGCCCGCAAACGCGGCGGAATGCAGATTTGCCGGCCTGGTCTATTCCGAAGGTGCAACCGTCTGTGAGTGCCCCCGCCTGTTCAGCCGGGGTCAGGAGAACACGATCCTTCAGTACCGGTTGATATGCGGCGGCGACGGCAGGTGGGGAAAGATGAGATCCGATGATCCCGACAATCGCGATACATGCATGGCTGTCGTCGACCTGGATAGCCGCGGGGACGCGGTAGCGCTGTTTCAGACCCTTGCCCCAAGCACGTGCCAAGTCAATTCAGGGCAATAAACAGCCCGCCGGGATTGCGGCTCTGAGCGCTGGCGTGCTGCTCTAAGCACTTTCTTCCGCTTGACCGGAGGAAGCGTCGGCAGCCAGAAACGCCGAAATCGCCGCGCGCAGCGCGTCCCAGTCGGTGAATTCGCGCTCGCCGTTTTCCAGTTCGTATTCTTGTCCGCGCATCACCACATGCCGGATAATCATGGCGGCATAGTAGTCATAGCTCTTGCTGCGCACCGCGCCGGCGATAAGTGCTTCGGCATCCGGCTTCAACCCGGTGCGCATCTTCATCTCGGTCAGGAAGTCCTCTGCTTCCTCCATGCTGTCGGGGAAAGCCGCCTTCAGGCTGACCGAGAGCATCAGCGTGTCCCGCGCGCTCAATGCGTCCAGATTGCCGGCGATAAAGGCTTCGAACGCCTTGGGGTGCCGCCGTTCGTGCACCGGGGCTGCGAGAATAACCTTGTCCACACCGGCGAAAGAGACGGGTTGCTTTTGGTCGGCGGTATTGACCAGCACGACGTCCTGACCTGCCTTTTGAGCCTCGGCTTCGGCAAATCGCGCGATCCGGCCGGTTTGTCCCTCGACTGTTTCATAGATGATAAGAACTGACATTTCATGCTCCGTTTTGGCCCGGCATCAATTGGTAAAGCGAATTGCGCTCCACAGCAAGAAGGAGCGTGGACCGAGGAGCCGGAACGCCGGGTGGATCGCGGGCGAGACCTGACCGGGCTTGATTTATGTCAAGTCACGCTGAGCAAATGCCACGTATAGTAATTTCATCGATTGATTGAATTTAGCTGAATAAAGGGGGCCAAAGATGCGTATCATGAATTTAGTGCTGGCCGGATTGCTGGCGATTGGTGTCGCCGCGACAGCTCAAGCCGACCATATCAAGGAAACCGGTGTAGCGACTGTAAATACCAGAATCGGACCGTGGTACATAGTCCGTACGAACTACGAGGACGGCTCCAGGGTTTGTTGGGCGGTCAATCTGAATTACGGCAACCGCGATCCGGCATTCGCATATCTGGCGGCACGCGGTGGGGACCACCCCACGTCGATCATGCGTTTTGACGCAAAAAGGTCTGCAAAGGCGAATGAAACCGTCACCCTCGTTATCGGAAATGAAGAGGTGAAGTTGATTCACGGAAGCGAGGATGTGGGAAATGCCTTTCACCCAATGACGATCCTCGATTCGCGGAAGATCACGAGCCTGCTGGAAGCGCGGCAAAACCAAAGCCCGAAAACATTCTATGTGGTGGACAGCCACGGCGGCAAGTTCAAGTACGACGCGCGATCGACGACGAAAATGATCTCGTACCTCGAAAAGAATTGCGGTTACAAACGGAATTAGCGCACGAGCCTGTGGTTCCCGGCCACTCGTGTTGCGCGGACGGCAGCGGGTAGACGCGGTTGCCGGTCGCCCCTATCCCCGGTCCCGCCACTTGTTGGCGATCGGATAGCGGCGGTCGAGCCAGAATGCCCGGTGCGTCAGGCGCGGACCCGGCGCGGACTGGAAGCGCTTGTATTCGGAAATATAGACCAGATGCTCGATCCGTTTGACGGTGGCGAGGTCGTAACCCTCGGCGACGACCTCGGCGACGGAAAAATCCTGATCGACCAGCATGTCGAGGATGGCGTCAAGCTCCGCGTAGGGCGGCAGGCTGTCCTCGTCCTTCTGGTCGGGGCGCAGCTCGGCGGAGGGCGGTTTGTCGATGATGCGGGGCGGGATGACCTCGCCCTTCGGGCCGAGCATCCAGTCGCGATGGTTAACGTTGCGCCAGCGGCAGCTTTCGAACACCCGCATCTTGTAGAGATCCTTGATCGGGTTATAGCCGCCCGCCATGTCGCCGTAGATGGTGGCATAGCCCACCGCGACCTCGGATTTATTGCCCGTGGTTAACAGCATGGACCCGAATTTGTTCGACAGCGCCATCAGCAGCAGACCACGCAGGCGGGACTGGATGTTTTCCTCGGTGATGTCGGCGGAAAGGCCGTCGAACAGCGGCGCGAGGGTTTCGGTCACGGCGGCGCGGGCCTGCGTGATCGGGATCGTGTCGTAACGAACACCGAGGTTTTTCGCCACCGCCGCCGCGTCGTCGAGCGAGGACTGCGATGTGTATTCCGAGGGCAGCATGACGCAGCGCACGTTCTCCGCGCCCAGCGCATCCACGGCTATGGTTGCCACGATGGCGCTGTCCACCCCGCCAGACAGGCCGAGCACCGCCTTCTTGAAGCCGGTCTTGCCCATGTAGTCGCGCAGGCCCTGCACCATGACGCGGTAGTCCTGTTCCCATTCGTCCACATGGGCGATTTTCTGGCCGTCCTGCGCTTCCCAGCCGCCGTCGGCGGCGCGGTTGAAATCGACATGGGCGATGGCCTCGTCGAACAGCGGCAGTTGAAGGGCCAGCCTGCCGCCCCGGTTCAGCACGAAAGAGCCGCCGTCGAAAACCTGGTCGTCCTGGCCGCCGACCATGTTGAGGTAGATCAGCGGCACGTCGTTCTCGATCACGCGGGCGACCATGTGGTTGATCCGGCGGTCGAACTTGCCGCGATAATAGGGCGAGCCGTTGGGAACGAACAGCAGCTCCGCGCCGGACTCGACCATGGTTTCGGAAACCTCGTCATGCCAGGCGTCCTCGCAGATCGGGGTGCCGAGGCGGATGCCGTTCAGGTTGTAGGGGCCCGAGATGTGACCGCTGTCGAACAGCCGCACTTCGTCGAAGACATGGGTGTTGGGCAGTTCGTGCTTGCGCATCGTGGCGATGATCTGCCCGCCCTGCAGGATGAAATAGGCGTTGTAGAGGTTGTTATCCTCCAGCAGCGGGCCGCCGATGCCGATTGCGGGACCCGTGGCGCAGGCCTCGGCCAGTTTGCGCACATGCGCCATGGCGTCCAGCGTGAAGGCGTCGCGCATGACGAGGTCCTGCGTCTGGTAGCCGGTGACGAACATCTCCGGCAGGGCGACCATCTGCGACCCGGCGGCCGCAGCCTGCGCATGGGCCTGCTGCGCCTTGGCGATATTGCCCGCGAAATCGCCTACCGTGGGGTTCAGCTGGGCCAGTGTGAGGCGCAGTTTGCCGCTCATCCGTCATCCTTCGCTAGTGCGCCGAAGCCGGCGCGAATTCCCGCATTCTACCAGAAGCGTTACCGTTGCAAAGTAACTGGCGTGAAAAACATTGAAAGGCAAGGGGCGAGCGCGTAACCTTTGCATCAAGTCATGGGCACAAAACCCGCCCGGAAGAATTAGGGAGCCGGATGACGAGCGATCCGGGGACAACTTGTACAAAAAGCATGCGCGTTTCGCGTTCAGCCTGATCGGCCTTCTGGCCCTCTCCGCCCCTTACGGTCTGGCGCAGATATCAGGCGAGATCATCACCAAGCAGTATGAAACCGGCGGCATCTACGAAGGCACGATGCTGGACGGAAAACGCCATGGCATCGGCAAATACACCCTGCCGAACGGCTATGAATACCTCGGCCAGTGGGTCGATGGCGAAATCCTCGGCGACGGGGTGGCGCGCTATCCGAACGGGTCGGTCTACGAGGGCAGCTTTGTCGACGGCAGGCCAGAGGGCAAGGGCAGGATCACCTTCGCCGACGGCGGCACCTATGAAGGCGACTGGACCGGCGGTAAGATGACCGGACAGGGCCGCGCGGTCTATGCCAGCGGCATCGTCTACGAAGGCGGCTTCCTCGACGCGCAGCACCACGGCAAGGGCACGATGACCGATCCGCAGGGCTATCGCTACAGCGGCGACTGGGTCGGGGGCCAGAAGAACGGAATGGCCGATATCACCTATGCCGACGGCAGCCTGTACAAGGGCGAGGTCCGCAACGGCGTGCGCGACGGACAGGGGCAGCTGACCTCGGCCAACGGGCTGCATTACGAGGGTGGCTGGAAAAACGGTGAACTGTCCGGCATGGGCAGGCTGACCTATGGCAACGGCGACGTCTACGAGGGGATGTTCGCAGAGGGCAAGCGCAATGGCGAGGGAACGCTGACCAAGCTGGACGGCGACATCTTCACCGGAACTTATGTCGATGACCAGCGCAGCGGAACCGGTACGCTGAAAACCGCCCAAGGCTATGTCTACACCGGCGAATGGGCCGGGGACCTGATCGCGGGCGAAGGCAAGATGACCTATCCCGACGGATCGACCTATAGCGGCGAATTCCGCAACGACGTGCCGCACGGACAGGGCCGCATCGAATACGCCGCCGGCGGAAGCTACGAAGGCCAGTGGATCGACGGCGTGATCGAGGGCAAGGGCATCGCGGTCTACGCCAACGGCACGATTTACGAGGGCGAATTCCGCAACGCCCGCAACCACGGACAGGGCACGATCCAATACGCCAACGGTTTCCGGTACGAAGGCGAATGGAAGGACGGCTTGCGTCACGGTCAGGGCGTGGCCTATTATTCGGACGGGTCGATCTATACCGGGGAGTTCCGTGACGGCAAACGTCATGGTCAGGGACGTCTGGATATGACCGACGGCTTCGTCTACGAGGGCGACTGGGTCGAAGGCAAGATCACCGGTCAGGGCATGGCGCAGGACGCCGAAAACGTGCGCTATCAGGGCGGCTTTCTGAACGGGCTGCGGCACGGACAGGGGACGCTGACCAATGCTGACGGATCGGTTGTCGAGGGCGTCTGGGACAAGGGCGAATTGTTGAAGGAATAGGCGCGCGGGCCTTTCCGGGCCGGATCAGCGGCTCACCACACGACCCTGTCGCCGCGCCAATCGAAAAACCCGCCGCTGTCCTCAGGCGTGAGCCCATCCAGGACCCGCAACAGATTTTGCGCCGCCTCCGCCGGCTCCACCGCCGGATTGTTGCCGACGTATTTCTGCGTCAGCGGCGTGCGCACGGTTCCGGGATGCAGCGCGACGCAGACGGCTTCAGGACGTTTCCGGGCGATCTCGATCGCCGAAGTGTGCACGATCTGGTTGAGCGCCGCCTTGGCCGAACGGTAGGAAATCCAGCCTCCCAGGCGGTTGTCGCCGATGGACGCGACCCGCGCCGAGAGCACCGCCATCACGCCGCGCCGGTCGGTCGGCAGCAAGCCGTGCAGGTGCTTGATCAGCAGGGCCGGTCCCAGCGCGTTCGTGTCGAACTGGGCGCGCAACGCCTCTGGCGTCATCGCCATGACGGTCTTTTCCGGCCCCTGCCCGTCCAGTTCCAGCGCGCCGGTGGCTATCAGGATCAGGTCGAACGGTCCGTCCAGACGGGATACGAGGCCGCGCACCGAGGCTTCGTCGGTGATATCCAGACCGTCGGCGGAGCGCGATGCCGTGACGACGCCCGCCATGCCGCAGACATCGCCCAGCGCCAGCGTGACGGCGCGGCCGATGCCGCCCGAAGCACCGACGATCAGGGCGCGGGTGCCGGTATCGAGTGTTTTGAAACTGCTGCTCATGACGGGAAAGCTAGTGCGAATTCCGGCGGAGTAAAACGCCCGGTCGGCGCAGGCCGATATCCGGCGAATTCCCGCAAAAAAAGGCGACCCGTGGGCCGCCTTTTTCAATTTCTCGGGAAGGGCCGCGCCTTATTCGGCAGGTGCGCCCGCGCCCTTGAACTTCTTGATCTCGCCGGATTTGATCCGCGCGAGGAAGGAATTCAGCTCCCGCTTCACGATCGGCATCAGGAAGTACAGCGCCGTGATGTTCACGACGGCCATCGCAAAGATCGCCGCGTCCGAGAAGTCGATGACAGGGCCGAGATTGGCCGCCGCGCCGATAACCACGAAGACGCAGAACATGATCTTGAAGACCAGCTCGGTTTTCTGGCCTTCGCCGAACAGGAAGGTCCATGCTTTCAGGCCGTAGTAGGACCATGAAATCATCGTCGAGAAGGCGAACAGGATCACCGCGATAACCAGAATATACGGGAACCAGCTGAAGGCGCTGCCAAAGGCGGCAGAGGTCAGCGAAACCCCGGACACGCCGCCAACGGTCTGGATCGAGCCGCCTTCGGTCATGTACATGCCTGTCGCCGGATCGATCATCAGCTGACCGGTGATCACGATCACCAGAGCCGTCATCGTACAGATGACAACCGTGTCGATGAACGGTTCCAGCAGGGACACCAGACCCTCTGTGATCGGCTCTTTCGTCCGGACGGCGGAGTGCGCGATCGCGGCAGAGCCGACGCCCGCCTCGTTCGAGAAAGCCGCCCGTTTGAAGCCCTGGATCAGAGCGCCGACCATGCCGCCGGCAACGCCGAGACCGGTGAAGGCGCCCGCGAAAATCTGTCCGAAGGCCCAGCCGATCTGATCGAAGTTGACCAGCAGGATGATGAAGGCAGTGCCGACGTAAAGAATGCCCATGAAAGGCACGACTTTTTCGGTCACACGCGCGATCGACTTGATCCCGCCGACGATCACCGCAAAGACGACCGCGGCAAAGACAATGCCGGTAATCCAGCCGGGATAGTCACCGACAACGCCGGCAATCTGCTGGTGCGCCTGATTGGCCTGGAACATGTTGCCGCCGCCCAGCGCACCGAGGATACAGAAGATCGAGAAGACAATGGCAAGGATCTTGCCGCCCGGCAGGCCGCGTTCCGCGAAACCCTTGGCCATGTAATACATTGGTCCGCCCGAAACGGTGCCGTCGGCGTATTCGTTCCGGTACTTCACGCCCAGCGTACATTCGGTGAATTTCGACGCCATGCCCAGCAGGCCGGCAAGGATCATCCAGAAGGTCGCCCCCGGACCGCCGATACCCACGGCGACGGCGACACCCGCGATGTTACCCAGACCGACCGTTCCCGACAGCGCGGTGGCAAGAGCCTGAAAGTGGCTGACCTCGCCGGCGTCGTTGGGATCGGAATAGTCGCCCTTGACGATGCTGATCGACAATTTGAAGGCGCGAAACTGGATAAACGCGAAATACAGGCTGAAGACCGACGCCGCGATCACCAGCCACATCACGATCCACGGAAAACTTGTTCCGGGAAAGGGAGCGAAGATCAGGCCGACGAAAGGTCCGGTCAGGGATGCAAAGACCTCGTTCACTTTCTGGTCGATGGTTTGCGCTTCCTGCGCGATGGCCGCGGGTGCGGCTGCAAATGCCGCAAGCCCGGCTAGGGCCGCTGTGTTCAATGATTTCATGATGATTTCCTTATGCTACGACAGTGACCGGCACGCTTGCGTGCGTCACCAGGCTTACCGTCGACGAGCCAAAAATGCGTTGCACAAGTCCGGCTTCGGACGTCCGTGCAATGATTATCTGATCCGCGCCCTCTTCTTCGGCCACCTTGTTCAGCAGGTCGGCGACGTCGCCGTGCCGGACAATGCCGTGAACTGCCAAGCCCTCTTTTTTCAGGGCTGCGACGGCCGGATCGATGATGCGGCTCGTGGCCTGAGCAAGCTCTTCCTCGCGCCGCTTGTGGCGCAACTCGTTTTCTTCGGGTGTTTGGAATGTGTACGGTGACCACTCTATCACGTGCACCAGAACCAATTCACATGCACCTATCAGGTTCGCCATTTTCCTGGCATAGGCCACGGCGCGCTCTCCGGATGCGCTACCGTCAAGGCCGACGACTATCTTTGATGACACTGTTCTCTCCTGTTCCGTGGACTGTGACTCAGCGGACCTTTGGTGGCCCGTTTTCTATGCCTTTTTAAAAATCCACTTGAAGGCGAGTATTACCGGAGTCTTAAAACGTGTCAAAAAAAATGCCCCCGGCGATAATATCCTTTAAATTAATCTCTTATTTTCTGATACTTAGGGCATATCCCGACTGTCAAACCGAGGCGAATTCGCCGCATCCGGGCCATGGGCGGAGGGTCTGCCCGCCGCCGGGAGGCTTCAAAAATGCCAAAAGGGCCACATCGGCCCTTTTCTTTCCCGAGAATCGGCTTATAAGCGGTTTTCATGTTGATGAGCGCACATATCGAATTGTTCACCGCCCCCCTGGCGGCCTTTGCCGTTGCGCTAATTCTACTTAGCAGCCTCTGAGCGTGTCGGTAACGGCGCGTGCGCTCAGGGGGTGAAATCCGCGCCGGTTTATTCCGAACAGCTAAGTAAAACAGAGATATTCCAATGACACAGAACCCCAAGCAAGACCACGTCTTGATCTTCGACACGACCTTGCGCGACGGCGAACAGAGCCCCGGCGCGACCATGAACCACGAGGAAAAGCTCGAAATCGCGGAGCTGCTCGACGAAATGGGCGTCGATATCATCGAAGCCGGTTTTCCGATTGCCTCGGAAGGCGACTTCAAGGCGGTGTCCGAAATCGCCGAACGCAGCAAGAACGCGGTCATCTGCGGCCTCGCGCGCGCCAATTACAAGGATATCGACCGCTGCTGGGAGGCGGTGAAACACGCTCGGCAGCCGCGCATCCACACCTTTATCGGCACCTCTCCGCTGCACCGTGACATCACGGCGCTGGATCAGGACGAGATGATCGAGCGTATCCACGACACCGTGACCCGCGCCCGCAACCTGTGCGACAACGTGCAGTGGTCGCCGATGGACGCGACGCGAACGGAAGAGGATTACCTCTGCCGCACGGTGGAAACCGCGATCAAGGCCGGCGCCACCACGATCAACATTCCCGATACCGTGGGCTACACCGCCCCGCGCGAGAGCGCCGAGCTGATCCGCATGCTGATCGACAAGGTCCCCGGCGCGGACAAGGTGATTTTCGCCACCCATTGCCACAACGACCTGGGCATGGCGACGGCCAACGCGCTGGCCGCGGTCGAAGGCGGCGCCCGCCAGATCGAGTGCACGATCAACGGCCTGGGCGAGCGCGCCGGGAACACGGCGCTGGAAGAAGTCGTGATGGCGCTGCGCGTGCGCAACGACATCATGCCGTACTACACCGGCATCGACACCACCAAGATCATGAACATCAGCCGCCGCGTGGCCTCGGTTTCCGGTTTCTCGGTGCAGTACAACAAGGCGATCGTCGGCAAGAACGCCTTT
>JBFFQS010000012.1:0-24817 GCA_041573315.1 Amylibacter sp. | reverse complement strand
GCCTTGTAGACATCCTTCAACATGCCTGAAATATCACGCATAACCTTTTGAAAAGTCTTGCTCATATGGTTCAGAGAACGGTCGGTGAAGACGACGGAGAACTCCAGCAATCCATCGGGATCGACATCGGGCAGCAGGGCGGTCATGGGTGTATCCTTCGAAATAATCAGTCGCCGCGAAAATCCGGTAATTTCAGGGCAATTGCAACCCGAAACCAGCCTTCAGATGATCGGACGGTTCAGCTTTTCCTCTGACAAAAGCACGTTCGCCTCGATATCCCCGACACCCGGCAGGGTCATGATCCGGCGGCGCAGGACGCGTTCGAAATCGGCGAGGTCGCGGGCGACGACCTTCAGCCGGAAATCGAACAGGCCGAGGACGTGCTGCACCAGCTGAACCTCTGGAATGGCCGCGATCGCGCGTTCGAAATCGGCCAGTGAAACGCGTCCTTTGGTCGCGAGCTTTACCCCCAGGAACACCGTCACGCCGAAGCCCAGCTTTTCGGCGTCCAGCACCACGTAGCGCGACTTGATCACGCCCTCGTCTTCCAGCCGCCTGACCCGCCGCCATGTCGCCGGCTGCGACATGCCTATGCGCTTGGCCAACGCCGCCGCCGACAGACCGCCGTCCTTTTGCAGTTCGCGCAGAATTTTCCGATCCAGATCGTCCAGTTCGGTCACAGCGGCAGCCCCCTGCTGTTCTTGACGTTGGACACCAGCATCAGCGCTTCGATATCGGCCAGATGCGGCAGGGCGAGGATACGCTCGCGATAGATTTCCTGATAATGCGCCATGTCGCGGGCCAGAATGTTCAGGCGGACATCGACCCGGCCCAGAAAGGTCTGTATCTCGTTGACCTCGGGAATTTTGCGCGCTTCTGCTATGAATGTGTCGAAAGCGTTGCTCTGGGTCTTGTCGAGCGTTATCCGCAGCGAGACTTCGACCTCGTACCCCAAAGCCTTGGGGTCGATCTCGACCGAGCGTCCCTTGATCACCCCGTCACGCTCCATCCGTTCGATCCGCCGCCAGCAAGAGGCCGCACCGATACCGGCGGTTTTCGCCAATTGCCCCGCTGTCAGCGAGGCATCTTCCTGCAAAAGGCGCAGCAGTCGGCGGTCGATGTCATCCAGTGCTTGCATGACTTTTCCATATTATAGAAAATATGAGAATGAAAATTACACAAATAAGCCAAAAAAGTCAAATTCTGACAATACATTGCCGCGAAAACCGCTAGGTTACCCCCAAGACATACAGCATAGGAGAACGATATGCGCGTTTACTACGATCGCGATTGCGATGTTAACCTGATCAAGGACATGAAAGTTGCCATTCTGGGCTATGGCTCGCAAGGCCATGCGCACGCGCTGAACCTGCGCGACAGCGGCGCCAAGAATGTGGTTGTCGCCCTGCGCGACGGCTCGCCCTCCGCCAAGAAGGCCAAGAGCGAAGGCCTCAAGGTCATGGGGATCGCCGAAGCCGCAGCATGGTGCGACGTCATCATGTTCACAATGCCCGACGAACTGCAGGCCGCGACCTACAAGAAATACGTCCACGATAACCTGCGCGAAGGCGCGGCGATTGCTTTCGCCCATGGCCTGAATGTGCACTTCGGACTTATCGAGCCGAAAGAAGGCGTCGACGTGATCATGATGGCGCCAAAAGGCCCCGGCCACACCGTGCGCGGCGAATACGTCAAGGGCGGCGGCGTGCCATGTCTGGTCGCCGTCAACCAGAACGCCTCCGGCAAGGCGCTGGAAATCGGCCTGTCCTATTGCTCCGCCATCGGCGGCGGTCGTTCCGGCATCATCGAAACCGACTTCCGTGAAGAGTGTGAAACCGACCTGTTCGGCGAACAGGCCGTTCTGTGCGGTGGGATCGTCGAGCTGATCCGTCTGGGCTTCGAAACCCTGGTCGAGGCCGGTTACGAGCCCGAAATGGCGTATTTCGAGTGTCTGCACGAAACCAAGCTGATCGTCGACCTGATCTATGAAGGCGGCATCGCCAACATGAACTACTCGATCTCGAACACGGCCGAATACGGCGAATACGTCTCCGGCCCGCGCATCCTGCCGCGCGAGCAGACCAAGAAGGCCATGCAGGACGTCCTTAAAGACATCCAGACCGGCAAGTTCGTGCGCGATTTCATGGTCGAAAACGCCGTTGGTCAACCGTCGTTCAAGGCGACCCGCCGAATCAACGACGAGCACCAGATCGAAAAAGTCGGCGAGAAACTGCGCGGCATGATGCCGTGGATCTCCGCAGGCAAGATGGTCGACAAGTCGAAAAACTGACCTCGCCTCCTAAATTTATATAAATTCTTAAGGCCGCGGTAACCTGCGGCCTTTATTTATGTTTCCAAGCGGCAACCTGTGGTAGAAAGCACTGTGGCCGTTGTGAGCCTGGGGATATATATGTCACGTCTGCACCCAACAGCCAGGAACTGGATATTCCTGATTATTCTCGGCGCTGTATGGGGTGCATCTTTCATGGCGACCAAGCTGGCGATCGGCGGATACGGGCCGGTGACAGTGACGGCCGGACGACTTGTGATCGCGGCCATCTTCCTAGCCGCGGCGACCTATTTCAAGGGTCCGGGATTGCCGCGCTTCAGAACGAAAGAGGGCCGAACCGTCTGGCTTTACTGCATCGTGCTGGGGCTTTTCACCAATGCGGTTCCGTTTTCACTGCTGAACTGGGCCCAGTTGCGGGTGACCTCTGGCTTTGCCGGGGTGACAATGGCGGCGGTGCCTCTGCTGGTTTTGCCGATGGCGCACTGGCTGGTTCCGGGCGAACAGATGAGCCTGAAGAAGATTATCGGCTTCGTTATCGGGTTCATTGGCGTGTTTGTTCTGATCGGGCCGGAAACCTTTCTGCAGCCGACTGGCGACAAACTGGAACCGCTGGCGCGGCTTGCCTGCCTGGGCGCGGCGGTCTGCTACGCTTCGGGCACGATCCTGATCCGCATCAGCCCGGCTAAATGCATGATCTCTCTCTGCGCCGGCGGCCTTCTGGTCGGCTCGCTTGTGATGATCCCGATGGCGCTCTATTACGAAGGCGTTCCCGACGTTCGCTTCGACCAGCCGCTGCTGGCGATGATCTACCTCGGCGTCCTGCCCACGGCTGTCACCACACTGCTGCTGATCCAGATTATCAACTCGGCCGGTCCGAGCTTCATGAGCATGGTGAATTACCACGTGCCAATCTGGGCCATCGCATTCGGCATCGTGCTGCTGAACGAGGCATTGCCGCCCAGCTTCGTCGGCGCTCTGGCGCTGATCCTGACCAGCCTCGCGATTGTCCAGCACAGCCAGCGGCGGAAATACAAATAGCGACACCATATTATTGCTGCGGTATTTTGTGTTAAGATGCTTCAAGTCATGAAGGAACCGCAACAATGCACAGACGCAACTTCAACGCAAAACTTCTGCTGGCCGGCCTTGCCGCGCCAACGCTTCTGACCGGGGCCTCGCTCCCGGCGCTTGCCCATGACAGTGACGGATGCAACGGTCTGGAGCACTATGATCGCGTGACCCTGCGGATTTCCGGACGCCGCAGCCTGATAAGCTATTTCGTAATTCCGGGTGAAGGCGGACCCTCAGGGATAGATCTGCGCACCGAGGTTCCTCAGATGGCGGCCGAGCGTCTGGATATCGGCGAGGTGCCAATCATAGGTCAGATATTCACCCCGCCCCTCGATCGGCAATTCGCCGGCGCGACGCAGATCGGATCACTGTATTTGACCGACGGGACGATCGTTCTCTTGCCCGAAAACTCTTTGCCAGCGCAGGCCCGCCACGTCTGGATCACCCACCGCAAAGTCGTTTACCGTCCGCCCGCAAGCATCCGGGCGCTGCAATTGCGCACGCCCATGATCCCGGAAAAAGTGAAAAACGCTCCGCCGATCGGCAAGGCCGTCCTGAAAGGTGACATTATCCTCGGGATCGTGCCGCCATCCGCGCTCGATGACATGGACTTCGGTCCGCCGGCAGCGACCTGATCAGCCCGCGGCCCGCACAGCGGAAGCAATATCGTTGACCACTTGATCCAGCAGAGCGGAATCTTCGCATTCGCCCATGACGCGGACCAGCGGTTCCGTCCCCGAATTGCGGATCAGCAGGCGGCCTTTTGACCCGATGCTGGCCTCGCCCTCGGCAATTGCCTGCTTGACGAGGTCCGCCTCCAACGGGTGTGTGCCTTTCGTGAAGCGCACATTCTCGAGCTTTTGCGGCAATGGTTCGAACACGTTCGACAGCACGCTGGCCGGCTGGCCGCTCTTGATCATTGCGCTAAGGAATTGCAGCGCCGCAATCAGGCCGTCGCCTGTCGTGACGAAATCGGTCATCACGACATGGCCGGATTGTTCACCGCCAAGGTTGTACCCCTTTTTGCGCATCGCCTCGACGACATAGCGGTCACCGACAGCCGTGCGCTCCAAGTTGATGCCCTGCCCCTGCAGATATCGCTCCAGCCCCATGTTCGACATGACGGTCGATACCAGTGTGTTCTTGGCCAGCTTGCCGGAGGCCGCCCAATTTGTCGCGATCAACGCCATCAGTTGATCGCCATCCGCAACGCGGCCGTTTTCGTCGATCAGGATGACGCGGTCGGCATCGCCGTCCAGGCAGATGCCCAGATCGGCCCCCTCCTCCACGACACGCTTGGCCGCGTTTTCCGGGTGGGTAGAGCCACAGTCCAGATTGATATTGTAGCCGTTCGGCGTGACGCCCATCGGGATGACTTCGGCGCCCAGCTCCCAAAGGACGACCGGCGCCGCCTTGTAAGCCGCGCCATTGGCGCAATCGATTACGATCTTCAGCCCGTTCAGCAGTTTCTTTCGCGGAAAGGCGGTCTTGGCGAATTCGATGTAGCGCCCCAGACCATCGTCGATCCGGGTCACGCGACCGATGTTTTGCGGTTCGGACAGCTGAACTTCGCCGTCCAGCAGGGCCTCGATCTCTTCTTCCGCCTTGTCCGACAGCTTGTAACCGTGCGGGCCGAAGAACTTGATGCCATTGTCCTGAAACGGATTGTGCGAGGCCGACACCATGACGCCGACATCGGCTCGCATGGAACGGGTCAGCATGCCCACCGCGGGCGTGGGCACCGGCCCCAGCAGAAACACGTTCATACCTGTCGAGGCGAAACCCGCCGTCATGGCATATTCGAACATATAGGACGACCTGCGCGTATCCTTGCCGATGACCACGCGGTGCTCCTGATTGTCCTTGCGGAAATAACGTCCGGCCGCAGCCCCCAGCCGCATAGCGATGTCGGCTGTCATGGGAAAGCTGTTCGCCGTGCCCCTGACACCGTCTGTTCCAAAATATTTACGCGCCATATGGCCCCCGTTATTGCATGGCCTGCCACAGGGCAAAGGCCTGTTTTGTCTGCCAAACGTCGTGTACCCGTGTAATCTGCACACCCTGACGCAAACCTTCAAGGGCCACGGCGATTGAACCGGGCGCCCTTTGGGCGGGTTCCTGCGCGGAACCGATCACGCCGATGAAACGTTTGCGCGAAACACCCAGCAGGATCGGGCAACCCAGACCGTGAAATATCGACAGGTCGCGCAGCAGCTGCAGGTTATGTTCCGTCGTCTTGCCAAATCCGATGCCCGGATCGATCACGATCCTGTCCTTGGCCAGACCAGCGCCGACACAAGCCTGCACCCGCTCCTGCAGATAGTCGTAAACATCCAGCGTAACATCCCTGTATTCCGGATTGTCCTGCATGGTCTTCGGCGCGCCCTGCGCATGCATCAGGCAGACGAAAGGTTGCTCCGCCACCGCCAGGGGCAGGCTGTCGGGATCGAAGCCAAAGGCCGATATATCGTTGAACATCTGCGCTCCCGCCGCCAGCGCAGCCTTCGCCACGACGGCTTTGCGCGTGTCGATCGAAACCGCCGCGCGAATGCCGCTCTCGCCGAGGGCGCCGATGATCGGGATCGTTCGGTCAAGCTCTTGTTCAGTCTCTACGTAGTCCGCGCCGGGCCGGGTGGACTCCCCGCCGATATCTATGATGTGCGCACCTTCCCTGACCATGGTTGCTGCGCGGTCGATCGCCTGGTCCGGGGCATTATGCTCCCCGCCGTCCGAAAAGCTGTCCGGCGTCACGTTCAGCACGCCCATGACAACCGGAACGTCCAGCGAAACTCCGCAAACCGGTCCGCGGGCCGAAGTCAGCGCGACCAGCGTTTCCGCCGGCACTTCGTCGGCCGGCAGGACCTCCGAGGCGCCACCGCGCTGACGGACCTCGACATGGCTGAACCACGCCCTGCCGCCGGCCAGCGGACAAGCCGCCGACGGCTTCAGTGCGTCGCTCTGAACGATGGGTCGATAGTAGAACTGGGACATTCAGGCATCCTCTGCGCCCGTCTGACGGGCCTGGCACGGGTACTGGCCGCCTTAGCTGTCGGCGGACAGGTCGGACGGTTGCGCATTGACCTTGAAACGATCCTTGGCATCGACCGGTTGCGTTCCGCCCAACACCCGGACTTTTCCGGCACCGAATTCCTGCGCCAGCCAATCGGACAGCCCCAGCGGGTTTTTCGGGTCCAGTTCCGCATGGTTTACCGCATCCAGAACCATCTTCGACGGCGCCCAGACGGAAATCTGACCGTGGTGCACAGCCCAGTCCAGCTCGGTTCGGCTGTCAATCACCACACAGCGCTTGTCGCGCGATGCCAGCTTCCAGGCATTCTGTTCGATCGCCAGCAAGTCGATGCGCCGGTTCGTGGCCGGAATGGGCGTTGGCGGCGGGGCGCCATCTATCATCTCGACGCAAATGATCGCAGGTTTCGACAAGCTGTCCAGTGCGTCGAGCCAGTCACCCAATTCGTCGCCCCTGAGGACCTCATTCGGCAGAAACACCACCACAGGTGTGATCTTGTCCAGTTCCTTCTTCACCTCGGGGTGTAACACGCTCAGCTTGTCGGAAAAGGCGCGCGTACGCACGATTTCGACGCCCAGCTTGCCGGGGATGCGGTCGAGCTTCTCGATCCGGACAAAAATCCGCACCGCGCGCGGGTTCGACAGTATCTCCTCCGCGATCCGTTCCGCCAGAGTTTCAAGCAGGTTGATCCGCTCTTTGGCCAGCTGATGTTCAATCGCGTCGGTAATCGTGTCATAGGACAGCACCTGATCGACATCGTCGAACTTGGCGGCTGCGCTGCGCGAGACCTCCAGAACCACATTGAACTGCACGCGTTGGTGGACACCCCGTTCCGACTGGAAGGCGCCGATCTCGACTTCCTTGACGAAATCCCGCACCGAAATCCGGTCCAAGGGATCTGAGCCACTCGTCGCCTTGGAACGCGCTTCCGGCCCCTCGAACGCCAGAGAGGTCTTTTCACTCATGCCATACCTCCAAAAACTGCCTTGCAGCTACTGGTTTCATCGCCAAAGGGCAACCGCTTATGCGTCGCATTTCCGCAATAATCCGCTCAGTTATATGCGAGTCTAACAATATTTACTTTCCATTTACAGCGATCCCTTACAAATTAAACGCTATAGTATTTTTTAAAAGAGTACGGACAGTGAGCAGAAAAACAGGCCTGTGGCTGGCTTTGATAGCCACGGCATGGTTGGCACAGGGCCAGTCGGGACTGGCGGCATGCAAGCCGCCGCCATTCAGCAGCGCTGAACGCAAGGCTATTCCGACCCGGAATATAGATCAGGACCTGCTGAGCAAGGCGATCACCAAGCAAACCAACTATTTTCGCTGCAAACGCGGGCTGAAGCCGGTTGTCTATGATCCGGCGCTGAAGTCCGCCGCCGACATTCATGCCCGCAATATGGCACGGTTGGAGCAGCTCAGCCACGAATTGCCGGTGTTCGGCGCGGGGACTCTGAAACAGCGCTTCAGCAAAGCGAAAGTGAAAGTGAAACGCATGCGGGCCGAAAACATCGGAACGGAATTCAGGATGGTCATAGCGTCGCGCATGTTTATCACCGACGACGCCAAGTCCTGTCGTCTGCGATACTACGACAGCCGCAAACCCGTCCCGCAACACAGCTACGGCAGTCTTGCGCGATCCATGGTCCAGCGATGGCACGAGTCAAAAGGGCACCGCGCCATCATGCTGAGCCGCGACGCTCGCCGCATGGGGGCCGCCGCCCGGTTCACTTCCGGCGGCGAGGCTCCCTGTGGCACATATTACCTGGCCCAGGATTTCGCGGGCTGATCAGCCCGGATTGCGATAGAAGTAGTGCACGCCGATTTGTGCCGTGCGATCGAACTTCTTCGACCAACGCGGGTTGACGTAGTTCGTGTGATAATACGTCGCGCCGTTGGTCAGCTTGCGCGCAAACCCGTCCAGCGCGATCGTGGCGATCTTGCCAACGCGCTTATATGCTTTCTTCTCTTTGAACACTTCGGGCGCGCCGTCGCATTTGTACGAGAACTGGCAGGCTCTTGGCGCCTTTGCATTCTTCGCGCCCTGAGAGATAACGCCGCAAACCGTGTTCGGGAACCGGTCGCTGTCGCGGCGGTTCAGGATCACTTCGGCAACGGCGAACTGGCCGTGAATGGTCTCTCCGCGGGCCTCGAAATACAGCGCCTCTGTCAGACAGGCCCATTCCTTTCCACCCTCTTCGAAAGGAAAAGCAGTCAGCTCGGTCTTGTTCGGCACCTTGGTGATCTTGGTTTTGCTGTCGGCCTTCTTGCGGCTGAACAGTGCGAATTTCTCAGCCGCTTTCGGCGGCTCGATACCCGCAATCTGGATGGCATACATAGGATCGACAAAGGTCAGGCCCTTGCTTTCCTGCGCCAGAACTTCGTTTACTTCGGCCCTGGCCTGTTCCAACGCATCAGCGTAGTCAGACGCAAAGGCGGTCTGGCCAGTCGTCGCCACACATATTCCAAGCACGGCAAAAGCCGTTCTTAACGATATAGTTTTCAACATTTGGTCTTGCCCCCAACGGCGATTGGCACGCAAAACGCACCGGTTTCCCTCCCCGTCAGTGCCGGCATTTAAACGATTCGGGACAAAAGTCCAGCTTTTTGGCAAGAATCGCCCCAAACTGTGTCCCATTGTATACAGTTCAGGGTGCCGGTAATTTGTGCAAACACGGCTTAAACTGCCGATTCATTGTCCAGAATTTGCGCCTGCGCGGCCGCCAGACGCGCAATAGGCGTCCGGAACGGAGAGCAGGAAACATAATCAAAACCAGCAGCATAGCAGAAAGCGATCGACACAGGGTCGCCGCCGTGCTCGCCGCATAGCCCCAGGGTCAGGTCTGCCCTTTCCTCGCGCCCCCTGCTGGCGGCCATAAGCATCAACTCGCCGACACCCTCTATGTCCAAAGTGTGGAACGGATCCTCGGGGAAGACGCCTTCGGCAACATACTGCCGCATGAATCGCCCCGCGTCGTCGCGCGACAGGCCATAGGTCATCTGGGTCAGGTCATTGGTCCCGAAACTCAGAAAGGTCACCGATTTGGCGATGTCACGCGCCCGCAGCGCCGCGCGCGGGGTCTCGACAATGACGCCCAGCGCGAATTTCAACGTGGTTCCGGTGGCATCCTCGACGTTCGAGACCACCGCCTCGATCCGCGCACGGACGATCTCGACCTCGCGGTTGGCCGAGACCAGAGGCACCATTATCTCGGGCTCCAGCGATTTTCCGGTTTTTTTCTGAACCTCCGCGGCCGCTTCGAAAATAGCGCGGGCCTGCATGTCATAGATTTCCGGCACCGTGATTCCCAGACGCACGCCGCGTGTCCCCAGCATCGGGTTGAACTCGGAAAGTTCCTCGATCCGCGAAGTCACCTTGGACACCGACAGGTTCATTTCCTCGGCCAGATGCCGTATCTCGTCCCGCGACCGGGGCAGGAACTCGTGCAGCGGCGGGTCGAGCAGCCGGATACAGACCGGCTGGCCCTGCATGATCTCGAACAGTTCTATAAAATCCTCTCGCTGCATGGGCAGCAGCAGGTTCAGCGCGGATTCGCGCCCCTCCGCGGTTTCCGCGAATATCAATTCGCGCATCACGTTCAGGCGATTCTCCTCGAAGAACATGTGCTCGGTCCGGCACAGCCCGACGCCGTCGACACCGAAGGCCCGCGCCAGTCGCGCGTCCGAGGGCGTATCGGCGTTGGCCCGCACGCCCAACTTGCGATAGTCGGTGGTCCAACTCATGAATATGTCAAAATACCCGCTCAGATCCGGCTGCACCAACTTAGGCGCGCCCTTGATAACCTCGCCGGTCTTTCCGTCCAGCGTGACGATATCGCCCTCCTTGAGCATCAGGCCGGTCTTGATCACGGTCATCGTCTTGGCACGCGCGTCTATATCAAGGCTCGAGGCCCCGACGACGCAAGGCAGGCCCAGACCGCGTGCGACGACGGCGGCATGGCTGGTGATCCCGCCGCGCTCGGTCAGGACACCCTCGGCCGAGTGCATGCCGCGAATATCGTCGGGCGCGGTTTCGACACGCACCAGAATACAGGGCTCGTTGCGCGCTTTCGACGCCTGCGCGGCGGTGGCGGTAAACACGATCCGTCCTGTGGCCGCGCCCGGGCTGGCGCCGATGCCGGACGCCACCACGTCGCGCGTCGCCTTGGGGTCGATCTGCGGGTGCAGGATTTCGTTCAGGCTGCGCGGGTCGATACCCAACAGGGCCTCGCGTTTGGTGATGATGCCGTCCTCGACCAACCGCACCATGATCGCCACGGCGGCGCGGCTGTTGCGTTCCGCGGGAACGGCGTCCAGCACGAATATCTCGCCGTCATGCACGGTGAATTCCAGCCGCATATCGTCGCGGAAAACCTTGCGCGCCAACTCGGCGGCGGCCCGGAATTGCTCAAAGGCCTCGGGGGCAATGGTTTCCAGTGAGGGGCCGCGCTTGTCCGCACCCAGAAAGCTGGCGTCATTGCCGGCGTCCAGCGCATCCAGCCCCTGCCCCTGCGACAGATAGCGGCCATGCGCCATGACAGCACCCGTCACCGGCGACACGAACTGGCCGACACCTGCGCCGCTCTCTCCGCGACCGAGGCCCAGCACCATTTGCTGCGCGATCAGGCCCAGGCCGGCATCCGGGTCCGCGCCCTTGGCCTCGCGCAGGATACGGGCGCTCGTGCCCGTCCAGGCCGAAGCCATCGACCGGGCCGCGTTTTGCAGCTGCTCGATCGGGTCCTGCGGAAACGGTTCATCCATTTCGGCTTCGTAATATTCCAGACAGGCGGCCAGCATTTTCGTGTGATCGGGCGTGTCGTCGGTGACCGAGGCCAGAATCTCTTCGAATTCCTCCTCGTCCAGGCGCATCACCTGCACTGCGTAATCCTGCACGAACCGGCAATAGAGCGCGTTGGCCGCTTCCAGTCCAAGCGTCTTGGCCAGCTTGTCCCGCACGGCGGCGGTCATGCCGATATTCAGCAGGGTTTCCGGCCCGCCCCAGGCCCGCACGACAGGGCTGGAACGCAGGGAAAACAGCTCTCCGCCCCGCAGCCTGTCGGCAAAGGGCCAGTCGGACGGAAAGACCGACCGCGCAATTGACCGCACGCCTTCAACCGAAATCGCCCATGCGTCCGTCGTGTTGAAATCGGCCGCAATCAGGTCCGCAAGCGTTCTGGCCCGCGCACCATAGACATCTGTGGGCGTCAATGCGCCCGCCTTCAACTTGATGATGTCGCACTCGGCGGCCATGCCGGGACCTTATCGAAATAACTATTGTTTTCAGATTATACCCAGAGTCACACAAGACACAAGGCAAGCCTTTGAGGGAATTGGAATATCTCTGGCGCTGTGCCCTAGCCTTCGATCGCGTTGAACTGCGCCACCTGCCCCATGACCGTCCGGATGCGGTTCAGCAGGCACAGACGGTTTCGCCGGATCACCGCCTTGTCGGAATTGACCTGCACCGTATCGAAAAAAGCATCAATAGGCCCGCGCAGAGCCGCCATCGCAGCCATGGCCTCGGCAAAATCCTCGGCCTTCAGCGCGGGGGCTATGGCCGCTTCGGCAGCGTCCAGTGCTGCGAACAGGCTCTTTTCCGTGGCGTCTTCGGCCAGCTTCGGCTCGGGGTCCAGTTCGTAGAACACGCCGTCCTTTTTCTCTTCGGCCGTCAGGATGTTATTTGCGCGCTTGAAGCCCTGCAACAGGTTGGTTCCGTCCTCGGTGCGCAGAAACGCCTGCAAGGCCGTCGCGCGGTTCACCAGCAGCACGAAGTCGTCGCTGTTCGGCATCGCCAGGCAGGCGTCGATCACGTCATGGCTGATCCCCTGCTCGCGCAGGTGAACCTTCAGCCGGTCATGAAAAAACGACAGCAGGTCGCCCCGCCGTTCGGGCACCTTGTCACGGACGCGGGCTATCAACTCGTCCTGCTCCACATGGTCCGCGCCCTTGTGCCGGACACGTTGCATGACGGCGTCGAAAGCAGCACCGAAGACGCCGTGGTGCTCGATCTCCACCAGCATTTCGCGCACGGCATCCACGGTGTCCGCATGCGCCTCTTTGCCATTCAACGCCAGTTCGGAATGCAGCAGATGCGTATCGAGGAACCGCGAAAGGTTCACCCGCAATCCGTTTTCCAGCACCAGCCGGATTACGCCAAGCGCGGCACGGCGCAGCGCGAACGGGTCCTTGGATCCCGTCGGCTTTTCGTCAATCGCCCAGAAGCCGGTCAGCGTGTCGAGCTTGTCGGCCAGCGCCACTGTCACGGACACCGGCTCTTTCGGCACGTCGTCGCTGGGACCCAGCGGTGAATAATGCGCCTGGCAGGCATTGGCCACCGACTGCGGCAGGCCTGCCTTTTCGGCGTAATACTTGCCCATGATCCCCTGCAATTCGGGGAACTCATAGACCATTTCGGACGACAGGTCGCCCTTGGCCACCTGCGCCGCCAGAACCGCTTGTTTCACGTCCGCGCCCGCAATCGGCGCGATGACGCGCGCCAGCGCAGCGATCCGGGCAATGCGGTCAGCCTGCGTGCCCAGCTTGTTGTGAAACGTGACATTCGACAGCTTCGCCGCCATGTCCTGCAAAGGCACCCGCAGATCGTTTTCCCAAAAGAATTTCGCATCGGACAGGCGCGCGAAAAGCACTTTCTGGTTGCCGGCCAGAATTGTTGCGCCGTGATCCTTGGTTTCGCGGTTGGCGACGGTGATGAACTTTTCGATGCGACCCGTTTTCGGGTTCGTGACACTGAAGAACTTCTGGTGCTCGCGCATCGAGGTTTGCAGAACCTCCGGCGGCAGGTCCAGAAAATCCTCGGCAATGTCGCCCATCAGCACGACCGGCCATTCGACCAGCCCCGCGACCTCGGACAGCAAGCCGTTGTCCTCGACGACCACCAACCCCTGCGCGAAGGCCATATTCTTGGCGTCCTCGCGGATATGCTGGGCCCGTTCGGCGGCATCCAGAATGACATGCGCCTTCTTGAGCTTGGCGCAATAGTCGTCGAAACTCTGCACGGCAAAGGGTTTTGGCGCATGAAACCGGTGCCCGGCAGTCTTGTTGCCCGACTTGATCCCGTCGATTTCGAAGTCCACGACCTCGGCCCCGTCTTCGGCGGACAGGATGCACAGAACCGAATGCAGCGGCCGCACCCAGCGCAGGCTGCCCGTGCCCCAGCGCATGGATTTCGGCCATGGAAAATTGCGGATCACCTCGGGCACGACTTCGGCCACGATCTCCGACGCGGGACGGCCCGGTTTCTCGATCACGGCAAAGAAGATCTTGCCCTTTTTATCGTCGCGCTCTTCCAGCTGGTCGCGGCTCAGGCCCGTGGCGCGCAGGAAACCTTCCAGCGCCTTTTCCGGTGCGTCGGTGCGCGGACCTTTGCGTTCCTCGCGGGTGCGCGGGCTTTCGGCCAGCAAGCCCTCGATCGCCAGACACAGCCGGCGCGGCGTCGCGAAGGCCGCCGCATGCCCATAGGTCAGCCCGGCTTCGACCAGCGCGTCGGTCACGTTCTTCTGCAAATCCGCCGCCGCGCGCCGTTGCATTCGCGCCGGGATTTCCTCTGAAAACAGTTCTAGCAGCAGGTCGGCCATATTACGTCCGTTCTTCCATCAATATTTCGGTCTTTTCAGCGGTTCGAACGGCCTCTGACAGAACCGCTCCGGTCTTGTCCCGGGCCCGTGCCGCATCGGGATCAGGGCAGCCTTCAGGCAGGTCCCCGCCGCTGAACTGCGCCTCGCCGCAGGCATTTATCTGCCGCCACATAAAGGCCCGCCCGTCGGGATAGCGCGCTATGAACGTGTCAAAACCGTAAGGCTTGTTTTGGTTGGACAACAACACTGTCGCGGCGCCGCTTTGCAGGTCGGCGGTAAGCTGTTTCGCGTCGAAACAGTCGAACCATGTCGGCGCGATCAACGGCTGCGCGCCGTCCGTGCCCGCCGCATCGGGCGCAATGTCCCAGTTCGCAGTGAAACAGGCCCGCATTTTCAGGGGCGAAGTGTCCGCGTCGATGCCGCGATAGTCCGACACCGGCAGCACGGCATCGCCGACGGCAACCTCGGTCAGACCGTTCACCTCATAATAATACGCCGAATTGCTGGAGTACCACAGACCGGCCCCCATGGCCGCCGCGACCAGCAGCGTGCCGCCCATCAGGATGCTGCCCTTCACGCCGCGACCCCGCCCGCTTCGGTCTGCACGAAAGCATCCGCGCAGCGTTTCGCCAGCGCACGCACCCGCCCGATATAGGCCTGACGTTCCGTGACAGAGATCACGCCGCGCGCGTCCAGCAGGTTGAACAGGTGGCTGGCCTTGATGCACTGATCATAGGCAGGATGAGCCATGATGATCTGCCTGCCGGTTTTCGGGTCTTTCGCGGGCGCATCCAGAATGCGGTTGCATTCGGCCTCTGCGTCCTCGAAATGCCTCAGCAGCGTATCAGTGTCGGCGACATCGAAATTCCAGCGGGAATACTCCTGCTCCGTCTGGCGGAACACGTCGCCATAGCTCAACGCAATCGGCGCATCGGGATCATTGTAAGGCATGTCCATCACGTGATCGACGCCCAGCACATACATCGCCAGCCGCTCCAGACCATAGGTCAGCTCGCCCGAAACAGGGTGACAGTCGTGACCGCCGACCTGTTGGAAATAGGTGAACTGGCTGACTTCCATCCCGTCGCACCAGACTTCCCAGCCCAAACCCCAAGCGCCCAGCGTCGGGCTTTCCCAGTCATCCTCGACAAAGCGGATGTCGTGCAGGCCCATGTCGATGCCGATGGCCTCCAAAGACCCGAGGTACAGGTCCTGAAAATTCGGCGGCGAAGGTTTGACCAGCACCTGGTACTGGTAATAGTGCTGCAAGCGGTTCGGGTTCTCGCCATAGCGCCCGTCCGTTGGCCTCCGCGATGGCTGCACATAGGCCGCGGCCCAAGGCTTTGCGCCCAGCGAGCGCAGCGTCGTGGCGGGGTGAAAAGTGCCGGCGCCGACCTCCATGTCATAAGGCTGCATGACCGCGCAGCCCTGCTCCGACCAATAGCTTTGCAGGCGCAGAATGATTTCCTGAAACGAACGGGGTTTTTTGCTAGCCATTGGGCCGCCTTTGCCGGTTTTTCTGTTCCGCCCTACTTAGGCAAGTCCACCGGCAGGGTCAATTGCACAGGTGTCAGCCAGACCCGTCTTTCGCCGACAATTCCGCCCCCAGACGCAGGGTTTCGGACAGCAGCAGGTCCAGATCGCTATTGCGGGTTCTGTGGTTGGTCAGATTGACCCGGATCGCGAGCGCGCCGCCCAGTCGTTCGGTTCCAAACTGTTTTAGCTGTGTCCAGATCTTCAGCGCCATAAAGCCGCGCGACAACTCCGGCCCGCAATCCAATGGCCAATGGCCACCCGAAGCCAGCCCGGCAGTGGCGCCGTGCAGATATTCCGGCCGGTCTGCAAAGCTGTCGCGGTGTGCCTCTGCGTCGCGGATCAGGACGCATCCGGCCGAATAATTCCCATGCAGCCATTTGTGGAAATCAAAGGCCAGACTGTCGGCGCGCTCCATCCCCGCCGGCAGCGGCCGGATGCGGTCGCTCTGCACCGCCGTCGCACCGAAAGCGCCATCCACGTGGAACCAGAGTTCTTCGGTCGCGGCTATATCTGCAATAGTGGTCAGGTCGTCTATCGAACCGACATTCACCGTGCCGGCCGTGCCGACGACGAATAAAGCCTTCCAATTTCACCCGCCGCAGATCAACTGCGCCAGAAACTTGCCGTAAACAGAACAAATACGGCCATCAGCTCCAAACGTCCGATGACCATTCCCGCCGAAAGCAGCCATTTTGCCGCATCGTTCAGGTTGGCGAAATTCCCGGACGGACCGATCTCCGGTCCCAGACCGGGGCCGACATTCGCCAGTGCCGTCGCTGCACCGGAAATCGACGTGATCATGTCCAGCCCCGTCATCCCCAGCGCCACCGACAGCGCGGCCAGAGAAATCATGAACAGGACGAAGAAACTCATGACCGAGGAAATGACGTCCTGCGACACAGGCTTGCGCTCGTAGCGCGGCTCGAAAATCCCGCTCGGGCTGTGAATCCGTTGAATCTGGGTCTTGACCGAGGCGAACAACAGCTGGAACCGGAAGATCTTGATCGAACAGGTCGTCGATCCAGCGCAACCGCCAATCAGACCGATCATGAAAAAGAACGCGACGGCAAAACTGCCCCAGCGGCCATAGTCGTCGCTTGCGTAACCGGTACCGGTCAGGATCGAAACCCCGTTGAACAGCGCCTTGCGCAGCGCAAGCTCCAGCGAACCGGTGACGAACACCATTTGCCAGGCGACCAGCAGCACGGATATGCCGAGGATCGTCATCAGGAATGCCCTGATCTGGCTGTCCCTGAACAAAGGTACGAATGAGCCACCGATCAGCTGCACATACCGCACGAACGGCAGACTTGCCGCGATCATGAAAAACACCGCGGCGTATTCCGCGCCGGCACCCAGGTCGCTGAAAGAGCTGTCGTAATTGGCGAAACCACCGGTCGCGATCGTGGTCATCGCATGCACGCTGGCATCGAAAAAATCCATGCCGGAAAGACTGTAACAGATCATGCAGGCCACGGTCAGCGCGACGTAGATCGTAGCGATGGATCGGGAAATTTCCGCCGCACGGGGCAGGATTTTTCCAAAAGTATCAAAGCCTTCGGTGCGGAATATCTGCATACCGCCGACGCGCAACACCGGCAGGAACACCATGGCGACAACGATGACCCCGATGCCGCCGAACCACTGCATCAACCCGCGCCACAGCAACAGTCCCTTGGGCAAAGCGCCGAGGTCCGCGAACACCGTGGACCCGGTCGTGGTCAAACCTGACATTGCCTCGAAAAAAGCGTCGACGAAACGAGCGTCCGTGTGCCCGAGCACAAATGGCAGAGCGCCGAATACCGGCAGGACGACCCAGACGCCCGTGGTCAGGAAAAAGGTCTGCTGGATGGTCAGGCTGTCGCGCTTGACGTTGGCACAACCCAGCGCGATCAGCGACCCGATCAGGCATGTGATCATCGCCGACAGGGCGAAGACCGTCCAGTGGTCGCTGCCCGAGGCTATATCCGCGATCATAGGCACCAGCATCGTTGCGCCGAGCGCCACGATGAGCAAGCCTATTACATATCCGGATGTTCTCAGGTCAAACATGCAGGAAGGCTTGTTCCGTAACGTGCTTTAAGTCAAGCCCAAGCGCCGAACTCAAAGGGTGCGGACATCAAATCCCGGAATGTTCTTGAACACTGGCAGCCGCGCTCCGACGCCAATCGCAGGCTAGACCTTGACCACTCTGCGGGACCGTTTGCGCAGAATCATATCCGCCTCAGAGTCCGGCACGAATTTCAGGCTGGCCCCGTTCAGACTGTGGCGCAGGCCGGTGGGCGGAGGGCCGTCTTCGAACAGATGACCCAGATGACTGCCGCAACGGCGGCAGTGCACTTCTGTGCGGCTCGAAAAGAAAGATCTTTCCTCTTTTGTGCCAACCGCATTCGGCAGGCTTTCGTAAAAGCTCGGCCATCCGGTTCCGCTCTGGAATTTCGCCGTCGAGGAATACAGCTGTAAATTACACCCCTTACAGTAATAGATGCCCTCGCTCGTCTCTCTGTGCAGAAGGCTGGAACCGGCACGCTCGGTGCTCTCCTCGCGCATGACCTTGTATTCCAGCTTGGTCAGCATGGATCGCCATTCGGCATCCGACCGCATGATCAGGAATTGGTCCGTCTGTTTATTCGCGGCGGACACCGCGCCATACGTCAGGGCAGCGGCCCCCACAACAGTTGCACTGCCAAGGAAGGCAGCCCCCCCTAGAAGCAAGGCTCGGCGGTCCATAGGACCCTCCTTTCAATAACTTTTACCCCCAAATGCGTGTCGCACCGGCCCCCTACAGATCGGCGCGACACTCAAAAGAACCGGAATACCACAAAAGATTCCGGTGGCAGGCGACTTGCAGCAACCCCTGTTGCCCTGTCCGACCGCACAAGATCCTGCCAGGTCCTGTACCGTCCGGAAGCCACGGACCCGTCTTCGAACTGGTGCGCCCCCAAGGGCACCTGCGCTGCAAGACCAAGCCGGATGGCTTTTGAAAGGCTGCCGCGTCGAAAATGGCTCGACGGCAGAGACAGCGATTCTTCGCCAAATTCCGGGAATCCCCACAAATATCCCGAAAAATCCTTAAAAAACCTTATCTTAGCAGCACATTTCCGAAAAATTCCGGTCGTAACCGCCTTTCTTGAGATGGTATATTTGCCCGAAATCGTTGAATTTTCAACACTTTTTATTTTTACCGCTTTTTTGCCTAAATATTGCCATAAAAGATTGGCCTGCGCGCAACAGGCCCCATGCAATCAATCAATATTCGTAAACTCCTCTTATTATCCCACTGTTTTGTTTAAATTATATTTGAAATTGTAGAGGATTCGCTCTTTAAGCCGAGTCAACGAATCATCGCCGTTTGTATGACGGGCAGGCAAGCAACCCGTCTGAAACGAGCTCAGGCAATCCAACGCAAGTCGGGCGAAAGCGGTCGGCGCCTTCAAGCCGTCAATCGGTTGTTACAGGAAACATTCAAAGGCCCTGATCAGCCGTCCATAATGCAGGGCAAACCGCCTACCGCCGCCGCCATACCCGCTAGCAATGAAGTCCACACAGGCCACAGCCACCCAGCGGTCGGGAACCCGCATCAGGCAACAAAAAAACCGAGGTGATAACCACCCCGGTTTCAAATTCTTCTGAAAGAGGCTTTTACGCCTTCCTTAGGCGGCGCCTAGCTGGCGCGGCTTACAGGCTTGCCGATGACGTCCATGAAATCGCGCCGCACGTCTCTGTCTGTTTCGAACATGCCACGCATGGCCGAAGTCACCATGGAGACGCCGTGCTTATGCACGCCACGGGTAGACATACACTGGTGCTCCGCCTCGATGACCACGGCGACGCCGCGGGGTTTGAGGACGTTCGTCAGTGTGTCTGCAATCTGCGCCGTCAGTTTTTCCTGAACCTGCAACCGCTTGGCAAAAGCGTCCACGACGCGTGCCAGTTTCGAGATGCCGACAACCCGGTCCGTCGGCCAATAGGCGACATGGGCTTTGCCGATGATCGGCGCCATATGATGCTCGCAATAGGATTCGAAGGCGATGTCTTTCAGTACGACCATCTCGTCATAGCCGCCGACCTCCTCGAATGTCCGCTCCAGGATTTTGGCGGGATCTTCGCCATAGCCCCTGAACCATTCGCCGTAAGCTTTCGTGACGCGCTTCGGTGTATCCAGAAGGCCTTCGCGCGTTGGATCGTCACCGGCCCAGCGCAACAACGTGCGAACGGCCTCCTCCGCCTCTTCGCGCGAAGGCTTTGCCATATCTTCAAGAGTGGGCGTTACCAACTTTATTTTCGGGTCAGGAACATTCATTTTCTTACCTTCCGTCGCAGTATCAGCCAAGAATATGGCCCCCCATTTTTATATTTCCAGCATTTTAACGCTATGTTGATCTCTTATAGCGACAAATACAGCACCCGAATACTACTTTTTAGTTACTTTTCTCTTAAATTACACTTAATGCGTGTGTTACATCCTGGATCAGATCGTTGCTGTCTTCCAGCCCGACAGAAAGACGAACGAGCCCGTCCGTGATCCCCAACTGATGCCGTTCCTCGGACGTCAAGCGTTGGTGCGTCGTTGTCGTCGGATGGGTAGCCAGGCTTTTCGCATCGCCAAGGTTGTTCGACAACGTCACGATTTCCAGAGCGTTCAGAAACCGGAAAGCCGCCTCCTGCCCGCCCCTGACATCTATAGAAACGACAGTTCCACCCGCCGTCATCTGGCTTTTCGCCAGTTCCACCTGTGGATGATCCTTCGCGAAAGGATAGATCACGCGTTCGAGTTTTTCGTGACCCTGCAACGCCTCGACAATCGCCGCGGCGCTCTCTGCCTGTGCGCGGCAGCGCAGGTCCAGCGTTTCCAGCCCCTTGAGCATGATCCAGGCATTGAACGGGCTGAGCGCCGGTCCTGTGTGTTTGTTGAACGGCTCGAACGTGCCCCGGATGAACTCCTCGGTTCCGAGGACCACACCACCCAGACAACGTCCCTGCCCGTCGATATGCTTGGTTGCCGAATAGATAACCACATCGGCGCCCAGTTCGAGGCTGCGCTGGAAAATCGGCGTCGCGAATACATTGTCGACAATAACCGTCGCGCCGACCTCGTGGGCGATTTCGGACACGCCGAGGATGTCGATCACCTCCAGCGTCGGGTTAGAGATCGCCTCGAGGAACACCGCCTTGGTGTCGGGCCGCATAGCGGCGCGCCAGGCGTCCAGATCGGTACCGTCCACCAGCGTGACCTCGACGCCCCATTTCGGCAGGATAGTCTGCACGATGAACAGGCAGGAACCGAACAGCGCCCGCGCAGCGACGATGTGATCCCCCGCAGACAGCATCGAAAACAGGGTGCCGCTGACCGCCGCCATGCCCGACGCGGTGGCAAAGGCGTCCTCGGCCCCTTCCAGCGCCGCGATCCGCTCCTCGAACATCCGCACTGTGGGGTTGCCGTAGCGGGCATAGACATACTCGTCCTCGCCGGCTTCGATAAACCGCGCCTCGGCCTGCTCCGCCGACTCGTAGGCAAAGCCCTGTGTCAGAAAAATCGCTTCGGACAACTCGCCGTACTGGCTGCGCTTGATGCCGGCGTGCACCAGCTTGGTTCTGGGAGTCCAATTTGTCATTTCGTACCTTTCCGGGCCCGCGCCCAACAAAAAACCCCAACCGTTCACGATCGGGGTATGCAAAGGCGACCTCGACCTCTTTAGCGGCATGTTTTACGTGGCCCACAATCCGGTTACAAATCGCCACGCAGTGGATTTACGCCAACGAACCGCGCAGGTCAATCTGCCAAAATCGCCATTTTCGCGCGAATCTCACGGGATTTCTTTCGGTCCCGTTTCAAAGCGGCGCAGAATGCCATGCCGCTAAACCATGCCGCTATAGAATCTCCGTTACCCTGCATGAACAGGGTTGCTTCTTCGCGTTTCCCGTTCATGGTGTGCAGAAACAAAAGGGGATACCAATGTCAAAACCGATAGACTTGTATTTCTGGCCAACGCCGAACTGCTGGAAAGCCTCCATCGCGCTGGAGGAGATGGGCCTGCCCTATGATGTCAAACTTGTGAATATCTATGGCGGCGATCAAAAGCAGGCCGCCAATACTTCGGTCAACCCCAACGCCAAGGTGCCCAGTATCGTCGATCCCGACGGGCCGGACGGCAAACCGATCACGGTCTTCGAATCCGGTGCGATCCTGCTCTATCTGGCGCGCAAGACCGGGCGCTTCTACGGCACGACCGAGCGTGAACGGATCGAGATCGATCAGTGGCTGATGTGGCAGATGGGCAATCTCGGCCCGATGGCGGGTCAGGTCCACCACTTCGTGAAATACGCCCCCTATTTCGATCCGCCGGTGATCAACGAATACGGCCAGAAGCGCTATGTCAACGAAACCCGGCGCCTTTACAGGGTTCTGGACCGGAAACTTGAAGGACAGGACTTCGTCTGCGGCGACTATTCCATTGCCGACATGGCGATCTGGCCCTGGGCCTCGCTCTGGGAAGGGCAGCTCATGGATATATCGGAACTGCCGAACATGGAGAAATGGCTGGCGCGCTGCCTGGCCCGCGAAGGCGTGGCCAAGGGGCGCGCGCTGCATGCGGATCTGCGCCGGGAACGCGGTTCCGCAGATGTCGAAAAGCACATGTTCAGCAAGGACTAGGCCGTTCAGGCGTCCTCGTCCTTGTCCTTGTCGATACTGTATTTGTTGAACAGTGACGCCTGCATGATGAAGAAAGCGAACACCGCGATTGTCAGGCCGAACGTCTTGAAATTCACCCAAGTGTCGGTGCTCATCGTGCGCCAGACCAGTTCGTTGACGACCGCCAGCCCCAGGAAAAACGCGCAGAGCCGCCGCGTCAGGATCATCCAGCCCTGTTCGCGCATCGGCATCGCCTCGTCCATGACATAGCGCAGATAGCTCTGCCCCCGCAGCAGGCCGAACCCGAGCAAACCGCCGAATATCAGGTAGATGATCGTCGGTTTCATCTTGAAAAACCGCTCGTCGTTGAACCAGACGCTCATGCCGCCAAAGACCAGCACCAGTACGGCGGTCATAACCTGCATTTTAGACAGCTTGCCGCTGAGCCACCACATCAGGCCGGTCGAGATCAGCAGAACAGGAATGAACGCCGCCGTGGCGACGATGAACCCGTCATAGGTCTGGCCGAACAGGTCGAACTGCTGGTCCTTGATCCGCGTATAGGCCACGAAAAACAGCACCACCGGCCCCAGTTCGAGGACGAGTTTCACGGTCGGATTGATCTTCTTTTCTTTCATGTCCGTCATTTAGCCTGTGTCCTTGCCTTTTGCCACAAAAACCGCGCGGAAACCTACCGCGCGGACCCGAATTCCACCAGAACCGCGCCCAGCGCGATCAACCCCATAAGCACGGCGCGCAGCGGGCCGACGCGCTCTTTCAGGAAGACGATCCCGATCAGCACCGCGAACACGGTCGAGGTTTCCCGCAAGACCGCTGCCTCGCCGACCTTGTCCAGCCGGGTCGCCAGCATCACCGCGCCGAAGCTGAAATAGGCGATGATCCCGCCCAGAAACCCGCGTTGCATCAGCGGGCCCAGATCGGGCCGGTCCGCCATCGTCAGCCAGCGCCGCGTTGCGATGATCGGAAACAGCAGCCCGTCGATGAAAAAGAACCACGCCAGAAAGGTGAACGGATTGGCGGTCGCCCGGATGCCGTAGGCGTCATAGGTGGTATAGACAGCGACCAGCACGCCGGTCACCAGCGCGAATACCAAACCGGAACCCATGCGCCTGCGGTCGATCTTTTCGCCCTGCAGATTGACCCCCGCCAGCGCGAATATCGACGACGACAGCAGCAGCACGCCCGCCCATTGCAGCGGAGCAAAGGTCTCGCTGAACACCAGCGTCGCGGCAAAGACCGCGACCAGCGGCCCGGTTCCGCGCACGACCGGATAGACCACCGTATAGGCGCCCCGGTCATAGGTCATCGCCTGCAACAGCTTATAGATCGCGTGAATAACGAACATGCCCGCGAACAGCGGCCACATATGCGGCTCGGGCCAGGGCACGACGAACAGGGCGAAGGGCATCGCCATGATCCCATAGCTGAAATCCACCGCCCCGCGCGTCAGCCAGGGATCATGCCGGCCCTTTTGCAGCGCGCCAAAGGCCGCATGCAGCACAGCCGCCATCAGCGCCAGCCACATTGCCAGATCGCGGCCCGCTTCGGTCCCGTCAAGCGACAGGAACCAGTCGCTCACCGCGCGCTTCCGGTCAGCGCCAGCGCGAATTCTTCGGGGTCGAAGGGTTGCAGGTCATCGATCTGCTCACCGACGCCGATCGCATGGATCGGCAGGCCAAACCGGTCGGCCAGCGCCACCAGAACCCCGCCCTTGGCGGTGCCGTCCAGCTTGGTCATCACCAGACCGGATACATCAGCGATCTTCTGGAATATCTCGACCTGCGACAGGGCGTTCTGGCCCGTCGTCGCATCCAGAACCAGCAGCGTATTATGCGGCGCCTCGGGATCTTTCTTGCGGATGACGCGGACGATCTTGGCGAGTTCCTCCATCAGGTCCTGCCGGTTTTGCAGCCGTCCGGCGGTGTCGATCATCAACAGGTCGGCACCGTCGCGTTCCGCCTTTTCCATGGCCTCGAACGCCAGCGAAGCGGGATCGGACCCCTCCGGCGCGGTCAGCACCGGCACACCGGCCCGGTCACCCCAGACCTGCAGTTGTTCAACAGCCGCGGCACGGAACGTATCGCCCGCCGCGATCACCACGGATTTGCCCGCCGCCTTGAACTGAGAGGCCAGCTTGCCGATGGTCGTCGTCTTGCCCGAGCCATTAACACCGACCACCAGAACCACCTGCGGTTTCTGCTTGTACAAAGGCATCGGCTTGGCCACCGGCTCCATGATCCGCGCGATCTCTTTCGCCAGCAGGTCCTTGATCTCGGCCACGCTGAGTTTCTTGCCGAACCGGCCCTCGGCGATATTGGCGGTGACGCGCAGAGCAGTCTCGACGCCCATATCGGCGCTGATCAGCAGTTCTTCCAAGCTTTCGAGCATGGCGTCGTCGAGCGTGCGGCGCACGACCTTAACCGGCTCTTTCCGGCCCAACAGACGCCCGAGCAACCCCGGTTTTGCCGCCGTTTCCGCGGCATCCTCCGCCGGCGCCATGTCCAGCGGCGTAACGGGCACAGCCGCCTCGGCTTTCGGCGCGGGTTCCGGTTCCGGAATGATTTCTGGCTCTGGCTCTGGCTCTGGCTCTGGCTCTGGCTCTGGCTCTGGCTCTGGCTCTGGCTCTGGCTCTGGCTCTG
>JBFFQS010000011.1:0-24912 GCA_041573315.1 Amylibacter sp. | reverse complement strand
GTTGCCGATCATGAAGGTCGGAACCTGCCCGGTCAGAACGATAATCGGGATACTGTCCATCAGCGCGTCCGTCAGGCCGGTCACTGCATTTGTGGCGCCGGGACCGGAGGTCACCAGAACGACGCCGGGCTTGCCGGTGGACCGGGCATAGCCCTCGGCGGCATGGGTCGCGCCCTGTTCATGGCGCACCAGAATGTGCCGGATGTCGTTCTGCTGGAAAATCTCGTCGTAGATCGGCAGCACCGCGCCGCCGGGATAGCCAAACACGGTGTCGACGCCCTGATCCTTCAGCGCCTGTATAACCATTTGTGCACCCGTCATTCGCCGAGCCATGTCTCTCTCCTTCATTTCAACGCATAAAAAAGCCCCCTGCAGGGGGCATCGCACAGGTCGGTAAACGTACGGTTGCGTTACCGGCCAGTGCGACAGGTCACCACGACCCGTAGAATTGCGTTGGTGTTTTTCATACGGGCAGTTTTAGTAGCTGGGTTGGGGGGGTCAAGCAGTAAATGAACTTTTTGCGAATGATTTTGGGCATTTTGCGCAACAAAATTACGTATACGGCTCTGAACATGGCACTAAAGTACGTTTTAGCGGCCGGATGACAGGGAATCGCCTGCCGATTCCTGCAAGACCCCATGTTCCAGAGCATAGCGTGTCAATCCCGCCGTCGTGGAAATTCCGAGTTTGCGTTTGATATTCTTTCGGTGGGTCTCGACGGTGCGCACGGATATGTCGAGTTCATAAGCCACCTGCTTGTTGCTTTTGCCGCTGGCCAGTTGCAGCAGCACCGTTTGTTCGCGCGATGTCAGCGGCTCGCGGCCTGTCTCCTCACAGGGCTTGATCTTGTCCTTGGAGCCGGAGCACAGATAGGTGCCTCCTGCGTGAACGGTCTGGATCGCCTCGACAAGCTCATCGATCGGAACATCCTTGAGGACATAGCCCTGCGCCCCGTTCCGCAGCGCGGTAGAGATATATTCCGGGCTGTCATGCATCGACAGAATAAGGATTTTATACTTGTGGTTTTGTTCCAGCAGGATCTCGGTCGCCGCGAGGCCGCTGAGTCTCGGCATATTCAGGTCCATCAGCACGACATCCGGCTTCAGATCCGCGCATTTGTCCACTAATTCCTGTCCGTCACGCAGGGTCGCAATTACTTCGATTAATTCATAACTTTCAAGAATGCCCCTGATACCTTCGGTGACCAGAGGGTGGTCGTCGGCGATAATGATCCGGATCGGTTTCATGATGGCTGTTTTCCTTTGTCCTCGCGTGGGTTCATCATGCTGCTCAGCGGAACCGTAGCTTCGACGATGGTGCCATTAGCGCAAGTATCAATTGAAAGCGTTCCGTGCAAATGCTCCACGCGTTCCTGCATGTTGCGCATTCCAAGGCCTCCCTTCAACTCGCTGTCCCTTGCTTTTTCGGGCATCCCTCTGCCGTTGTCCTCGATCCGCAAGGTCGCGCCTTTGCGGTGACCATAGACCTTGAGCGAGATTTTCGTCGCCTGAGCGTGCCGCTCGATATTGGTCAGCGCTTCCTGTGCGACCCGGTAGAGCGCAGTCTTCGCGTCGCCGTGCAGTCGGTTTTGGAAGACCACGGTTTCGAACTCGACCTCAATGCCCGTCCGGGCGCCGAATTCTGTGGTCAGAGCCTTCAGGGCGGGGCCTAGGCCAAGGTCGTCCAATACACTGGGGCGCAAATCGCGGCTGATCCGGCGCACTTCGTTGATGGCCACGGCCAGACCTTCGCGGCCCTTCTCGATACTCGACCTCGCCTTTGTGTCGTCCGGCGACAGGTTGCGAACCGCCAGTTCCAGCGCATAACGGACACCGACAAGTATCTGGCTGATGCTGTCGTGCAATTCGCGCGCGACGCGCCCCCGTTCCTCTTCCTGCGTGTTGAAAACCCTCTGGGTCAACTGCCGCAACTTTACATCTGACAGACGGCGTTCGCGCAGATTGATCAGCATACCGGACAGGAACACCAGAAAGAGCGAGCCAATGGTGATCGCCACGATCTGCAGCGATGTCTCGCGGATACGCCGGTCGGTCTGGGCCCGCGTAGCGTCTAGTTCGGCCCCGACATCGTCGATAAAAATTCCTGTTCCGACGGCCCAGCGCCAGTCTTGCAATCCGACAACGTAGGTCACCATCTCGGCCATTTCGCCAGTCGAGGGTTTTTCCCAAATATAGTTATGATAGCCGCCGCCGTTCTTGGCGGTTTGTATCAGGGTGTCGACGACGTCGGTCCCGTTCTCATCGACTGTTCCACTCCAGTTCTTGCCGATCAGATAGGTCTGTCGCGGACTGACCAGGTTGTTACCGTCGTAATCATAGACAAAAAAGAAGCCTTCCGTGCCATATGTCATCGCCGAGAGTATCTGCGTGACCCGCAGCTTGGCGGCCTCGTCGTCCGGTCCGGCAGGCCCGTAAACCTCGAAAAACGCAGAGCGGGCGATCTGGATATAGTTCTGCAACTCTGCCTCTTTCGCGGAAAGCAGTTCTTTTTCTAGCGATAGCAATTCCTGTTCCGAAAGTTGCCGCGTCTGATTTTGCACCAGTATCGTGATAGCCGCCACCGCCAGCACAAGTGGCACCGTCGCCACAAGAAACACCTTCTGACTGTAGGATAATGATATATTCCAGTATCTTAGCTAACAGACCTAAAGTTCCTCCACCGCATCGGCCCGATAAGTCTTGCCGATTTTACTGCAACCTGTGCGGGCAGCGCGCCTAAACTAATATACTAAAACTCAGTATTTTCCAGTAGGGGGAATTGGGTATTTGCAGTTTGTAAAAAAAGCCCTAGTGTCCGGTCGCATCTTGGTTCTTGAATATTCGGAACCACAACGGGAGGAAAAAAATATGGATCGTCGTAAATTCCTGAGGGCTACGGCCCTTGGTGGTTCTGCTGCTGTGGCATCGTCGCTCGCAGCACCGTCGCTGGCTCAAGGCCGCGAAAAACTCACAATGGTCACGGCTTGGCCACGCGGGCTTGCCGGAGTCTGGGATTCAGTCGAGCGTTTTACTAGTAACGTTGTCGACATCACGGACGGCACGCTGGAAATCGATGCTAAGGCGTCCGGAGAGCTGGTAGGCGGCCTGGAGGTCTTCGACGCGGTGTCTTCTGGTCAGGCTGACCTTTACCACGCCGCCGACTATTACTTTGTAGGCCAGCATCCGGCTCTTGCTTATTTCACAACCGTTCCTTTTGGAATGACCGCGCCTGAATTTATGGTGTGGTACTACGCCGACGGCGGCAAGGCACTTCACCACGAGTTGGGCGAACTGTTCAACCTGCGCGGCTTCCCGGCCGGCCAGACCGGTGGACAGGGCGGCGGCTGGTTCCGCAAAGAGATCAAGTCGGTCGAAGATTTCCAAGGCCTGAAGTTCCGCATGCCCGGGCTGGGTGGCCAAACGGTGTCCAAACTCGGCGCTTCGGTTCAGACGCTGCCCGCCAGCGAGATTTATCAGGCGCTTTCGACGGGTGCTCTGGACGGAACGGAATGGATCGGCCCATGGTCGGACGAAAAACTGGGCCTGCAGGAGGTCTGCGACCACTACTATCCGGCCGGTTTCCATGAGCCGGGCGCATCACTGAACATCGCGGTGAACCTGGACCGGTTCAACGGCCTTTCCACGGCGCACCAGCGCGCGATCGAGGTTGCTGCGGCGGACACGCACCAGAGCAACTACTCCCTGTTCATCAGCAACAACGGTCCGGCTCTGCAGCGTCTTATCAGTGGCGGCACGCAAACGCACACGTTCTCTGATGATGTTTGGGACGCATACGGTGCCGCGGCCAAAGATGTCCTGGACGGTTATATGGATGATGAATACTTCGCCAAGATCAGGAACTCGGCGGAAGCTTCGATGAAAGCTTCTTCGGGCTGGATGTCAAAGTCCGACAACGTCTATGTTACTCAGCGTAACAGGATTGCCGGCGTTGAGTAATTGACCTTTTACAAAGTGGGCCGCGCAACGGCGCGGCCCATAAATCATAGGGGGGTCGGATGCTGGATGCATTTTACTGGTTGGTCAGCCGGATAGGGTACGGCTTCTATGACTTTTTCTATGCAATCAGTCATCCGCAGGCATGGCTGAACTGGAACGACCCGGTGGTTCTGGTAAAATTTATCTATTATGGCGCGTCCGAGCAGTTCTTTTTCGTTGTCTTGGATCTTTTCCTGGTGGTTCTGTTTGTAGGACTGTGGAAGCGGCGGTTCCTCTGGGGGGTCGTGCGCGGGATCGAGTCATTCGCCAATACGACCGGACGGATTGCCGCCTGGGCCGGGCTGATCATGGTATTGCAGCAAATAATCGTTGTTTTTCAGCAGCGTATATTCCTCGTTTCCGAACTGTCATTCGGTTTCGGGTCGAGTTTCACGCGCGATCTCGGTTGGTATGCTGACGAACTGAAGCTTTATAATTCGATAATCGTGGCTCTGTGCTGCGCTTACACCTTTATTCAGGGCGGTCATGTCCGCGTCGATCTGTTCTATGCCGGGGCCCGGCGTAAGACCAAGAAGATCGTCGATATCCTTGGGCCACTTTTCTTTGTGCTGCCCGTCATGACAATGATCTGGATGTATGGCTGGTTCTTCTTGTGGCGGCATCTTGTGACCCCAAAGATTTCGGCCTCTGACAAACTGGAACTGCTCGAGCGCAAAGCGCGACTGCTCAAGTGGAACGTGGAAACCATCAGTTTTTCGCCCAACGGCTTTGATGGTTATTTCCTGTTCAAGATCCTGCTGGTCGCCTTTGCCGGAATGATGTTCCTGCAGGGGGTGGCCTATTTCTACCGCAATCTTCTGGAACTGCTCGAAGGTCCGGACGCGGACGGCAAGTATCACGACCCGGATCAACTCGGTGACGAACTGGCCGAGACCGTAGCCAATATTCATTAGGGGATAGGCAAATGCTATTTGGACTAGATGGCGTCGAAGTCGCAATGATTATCGTTTTCGCCTGCCTGTTCGCCGGGATTATGTCGGGGTTCCCCGTGGCCTTCGCCATTGGCGGGTCGGCGATCATCTCTTTCGGCATATTGGCATTGCTTGACAGCAGCGGTGTGCTGACGAAACAGGTGATCGACAGTTCGAGCGAGGCTTATAACGCCCTGCGCGACAGTGGTATTTCGCCTTATGCCATATCGCATTTTACATATCCGGACTTACCTGTTGTGATCGAACCGCTGTTTGACGGCGGCTGGCAGGTTGCGATGAACCGCAACCTTTCCTTTATCGTCAACCGGATGAACGAACGTGTTCTGGCGGGCCAGTCGATCGAGACCCTGCTGGCGGTTCTGATGTTCGTGATGATGGGGATCACGCTGGAGCGCTCGAAGATCGCCAATGACCTGCTTACAACCATGGCCCGGGTGTTCGGCCCTCTGCCCGGCGGTCTGGCTGTATCTGTCGTGGTTGTGGGCGCCTTTCTGGCTGCTTCGACCGGTATCGTCGGTGCAACCGTGGTGACAATGGGGCTGCTGTCGCTGCCGACCATGCTGCGCAACGGTTATTCGCCGCAACTGTCCACCGGCGTCATCGCCGCCTCCGGTACGCTGGGCCAGATCATCCCGCCGTCGATCGTCATCGTTCTGCTGGGGACGCTGGCCGGTGATCTCTACGCCACGGCACAGGAAACGCGGGCGCAGGCAGCGGGATGCTCCGATGCGCTGACCTATCTGGGCGAAGCTGCAGTCCTGTCGGTCGGAACCCTGTTTCAGGCAGCGGTTCTGCCGGGTATTCTGCTGGCGCTCTTGTATGGGCTTTATGCCTTCGGTTATGCCCTGCTCAATCCTTCCAAAGCGCCGCCGGTGCTGTCTGTCGGCACCTCCGAACATCCGGTCGCCAAGTCGCACGGCTTAATCTGGTTTCTGCTGGTGCCCGCAGGAATTATCGCATTCGCCATCGCCAGCAGCGCGTTCAACCTGTCCGGCAGCCAAAGCCTGACGGTGTCCTCGATGGCTGAACTCGGCGAAACGGCCGAACTGCGCACGAATGTGTCTGATCAGTGCAAGGCTTCGATGATCGAGTTGCACGGACAAGAAAAATGGGACGCGGCAGTGGCCAAAACCGCCGAGATCGAAGCCGCAGGCGGTATGCAAACACAAGAAGAGCGTATGCTTTCGCCCGAACAGATCGAACAATTGCAGATCGAAAAGCTGGCTGACGCGCCGCCGATCGGCAGTGGTGTCCTGACCGTGTTCGTTTTGTTCCTGGTGATGCTTTCGGCGGCTTTCGGAGCCCGCAAGACGGCGGAGCGCCGGCCTCTGATGATCGGTGGGACAGGGTGTTTGACCGCTCTGGCCGCGGATGCGTTGTTCATCGCGCCGGATGCCACGTCCGGGATGACTTTCTTGGTTCTGGCAATACCTTTAGCGATGACCCTGTACGGGGCACGTTATGCGGCCGGACTGCTGGGCCAAAACGACCTGATCCGAGTCGTGTTTCCACCGCTGGTACTGATCGTGGCGGTGCTGGGCTCCATTCTTGGCGGTATCACAAACCCGACGCCTGCGGCGGCGCTGGGGGCAGGTGGGGCGCTGATGCTGGCGGCCTATCGAAAACTGGAAGAGCAGGGCGGGCGCAAGTCCATCATCCTGCAAGCTGCTTTCGCGATGATCATCATGTTGCTGCTTGGAATGAATTTCGATCTGCGCACCAATACCGAAGTTGTCGGCTTTGAACGCTGGGTCGCGGCGATCCTGGCGCAGGGCTGCTACCTCTATGCCATGTTCGGGCTGCTTTATGCCTGCTGGGTTCTGTGGCGGTCGCTGGTTCTGACACCGGTGGTGCGGGAAACCGCAAAGGTTACCTCGATGGTGTTCGCTATCCTGATCGGGTCGCAACTTCTCAACCTCGTGGTTATCTCTTTCGGTGGTGAGGAATATATCCAAGCCTTCCTGCGCTCGTTCCAGAATGAATGGTTGGTGTTCCTGCTGGTAATGCTGGTGCTGTTCATCCTCGGCTTCGTCCTCGATTTCCTCGAGATCATCTATATCGTCGTGCCTATTGTCGGGCCGGTGATCTATGGCGGCACCTTCGATCCGAAATGGGTGACCATCATGATCGCGGTCAACCTGCAAACCAGCTTTCTGACGCCGCCGTTCGGTTTCGCGCTGTTCTATCTGCGCGGCGTCGCACCGCCAGAGGTGACCACGGCACATATCTATCGCGGTGTGTTCCCGTTCGTTCTGATACAGGTGCTCGGGTTAAGCCTGTTGTGGTTCTTTCCTTCGGTGGTCACCATCGTGCCGAACCTGCTGCCGCACTGACAGGGAGGGCGCGCGACGGGGTGGTGCAAGGCACCCTGTCGCGCGTCATTTTAAAGCAAAACAGCGCCGTTCAGGAAAGCATTTGTCAGAGGCATCAGCCCTGCGAGGGCGTCAGTATATCTGGCAGGCTGATGGCTGCGACCTGTTCCGGTATCGGATCGGTGCCCATCGGATGCTGGTCGGGGACGACTTTTGACGGTTCAGTCACAGTCTGCCACGCGCCGCGATAGAAAATCTCGAGCCCGCTGAACCCGGATTTGTAGTGCATCTTCGGGCTGTTCGGCACCCAATAGCCAAGATAGACGTAAGGCAATCCGGCCTCTTTCGCGATGCGGATATGGTCGAGGATCAGATAAGACCCCAGGCTGCGGCGGGACATATCCGGATCAAAGAAGGAATAGACCAGGGACAGCCCGTCGTGCAGCACGTCGGTCAGGCAGGCGGCCACCAGATCGCGTTCTCCCCTGTCAGTCTCCGACGGCATGAAATATTCAACGATGCGGCTGCGGACCGTAGTTTCCTCGATCATGGCGGCGAATTCGAACACATCCATGTCCGCCATGCCTCCGTCGGAATGGCGTGCCTCCAGATAGCGACGGAACAACTCATATTGTTCCTCCGTGGCCCACGGGGTCGATGCTTCGCAAACCAGGCCTTTGTTCCGGCGCAGGGTCTTGCGCTGGCTGCGGGTGGGCTTGAAGCTGTCAACCCGGATACGCGCCGACAGGCAGGCGGAACAGTCCGCGCAGGCGGGACGATACAGAACATTCTGCGACCGCCGAAAGCCCTGCTGGGACAATGAATCGTTCAGCAGGTTGGCATGGTCACCCTGAAGGGCGGTGAAGAGTTTGCGCTCGACCCGCCCGTCCAGATAAGGACAAGGTTGCGGGGCGGTTACATAGAACTGCGTTGCGAGTGGCAACGAATGGCGCATTTTTAACCCTGTTAGAATAGTTGCAGCGCGAAAATGGTAGCAACAGAATCCCGACCCAACAATAGGCAAGTTTAAAATTGTTACAGGCCTGATGGCCTGTTGATCGCCGTCGTGCCAAGTGCCATGTCGTGCAAGCCTTGGCCGCGTTCGTTCACCAGCATCACTACCATGCTGATAATGTTAATGAAAAAGAACACCATCAGGCCCAGAAACAGGGTGACGTGCCAGATTGCCTGCGTCCGGTCCAGCTTGTCGCCGCGCCCGTTGCGCAGTTCGACCCCCACTGCCATCATGCCCAATGTCGCCGAATACCGGTCGACCATGAAGGCTCGATAAACGAAATTGACCAGCAGTAAACCGAATAACATGAAGAAGGCGAAAGTCCCCAGTGTGCCGATCACCAGCACCAGCCAGATCGCGCCGACGATCACCGAGTCGATAATCCATGCGATCAGGCGCTTGAACGGAACGCCGGAGTAGAATTGCGCGTCCAGAACGGGGTCGGGCAGGCCGCTCAGGTCTTGGTCCATCAGGTGTCTCCAAAAAATTGGCTCCGCCCCCTGTTATGGGGACGAAGCGGCAAGGCCACAAGAGGGGAGGCGTCAGGCGCTTGCGTTACCGTTGTTGGCGGCGCGTTCTTCCATGAAGCGGTCGAACTCAGTCTTGTCCTTTGCTTCCCGCAGTCGCTGCAGGAATGATTGGAAGGCAGACTGCTCATCCTCCAGCCGCTTGATCGTATCGTCGCGGTAGGCGTCGAACGCGGTGTTGCCGGTCGACTGAAAGCCGCGGCGGTGCATTGATTTGCAGGCAAAGAAAGAACGGGACATACGGTTGCTCCATAACATGTAAAACAGGATTGCGAGGCCCAGGGGCCAGAAGAAGATGAAGCCGAGGATCATGGCGACAAACCAGGCACCTTTTCCGCGCTCATCGAGCCAACGCTCTGCCGAGCGGAGCCAGGAAGCGGGGGAAGACATGGGCAATTTCCTTTCTGTTGGTTTCGTGCTTTGTGATGTAAATGTAAATCACATTAACATAAATAATCAGGCAGGAGCTGGTTTCAAGGGAAAATTTGAAATTATTTGTCTTCGGGCAGAATCCCCAGTCCGCGCAGGTAAATTCCCAGACCGCTTTCCAGCAGGTCTTCGGGGGAAAACGGAGAGCGCGCACCCGGCTCGCCGCGGGCGAACAGCTCGACGACGCCGTGGGCCAGCGCCCAGATGTGCTGGCTGACCATCGAGGCAGGAGGGCGCTTCTCGCGGGGCAGGTGCTTGGTCAGGTCCTCGGCTGATTGGATCAGAACGTTCATCGCGCGGTTGGCGACGGCGGCCAGTTCGGGATTGGCGTTGATCGAGACGCCGCTTTCGAACATCGCGATATAGTGGCCGGGGTATTTCCGGGCAAAGGCCAGATAGGCACGCCCGACGGACTCGAATGCCGCCAGCGTCGAGTCGCCGCCCTTGGAGCGGGCGAATTCGAGAAGGTCTGCGAATATCTCGAACCCCTGACGGGCAACCTCGGCGATCAGTTCCTCGCGGCCTTTGAAGTGGCGATAGGGCGCGGCGGCCGACACGCCGGCCTGTTTCGCCGCTTCGGACAGGGTAAAGCCAAGCGGACCCTTTTCTTCGATAAGCTTGATGGTCGCCTCGACCAGCGCCTGTTTGAGGTTGCCGTGGTGATAACCTTTTCTAGCCATGCAGCTTGTCCGGTCCGCCGGTAATTTTCGGGTCGGGTGCGTTCGCCACCTCCGGGTTTTTCGTCGGATAATCCAGATGGCTCAGCACCGTGCGGATAGCTGCGAGCCGCGCCCGCTTCTTGTCATCGGACCGGATTATATGCCACGGGGCGTGTGCGCTGTGGCTCCTGTCGAAGTTTTCGCGAATGGCGTCGGTATACGCGTCCCACTTGTACAGGCCTTTGACATCGATCGACGAGAGTTTCCAGTGTTTCAGCCGGTCGGATTCGCGTGACAGAAAGCGGCGCAGCTGCTCTGCCCTTCCGATGTTGAGCCAAAGCTTGACGAGAATAATGCCATCATCCGAAAGCATGCGCTCGAAGTCGTTGACCTGAGCAAAAAAGGACTGCCGCTGCTGCGGCGTGCAGAACCCGAAGACGTGCTCGACCACGCCGCGATTGTACCACGACCGGTCGAACAGGACGATCTGCCCGGCGGATGGCATGTTTTCAACGTAGCGCTGGAAATACCACTGGCTCGCCTCTTCATCGGTCGGCTTTGGAAGGGCGACGACCTTGGCGGACCGGGGGTTCAGGAATTCGCGGAAACGCTTTATGGTTCCGCCCTTGCCGGCGGCATCGCGGCCTTCGAAAACCACGACGATGCGTGCACCCGTTTCCTGCGCCCACGACTGCACCTTGACCAGTTCGATCTGCAGTTCGTGCAGGTCCGCTTCATAGCGCTTGCGCTTCATCTTTTCCTTGTAAGGAAAAGAGTTGCCGAGAATGTCGTCGTGATCTCCGGTCTGGATGGCCGCGCGTAACTCTTCGGGCGCGTCCTGCTCGTAGAATTTTGAAATCGCACCGTCGAAGGGCTTCGGGAAAACTTGATTGGCCATAAAATCCTCACTCGCTTCACGGCACTATGCGCATCGAATGCCGATTGCGCAAGTTAGCGCATCCGTTCGTACAGCCGTTCGGTCGCCGCCAGAATCTCGTCTTGGGCCAGTTGCAGCGTGCCGTGGCCCATGCCCTCGATCTCTGTGTAATGCGCGTTGTCGTGCTGCTCTGCGAAAGGGGCGGAGTGGATCGACGCATAGGCTGAATTGTCCTGGTTGCCGTGGATCAGTTCAATGGGAATATCCAGATCGCCATAGCGCTTTTGCATTTCGATCACATGCGGCTTCAGGTTCGTTACCTGCCGGCCGTTGGCGCGCATCGTTACCGGCCGGACGGCCAGTTCCATGCCGATGTAATCCAGATAGCCCTCTGGCGGAGATTGCGGCTCGAAGACGGCCGTGAAGGCACGGCGCAACCTGTCTTCCGTCGCGAGCGCCGCAAGCGGACGAAATACCGATCCCAGAATAAGACCGCCGCCGAGGTGATACATGGTGGAAACGCCGCCGGGCCATTCGTTGATTACGGCAGAAACCAGCACCAGCCCCTCAACCGTGTCGGGATGCTCCAGCGCCCATGCGAGCGCGACGATGCCGCCAAAGGAATAACCCATGATCGTCGCCTTGGTAACACCAAGCTTTTTGGCCGCCGCATACAAAAGGTCCGCCTGCTCGATCGGGCTTTCGCCCTCGTTATGCAGCGTATCGGTGTAGCCGTGACCGGGCCGGTCGAAGGCGATGACGGTATGCGTTTTCGCCAGCCTGTCCATCAGGCTGAATGTATAATCCCGAACCGACCCCCCGGCGCCGTGCACCAGAATCATCACCGGACCGGAGCCCTTCCTGACGTAGTGCACGCGGGTCTTGCCCACGCTGACAAACTCGCCCTGCGGCGGAAATTTTTCTTCCGACTTGTTTGCTGCGCGTCGCGCGGCGAAACCGACAGCACCTGCGGCCACCGCCGCACCACCTGCCAAGATCACCCAGCGGCGCATCACTCTAGGTCCCGATTTCATCAAGATTATAATGCGTTGTCTGGTAGATCTGGTTGATCCAGTTTCCATAGAGCAAGTGCCCGTGACTGCGCCAGCGGTTCTCGGGCGGTTTTGACGGATCATCGTCGGGGTAATAGTTCATTGGCACATTGATCGGCACGCCGTTGGCCACGTCGCGGTCATACTCCTCCTTGAGCGTGCCGCTGTCATATTCCAGATGGTTGAAGATGTAGAGCGCGCGGTGCGCCGGATCCTCCACCAGACAAGGGCCGGACTCGTCGGAATCCACCAGTATTTTCAACCCTTCTACGGACTGGATTTCCTCGCGCAGCATTTCGGTCCAGCGGCTCACCGGAATGACGCAGCCGTCGGAAAAACCGTTCAGGAACGGCGACGACGGGTCCAGGTTCTTATGGTTGAAACAGCCGAAGGCCTTGGCGTCCAGAATATGCTTCTGAATGCCGTGGAAGTGGTAGATCATTGCCATGCCGCCCCAGCAGACGCCGAAGGTCGAATGCACATGGGTCTGGGTCCAGTCCATCAGTTCGACCAGTTCATCCCAATATGTCACATCTTCGAACGGCAGGTGCTCGATTGGTGCGCCGGTGATGATCAACCCGTCGAATTTGCGCGCCTTCGCCTCGCTGAACGGCTGGTAGAACGCCTCCATATGATCGGCGGAGGTATTCTTGGGGGTATGCTCGCTCATCCGGATCAGCGTCAGTTCGATCTGCAGCGGCGTCGCGCCGATCAGTCGCGCGAACTGCGTCTCTGTCTGGATTTTTTTCGGCATCAGGTTCACCAGACCGATCTGCAACGGCCGGATGTCCTGTCGTGTCGCCGTCTCGTCCGACATTACCATCACGCCTTCGTTCCTCAGAACGTCAAAGGCGGGCAGGGTCGATGGTATCTTGATGGGCATTGGGAATTCCTTGTTTGAACTGTGCCAGATAGTACGATCAGGCCTGTTTCTCAAGGCTGCGGGCGATCAGGTCTTCGAAATCGTCCTTGGTCCGGACCTTGGCGACGTCATGGGCGCTGACTGTGATGCCCCAGTTGTCGGCCATGGCGCGATAGCGGGGCAGGCGATGATCCAGCAATTTGCGGAATCCCCAACGGATGAAATCGTCAGGATCGACCTTTTCCGGCGCGACCTGCTTCTCGCGCTGGTACTTCGCCCAAAGGTCCGTCAGGAAATCTTCCTGATAGTACATCGGCTTCGGGTTGCGGCTGAAACGCTTGACCAGTTCCTCGACATGGCTTTCGTCGCCCTTGATCCAGACCGGCAGCAGGTGTTCCGACACCAGCGACAACACCGCATCGTCACGATCCATCGGGTCCACCACCTCGACCACGGAACCGGACGTGTCACAGACGAAATTGTCGTAGCCGTAGAGTTCCTTGGCGCGTTCGATGAAATGCACCGTGTCTTTCATGGCGCTGATCTCGGCTTCGCGGTGCAGGCGCTGGCGTCGCAGGTATTCCTCGAACGGGATGCCGCCCTTGGCCGGATCGCCCGGCTTGCCAAGATAGGTCGACAGGGGCGACAGGTTATTGAAGCGCAGGTTCGAGGCGATATAGATGCTGTCGGACCGCAGCAGGTCCGCCAGAAACGGATTGCGCATCGCCTCTTTCTTGAAGTTGTCGACGATGTGCTCGCCCATGTACCGCGTGCCGATCCGGTAATCGACCGAGTAATGGAACCAGTCGCCTGAATCGCGCAGGATGTTGGACAGATAGGTTTTCCCAAGGCCAGACATGCCGAACAGCATGACTTTCTTGCGTTCCGCCGCGCGCCAGTCCTTTTCCGAATTGTAGAGCATCCGCCTGTATCCCGATGGTTTCCATCAGGCTAAACCAAATTTGCCGCCTGAATTCAATCTGTTTTAGGGGGCCGAGCGATAGGTTGTTCCGGCGTGGCGACAAGGGCTGTGCGCTTTGCGCCGAAGCGCGTTTCGGCCATTACGTTGAAATAATTGGCGGAAAAGACAACCACGGCTCCAAGGATAATCCAGATGTCCATAGGCTCCGCGTAGAAGACCGTTCCGATAAACGCGATGATCGGGAGGCGGGTAAAGTCGATCGGCGCGACGATCATGGCGGGCGCAAGCGAATAGGCCTTGGTCAGGCAGAAGTGAGCCAGCAATCCGGCGAACCCGACCAGAACAACCCATGCCCAGGTATCTGACGACGGCAGCGCTATGTCTCCGTCGTATCCGGCGCAGATAACGCCAAAGACCGCCTGCATAAGGGTCAGCCAAAACAGGATGCCGGTGATGGATTCGCGGCGGGTCAGCAACTTGGTAAAGATTGCCGTCAGGGCAAACCCGATGGCGCAGAAGAAAGCAGCGATAATGCCCCAGGACAAGCCCGCCATCCACGGCCGCGTGACCATCAGTATGCCGGAAAAGCCGATCACGACCGACAGCAAGCGCGTCGCGGTCTGGCGCTCCAACAGGATGACAGGCGCCAGCAGCGTGACCCAGAGCGCGGCCGAGAACTCAAAAGCGAACAATTGCGCGAAAGGGATCAATGTGATTGCGAAAAACCACAGGTTCTGCCCGGCGAAGTGGCTGATATTACGTGCAAAATGCAGGCCGAGGCGATCCGTCCTGACCTGGTTCAAAGTTCCGGCAAAACCGCCGATGACCAGCACAATGAATAGGCCGATGAACGACCGGTACATCATGATTTCGAATGTATCGAGTTGAAAACTGACCTCGCGCCCGGCCACCGCCATCGCGGTAAACGATGTGATTGTGCCGATCATCCACAGCGCGGCGCGCAGCGGGTGGTGGACTTGCTCGATGATGGTTTCGGTGGGCATGGCCGGCCATTCTTGTGCCCAGAGACACTATCGGCTTTGAGCGCCCCTGCAATATATTTCTTAGCGCTTGAAGGGATATCCAGAATTCTGTTCCGCTTTTAATGCGAGATTTCAAGTGACGTTTGGTCTCGTCAATTTTGAGTTGGGGGTATTTATGCACTCATGCTAGGATTTCATTGGTTTTGAGTACTCCTCACAAACCTGTTTTTGAAATGAAGGGAGGGACACCATGTATAGAAAATTGACCTTAGTGCTTGTGGGCTTGTTGATGGTTGCTGTTTCGGGATGCGCCACGGTTAAGCGCGGAACGACCGATGTCCTGGAGAGTCAGACCGATCCAGCCGGTGCGCAGGTTGAAACGACAAATGGTTATTCCTGCGCATCAACGCCCTGCGCGCTTGAAATGGACAGGGATTCCGAGTTGGTCGTCAACATTACCAAGGACGGATGCAAGCCGGTTGCGATAAATGTGACGCATGAAACTGCCGATGCCGGCGCTGCCGGTGTCGCCGGCAACATCCTTGCAGGCGGGATCATAGGGCTGGCAGTTGACGCGGGCTCAGGCGCTTCGCAAGATTTGGTTCCGAACCCGGTTGTCGCAAAACTGGAGTGTTGACGAACGGTGCGAGCATTATCCGAACCTGTTCTTCAATATCAATGCCTTAAGAGCGGAATATAATTCAATATTTCGTTCCCGCTGTGATGGGAGTGAAAGGTGGGATGCTGGCTTCGCGCGTGATTATTCCCACTCGATGGTGCCGGGCGGTTTCGACGTGATGTCATAGGTCACGCGGTTAATGCCCTCGACCTCGTTTATGATCCGTGTCGCGGTCTCGCCCAGAAACTCGTGCGTGAAAGGGTAATAATCGGCGGTCATGCCATCCACGGATGTCACGGCGCGCAGCGCGCAGGCGTAGTCGTATGTCCGGCCGTCGCCCATGACGCCCACCGTTCGTACCGGCAGGATCGCGACAAAGGCCTGCCAAATCTCGTCATAGAGGCCGTGTTTGCGGATCTGGTCGATATAGACCGCATCCGCCTTGCGCAGGATTTCCAGCTTGGGACGGGTGATCTTGCCGGGGCAGCGGATCGCAAGTCCGGGGCCGGGGAACGGGTGGCGGCCGACGAAATGCGCTGGCAGGCCGAGCTCGCGCCCCAGTTCGCGGACCTCGTCCTTGAACAGTTCTCGCAGCGGCTCGACCAGCTGCATGTGCATCCGTTCGGGCAGGCCGCCGACGTTGTGGTGCGACTTGATCGTGACAGACGGTCCGCCGGAAAAACTGACGCTCTCGATGACGTCCGGATACAAGGTGCCCTGTGCCAGAAATTTTGCGCCGCCTACGGATTTGGCATGGTTTTCAAACACTTCAATAAACAACTTACCGATAATCTTGCGCTTGGTTTCCGGGTCCGACTGGCCGTCGAGCGCGGTCAGGAACAGGTCCTGTTCGTCGGCATGGATCAGCGGCATATTGTAATGGTCGCGGAACATGGTGACGACCTCTTCGGCCTCTCCCTGCCGCAGAAGGCCGTGATCGACAAAGACACAAGTCAGCTGGTCGCCGATGGCCTCGTGGATCAGCACGGCGGCGACCGAACTGTCTACGCCGCCGGATAGGCCGCAGATCACCTTGGCATCGCCCACCTGATCCCGGATCGCCTGAACCGCTTGTTCACGGTAGGCCTCCATCGTCCAGTCGCCGGTAAAGCCAGCCAGCTTGACAAAATTCTCGTAGAGCTTCGCGCCGTGCGGCGTGTGATGCACTTCCGGGTGGAACTGCACGGCATAGAAATGCCGCGCGGGGTCGGCGGTGATTGCAAAAGGCGCGTTGGGCGAGGTTCCGTAGACGTCGAATCCGGGGGCCAGTTTAGAAACGTTGTCGCCGTGGCTCATCCAGACCTGTTCGCGCCCGCCGTCGAACCAGCCTTGCAGGATATCCAGTTTCTTGTCGGTCGGCGTTACATAGGCGCGCCCGAACTCGGCGGTGCCGTGGCCGCGGGTGACCTGACCGCCGAGTTGGTGCATCATGACCTGCTGGCCGTAACAGATTGCCAGAATCGGCACGCCCATGTCGAACAGGGCCTCCGGTGCGCGCGGGCTGCCCTCTGTCAGGACGCTGGCCGGACCGCCGGACAGGATCACCGCCTTGGGGCCGAATTCGCGCAGGAACGCGGCGTCCACCTTTTGAAAAGGATGGATTTCGCAATAAACATTCAACTCCCGCAGGCGTCGCGCGATCAGCTGCGTGACCTGGCTGCCGAAGTCTATGATCAAAAGGCGGTCGTGGGATATATTTGTCATCTGCGCGGTTTATTCAGGTGCGAGGATTCGCGCAAGTGGCCTTTGGGTCGCGGGCCGGATCGCGGGTACATGCCGTTTTCGACCATTAGCTGTACGGTTTTGAGGCGAAAATTTCTTACGGGCAGGGTAGCTTGTCTGACAAAGCCAATTTTCAATGCTTTCGAAGGACCAGAAAATGTCAGGTGACATGGATACTCCAGCAGCCCCATCGCGTCGCGTCAGAGGCGGCGGCGGAGCGGCCCGCCGCGCCGAACGCACCGCGCGGACAATCGAATCCGCCCGCTTCATCGAGCGCAACATTCCGAATTTCGAGATTCTGAACGAGGAAGCGCTGCAAATCATCGAACACAACGCCGAAACCGTTCTGGAAGAGATCGGCGTGAATTTCGTCGATTGCCCCGATGCGCTGAAACGCTGGAAAGACGCCGGCGCGACTGTCGATGGCGAGCGGGTCCGTATCCCGCGCGGTCTGGCCCGCAAGCTATGCTCCACCGCGCCATCCAAATACACACAGGTCGCCCGCAATCGCGAACGCGATGTCGAAATCGGAGGCAAGTCCCTGGTTCTGGCGCCGGTCTATGGCCCTCCGTTTGTTCGTGACGCTGCTGGCGGCCGCCGCTACGCCACCATCGCGGACTTCCAGAAATTCGTGAAGCTGACCTATATGTCGAAATGGCTGCACCATTCCGGCGGAACCGTCTGCGAGCCGACCGACGTCGCTGTCAACAAGCGGCATCTCGACATGCTCTATTCCCATATGACACTCAGCGACAAGCCCTACATGGGGTCTGTGACGGAACCATCGCGGGCGCTCGACTCGATCAAGATGTCGGGCATCCTGTTCGGCGAGGACTTCGTGCGCGAAAACACGGTCATGACCTCGCTGATCAACATCAACTCGCCGCTGACCTTCGATCCGATCATGATAGGCGCGCTGGAACATTACGCCGCCCACAATCAGGCCTCGATCATATCGCCATTCATCGTTGGTGGCGCGATGGCTCCGGTCAGCGTGGCCGGTACCCTGACGCAGGTCTTGGCCGAAGCCATGACCGGTGTCGCCTACAGCCAGCTTGTGCGGCCCGGTTCGCCCGCGATTTTCGGGGCCTTCGTGACCTCGATCGACATGAACTCCGGCGCGCCGACATTCGGCACTCCTGAAGCCTCGAAAATCCTGTACGGGGCAGGGCAACTGGCGCGTCGGCTGAATCTGCCGTTCCGCTCTGGCGGATCGCTCTGCGGGTCGAAACTGCCGGATGCCCAGGCGGCCTATGAAACGGCGAACACATTGAACGCGATGCTGCTGGGCGGGGTGAACTTTTGCCTGCATGCGGCGGGATGGCTGGAGGGCGGCCTTGTTGCGTCTTTCGAAAAATTCGTCATGGATGCCGACCAGCTCGGCATTCTGCACTCCGTCGCCGCCGGTATCGACATGTCGGAAAACGGTCAGGCAATGGGTGCGATTGCCGAGGTCGGGCCGGGTGGCCACTACCTTGGTTGCGAGCATACGCAAGCCAATTTCAAGTCGGCGTTCTGGCGGTCGAACCTGCTGGATTACAAGCCGTTCGAGACCTGGTTCGAAGATGGCCAGCGCGATACCGTTGCGCTTGCATCGGCGCGGGTCGAGCGGTTGCTGTCCGACTATGTGCAGCCGGAGATAGACCCGGGCATCGACGAAGGCCTGAAAGAATACGTCGCCAAGAAGAAAGAAAGCGAACCGGACGCTTTCGGCTAAACCCTGCAATCCGGTTTCTTTGGCAGTAGCCGCGCTTCGCCCAGAAGCGCGGTCAGAACCGCTATGTGACGCTGCACGTCATAATTAGCCCGACCCGCGACGCGGAACTCTTCGAGTTCTTGTTCCGCGGCGACAAGGCGCTCCACGGCCCGCTCGGGCGCTGGCGTCGTCATCGCGTGGATCACCTTTGTCAGGTCGCGCTCCCGCCGGTACCATTCCAGTCCTATTTTTGCCGCCCGAACCAGAATTTTGGGGCGCCTGATTGCGTAGAGCATGTCGTTTTTGTGTGTCATGAATACCTCCATATTTCGAGGCATTATGGATCATGAGAACAACCGTTGCGCGATTTCAGTTTCATGCGAACGCACAAATACCATTTTATTAAAATGGCTTAGGGATATTTCCTGAGTAACTAAAAATTTAACAAAGTTTTTAGGAAGCAATCTAAGGTTGATTCAAAAAAACAACGAATTGGCGGAAGCGGTGATCGAACAAGAAGTACACAAACCGGATTTTTTTGAACTGGTTCTGGATCAGTCCAGCGATGTTTCCTGCGACAACTCGACCTTGAATTACCTCGCCCATACCGAAGGGGGCGTCAGCCTCCGGGCGTTGGCGCGGCAGTCGGGCGTACATGACTCGACCGTCATGCGCCAGATACGGCGGGTCGAGGCGAAACGAGATGATCCTGTGGTCGATGCATTCCTGCAAAACCTTGGTCAGCTTTGGACTCAGAAATCAAAGATAGGAAAAACCAGCGTGACAATACATACCCCTTTGAAAAAAGCCGATCCGAAAGCCGTCCGCAGGGCGGAAGCCGAAACCCTGCGTGTGATGCGGAGACTTTGCGAGAAGGGCTCTTTTCTGGCCGTGACCCCCGGTCTGGAAAAATCCGTCATCATGAAGCAGCTGGACTGTGGAGAGCAGAAGCGCGTTGCTGTTCTGGACTGCACACTGGCGCAGAACCTCGTGGCCCGCGACTGGGTGGAACGCACGCGGGCAGGACGGGTGATGTGCTATGCCGTCACCGATGCCGGACGGGCCGCGCTGCGGCGTATGCTGGCTGAGCAGGAAGGCGATGCGATGACGGGCTTCGCCGAGGCGCCGACGCCGTTCGGCGAACAGCACCGCACATGGGGGCACCGTGACATCAAAGAGCAAGGCGCAAAAAAGCCGCGCCGCGTACGGGTCAATCTTGCCGAAAGCCCGGTCACGATGCTTGCACGCAAGAAAGGCAGGGACGGCAAGGCGTTCCTGTCCCACGAATTGGTCGATGCCGCCGAGAGGCTGCGAGAGGATTTCGAACTGGCCCAGCTTGGTCCGCGCGTGACACAGAACTGGGAAAAATTCATTACCGGAAGTGACCGCGGCAATTTCGGCAGCGGCACCGGCGGCGGCTCTGCCGCTGCGCAGAAACGGCTGGGCGAGGCGCTGACGGCGCTCGGCTCCGGTCTGGCCGATATTGTCATGCGGTGCTGTTGTTTTCTGGAAGGCCTTGAAAGCGCCGAAAAACGCATGGGCTGGTCAGCGCGGTCCGGCAAGATTGTTCTGCGCATAGCATTGCTGAGGCTGCGTCAGCACTATGACGAGATGCAGCAAGCGGGCCATTCCCGCAAGATCGGTTAACCGGCGGCGTTGATGATCTGGGCGAAATCGGCGGCCTTCAGCGAAGCGCCGCCGACAAGCCCGCCATCCACGTTTGATGTCCCAAAAATCTCCACCGCATTTTTCGGGTTGACCGATCCGCCGTAAAGGATGCGGATACTGCGGCCCACACTGGTCCCAAAGCGGTTTTCAAGCTCTGCGCGGATGTAATCATGGACCTCCGCGATCTGGTCTGTGCTTGCCGTGCGGCCGGTGCCGATGGCCCAGACCGGTTCATAGGCGATCACGGTGTTCCCGGCCGTTGCGCCATCCGGGACAGAGCCCGACAATTGCCCGCCGACGACGTCCAGCGTCCGGCCGGCATCGCGGTCTGCCAGCGTTTCGCCAATGCAGATGACGGCGGTCAGCCCCACGCCCCAGACGGAAGTTGTCTTTACTGCCACGTCCGAGTTTGTCTCGCCATGATCGGCGCGGCGTTCCGAGTGCCCCAGGATAACTGCCGAGGCGCCGGCATCCGCCAGCATCGCCGCCGAGATATCGCCGGTATGCGCACCCGAGGCAGCGGAGTGGCAGTTCTGGCCGCCGACCTTGATCGGGGTTCCTTCACATTCGTCCGCCATGGCCGCGATTAAAGTCGCGGGCGGGCAGATCAGGATATCGCAATCGGGGGTGGGGCAGAGCTTCGCCAATGCGTCGATTTGGGTCAACGAGGCCTTCAGGCCGTTCATCTTCCAGTTGCCGGCGGCAAGTTTTCTGCGCATTGTCGGTCCCGTCCGGCGGTTTTTCGTGCCGCTCTAGCTGTTCATCTCGTTGAATTTGATCGATTCGCCGCAGCCGCATGCCTCGGAGACATTCGGGTTGTTGAACTTGAAACCTGACTCCAGCAGCGCTGTTTCATAGTCGATTTCGGTTCCAAACAGAAACATCTGCGCCATGGGCGCGATCATCACGCGTGCGCCATCCTGTTCGACGACCTCGTCCATCGGGTCGATTTCATCGACATATTCCATGGTGTATTCCATGCCCGCACAGCCGCCCTTCTTGACGCCGATGCGCAGGCCTTTCTTGTCACCGCCGCTCATCAGCTTGCGAATCTGGTTCGCAGCCTTGTCGGTGATCGTGACGGCTTGTTTTCCGGGGATGGCAAACATTCTCTTAATTCCGTTCTGTTACACAGTGTAAATATAAGAGCGAACTCCCGCCCGCTCAAGTCACGCTTACATGAACCCCAGCTCCAGCCGCGCTTCGTCGGACATCATGTCCATGCCCCACTGCGGTTCCCACACCAGCTTGACATTGACCGCCTGAACGCCGGGGATCGGTGCGACCGCCTCCTCGACCCATCCCGGCATTTCGCCGGCCACGGGACAGCCGGGCGCGGTCAGGGTCATCACGATATCAACCATGCCTTCGTCAGATATCTCGATGGTATAGATCAGTCCGAGGTCAAAGATATTGACCGGAATTTCCGGGTCATGCACGGACCGGCAGGCCTCGGCGATAGAGTCATACAGAGGATGATCCGTCGAAGAGGGCTTGATCAGGGGTGCGCCTTCCATCGGGGCGTCGGTTTCTACGTTCATCACTCATTCTCTGGTTGGATTTCCTGACTAAATATATAAGAAAAGACCGGCAAAGGTCCAGAGGACAATAATGACAGATCGTTTCGCGTTCAAAATCGCCGTCAGGGACGGCAAGGCCCGCACCGGCACCATCCACACGCCGCGCGGCGAAATTCGCACGCCGGCCTTTATGCCTGTCGGTACGGCGGCGACCGTCAAGGCGATGCTGCCGGAAAGTGTGCGCGCGACCGGTGCCGATATCCTGCTTGGCAACACCTATCACCTGATGCTGCGCCCGGGGGCGGAGCGGATCGCGTCGCTGGGCGGATTGCACAGGTTCATGAACTGGCATCGTCCGATCCTGACCGACTCAGGCGGGTTTCAGGTGATGAGCCTGACCGAACTGCGCAAGCTCACCGAGGACGGCGTAAAATTCAAATCCCATATCGACGGGTCGGAACACAACCTGACGCCGGAGCGCTCGATGGAGATCCAGAAACTGCTGGGTTCCGACATCGTGATGAGCTTTGACGAATGCACGCCCTTTCCCGCGACAGAGAAAGAGGCGACCGACAGCATGCGCCTGTCGATGCGCTGGGCGGAACGCTCGCGCGAAGCCTTTGGCGATCGTCCGGGCCATGCGCTGTTCGGCATCCAGCAGGGCAGCACTTTGAAGCATCTGCGTGAGGAAAGCGCCGAGGCGCTGACCAAAATCGGCTTCGACGGCTATGCCATCGGGGGTCTGGCCGTGGGCGAGGGGCAGGACCTGATGTTCGAGGCTCTGGACTATGCCCCCGGACAACTGCCCGCCGATAAGCCGCGTTACCTGATGGGTGTCGGCAAGCCGGACGATATCGTTGGCGCAGTGCAGCGCGGCGTCGATATGTTCGACTGCGTGCTGCCGTCCCGTTCCGGCCGCACCGGTCAGGCGCTGACGCGCCGCGGGGCGCTGAATTTGAAAAATGCCCGCCACCGCGACGATCCGCGTCCGCTGGACGAGGCGTGTACCTGTCCGGCCTGTGCGAACTATTCGCGGGCCTACCTGCATCATGTCGTCCGGTCGCAGGAAATCATCGGCTCTATGCTGCTGACATGGCACAACCTGCACTACTATCAGGAACTGATGGCGGGTCTGCGCGCCGCGATTGCGGACGGCACGCTCGACGGCTTTGTCGCGGCGTTTCACGAATTGCGGGCAGAGGGCGATATCGAGCGGATATGACGGTGTCGCAGGTCGTATTTTCCAGATGAAGCCGTGCGGGCTTCCTGCTACGCATCGCGCATGAGACAACCCAAGATTCTCACCACTTTGCAGAACTACAGCCGGCCGCTGTTCATCGCCGATCTGCTAGCCGGAACGACCGTGGCCATGGTCGCGCTGCCGCTGAGCCTCGCTATCGCAATCGCATCCGGTGCCGATCCTGCGCAGGGGCTGGTGACCGCAATCGTCGGCGGTTTCTTTATTTCGCTGCTCGGTGGCAGCCGGGTGCAGATCGGCGGCCCAACGGGGGCCTTTATCGTCGTGGTGTTCAGCGTGATCGCCGAGCACGGCTACGATGGTTTGGTGCTGGCGACCTTCATGGCCGGCCTGATCCTGCTGATCGCGGGGTACCTGCGGATCGGAAACCTGGTCGCCTATGTGCCCGAGGCCGTGGTGAACGGTTTTACCATCGGCATCGCGGTGATCATCGCCACCAGTCAGCTCGCAGATTTTCTCGGGCTGCGGCTTGACCATGCGCCGGCCGATTTTCTGGAAAAGATACCGGTGATCTGGGGGGCGCTGGACGGGGTCAACGGCGCTGCGGTGCTGGTGGCTGTGCTGACAATGGCATTGATAATCCTGTTTCGTCGCATGGCGCCGAAACTGCCCGGCTTGATCTTTGCGGTAGGCATCGGCTCTGCGCTTGTGCTGCTTGCGGATCTGCCGGTGGATACAATCGGATCGCGGTTCGGGGACCTGCCGAATAGCCTGCCACTGCCGCGCATGCCGGAGATCTCCGTTGCGCGGATCACGGAGCTCTTTCCATCGGCTTTGTTGATAGCTTTTCTTGCCGGCATTGAATCACTGCTGTCCGCGGTGGTCGGTGACCGGATGATGGGCGGCAAGCACCGCCCGAATGCCGAGGTGACTGCGCAAGGCGTCGCAAATATCGCCTCTTCTCTGTTCGGCGGTCTGCCCGCGACCGGCGCGATTGCCCGCACGGCTACGAACGTCAGGGCAGGGGGTAAGACACCGGTTGCCGGGGTGGTGCAGTCGCTGGTCATTCTGCTGGTCATGCTGGTGGCCGCGCCGCTGGCCGGTTACCTCGCCATGCCTGCTCTCGCGGCTTTGCTGGTCTTGACGGCATGGAACATGAGCGAACCGCACAAATGGCGCGGTTATATTGCCAAACCGCTGTCCGACCGGATGCTGCTGGTGATCACGCTGGTGCTTACGGTGCTGGTCGATCTGGCCTTCGCAATCGGCGTCGGCGTGTCCATTGGTCTGGCGCTGCGACTTCGTCGGCGTGCTATCCCGCCCGCTCACTGGACAGAGCCAAAGGAATGACACGGGCCATGCGCAAAAATCGGCTCGGTTTGGCCCGAAGGATATTTAATTGACCGTCGGACAGGCTTGCCCCCGGTGCCGGTAACAGGCAGAATGACCTTAAAATAAAAGTGCCATTCTTGACTCTCCGCCAAGAAATGCCACCTATAAATCCGAACAGGAGAAGCCGCGCGTTGCCGGAGGATCGGGACACAGGCTTCTTGCTAGACAAAAGGAAAAAATATGACCGACGCGAGCAGCGTATCTTACCCAGTCCTCCCACTGCGCGACATCGTGGTTTTCCCGCACATGATAGTTCCGCTCTTCGTAGGCCGCGAAAAATCGGTTCGCGCGCTTGAAGCGGTGATGCAGGATAACAAGGAAATCCTGCTTTCCTCGCAGATCGACCCGTCAGAGGACGAGCCGACACCGGAAAGCATTTATCAGACAGGCGTTCTGGCCACCGTGCTGCAACTGCTGAAACTGCCCGACGGCACCGTGAAAGTGCTGGTCGAAGGCAAAGAGCGCGTTCTAATCACGGAATACACCCAGAACGAAGATTATTTCGAAGCGC
>JBFFQS010000010.1:0-24921 GCA_041573315.1 Amylibacter sp. | reverse complement strand
GGTTGAAATCGAAGCGCAGCGCCTGATAGATCGCGACCTCCAGCGTCGTCGCCTTGGGACCACCACCCAGCGCCAGAGCCACGGCGAAACTGGTGATACAGAGCAGAAACACCAGAAGGAACGCGCCCGGAACGATCCCGCGCAGCATGGGCCGTTCAAGCTGAACATGGATGTCATGGCTCGACATGTTGAGCTGCGCCGCCAGCCGGAAATGCTCGGCCGGGATTGAAACCCAACCCTGCAGGATCAGCCGGGTCGCCAGCGGAATGTTGAAGAACACATGCGCCAGAACCACGCCCGTAAAGCCGTAGATGTCGAGCCGCGATCCGCCGAAGCCTACCAGAATTTCACTGATGTATCCCGACCGCCCCCAGACTGCCAATATCCCCAGAACCGCAACGATGCTTGGCAGGATGAAGGGAGCGCCCAGCAGGGTGACCATGAACTGCCGCCCCGGAAACCGCCGCCGGGCGAGCGCGCGTGCGGTAGGTATGGCAACGGCGATACTGATCAGACCGGACACCAGCGCCTGCAAAACGGTAAAGCGCAGCGCCGCCCAGTCCGACGGGCCGAGTCCGGTCTGGATCGAGGCCCGCGACCAGACGGCAATGACCGTTCCAAAGGTAATCAGCAAGAGGAGCAGCAGGGCTGCTCCTCCGGTCAGGATATGAAACGCTCTTAGCGGCTGAGTGCGGTCAGCCATTCTTGCAATGCGGCATCGCGCACGTCCTTCGCGTCATCCGCCGGCACGATCAGGCTCTCGACCGGCGTGATCAGGGTTTCGAACCCCTCCGGCAATCCGTCGAGCGGAAACACGGCTGGGTACATCCAGTTCGTCGTCGGGATCACCGACTGGAACTCGTTCGAGGTGACGAACTGCATGAACTGTTCCGACAGTTCCGGCTGGTCGGAACCGGCGATCTTGCCGGCCACCTCGATCTGCATGTAGTGGCCTTCCTTGAACGAGGCTGCATGCTTCGTGGGATCGCCCTCTGCGATCAGGTGATACGCGGGCGAGGTGGTGTAGGACAAGACCATATCGGCCTCGCCTTCCAGAAACATGCCGTAAGCCTCTGACCAGCCCTTGGTGACGGTCAGGATATGCGGCGCAAGCCCTTCCCAAATCTCTGCCGCGCGGTCGCCGTAGGCGGTCTTGACCCAGAGCAGCAGGCCCAGACCGGGCGTCGAACTGCGCGGGTCCTGGATAATGATTTTCAGGTCCTCGGGCGCGGCGATCAGCGCCTCGAAACTGTCGGGCACGTCGCTGACCTTGGCGGTATCGTAGACAAAGGCAAAATAGCCCCAGTCGTAGGGAATGAACGTCGTATCGTCCCATTCCACCGGAACGTCCAGTATATCGGGCATTTTGTCCATCGGCGCGAACAGGCCGGTTTCATGCGCGCGCGCCGTCAGGTTGGTGTCGAGGCCGAGCACGACGTCAGCCTCGGTGCGGTTGCCTTCCAGCTGAATCCGCGACAACAGTGTGGCGCCGTCGCCGGCGGCAACCAGTTGCAGGTCGCAGTTGCAGGTCGCCTCGAATGCCTTTTCGATGGCGGGGCCGGGCCCCCAGTCCGAAACGAAGCTGTCGTAGGTATAGACTGTCAGAACGGGCTTATCCTGTGCGCCGGCAGCCGTGCCGATCACAAGAGCAAGACCCGCAGCAATCAAGGAAGTTTTGTTCATCATACACTCCTTTTGCTACAGGCGCAGGTAAGGAGCGAATTCTGCGACCTTCCCTCCGCCGGTATAATCCGGTTCAGGTTCAACGGGTTTGCGGAACGCGCGTCTCAGCCAACTGGCTCCCCGAGGTGCGTTTCAGGATAGTGTCTTGTCGTAAAAGTGCAAGCAAGGCTTTGCGCCCGCCGCGCAGTTGGTTTATTGCATCGGGAACAAGGAGCAAGCCATGTCTACAAACTCGTTCGGCCGGATGTTCAAGGTCACCACCTGGGGCGAAAGCCACGGACCCGCACTGGGAGCCACGGTTGACGGCTGCCCGCCGAATATTCCGTTGGAAGCCGGTATGCTGCAACAGTGGCTGGACAAGCGTAAGCCGGGCCAGAACAAGTACACGACCCAGCGGCAGGAGGCCGATCAGGTCGAAATTCTGTCCGGCGTGTTCGAGGGCAAGACGACCGGCATGCCGATCCAGTTGATGATCCGCAACACCGACCAGCGCTCCAAGGACTATTCAGAGATCATGGACAAGTTCCGCCCGGGTCATGCCGATATCACCTATTGGCAGAAATACGGCATCCGGGACTATCGCGGCGGCGGACGGTCCTCGGCGCGGGAAACCGCTGCACGGGTCGCGGCGGGCGGTGTCGCGCGCGAGGCGCTGCGGTCACTGCTGCCGGACTTGCAGATCACCGGCTACATGGTGCAGATGGGCGACCGTGCCATCGACCGCGAAAATTTCGATTACGGCCAGATAGAACAGAACCCGTTCTGGACGCCGGACGCGCAGGCGGCGGCGGAATGGGCCGCCTATCTGGACGCCCTGCGCAAATCCGGCAACAGCGTCGGCGCGATTGTCGAAGTGACCGCGCGCGGCGTGCCCGCCGGTCTGGGTGCGCCGGTCTACGCCAAGCTGGACACCGATATCGCCACGGCGATGATGTCGATCAACGCGGTCAAAGGCGTTGAGATCGGCGCCGGCATGGCGTCTGCCACGCTGACCGGAGAGCAGAACGCCGACGAGATCTACATGAGCGAGGACGGTCCGGTCTTTTCGTCGAATCATGCGGGCGGCGTTCTCGGTGGCATATCGACAGGCCAGGACGTCGTCTGCCGCTTCGCCGTCAAGCCGACCTCTTCGATCCTGAAGACGCGCAAGACCATCGACAAGGCAGGCAACGAGACCGAGATCATCACCAAGGGCCGCCACGATCCCTGCGTGGGCATCCGCGCCGTGCCCGTGGGCGAGGCGATGATGGCCTGTGTCCTGCTGGATCACTTTCTGCTGCACCGCGGGCAGGTGGGCGAGAACCAGGGCCGGATCGGCTAGGCTCCGGTTTCTAGGCTCTGGCTTTGCTAAGCTGAACGGCCAGAATTCCGGCCATGATTGTCAGAACGCCCAGAATGTCGATCGGCCCGAGCCGCTCGTTCAGGATCAGGGCGGCCGTCGCCACGCCGAAGAACGGGTTCAGGAAATGGAAGGTCGCGGCCTTGACCGGCCCGATGCGGTTGACCAGAAAAAACCAGACCAGAGTCGCCATCAGACCGGCAACGAATATCGTGTAGACGAAAGCCGCGAACGAAAACGGGGTCCATGCGAAGACCCAGTCATCGGACAGCAGGGCAAAGGGCATCAGGGCGAAACCGCCGACCAGCATTTGCAGCCCAACGATCATGAACAGGTTGCCGCTGGCCGAGGCCGAGCGCACCGTCAGCGTGGCGACAGACAGCGCCGCGACGCCGATGAAGCACAGCAGTAAACTGAAAAGGTCCGCACCGCCGCTGACGCGGGTCAGCATCATGATGCAGACGCCGCCGAATCCCACGATCAGACCCAAAAAGCCGATCATCGGCAATTGCTGTTTGAAGACCAAGCGTTGGATGGCCGCGACCAGCAGCGGCATCATGCTGGCGATAATCGAGGCGAGGCCGGCCTCAAGCCTCTGCATCGCAATAAAGAAGAGGCCCAGATAAATTGCGTTCTGGCACAGGCCGAACACGGTGATGCTGCGGATGATCTTGCGGTTGAAGGTGATGCGCTGCCCCATCAGGTAGGCGACGGTCACCGCGATGGTGCCTGCCACCAGAAACCGTATGCATGAAATAGTCAGTGGCGGCGCAACCTGCACGATGATCCGCGCGGACGTAAACGCGCTGCTCCACATAAGCGAAAAGGCAAGCCCGAGGCCGATGCTGCGCAGGTCCATTGTTTTATCCGTCCAGAAAAAAAGGCCGCAGATACTGCGGCCTTTCGGGAAACTCTGCTTTCGGGATCAGGCGTTGATCACGTCTTTCAATGCTTTCGCAATGGTCACTTTGGCCACGCGGTCGGCGGGCTTCAGAAACTGTTCGCCGGTGGCAGGGTTGCGCACCATGCGCTCTGGCCGCGCGCGGCAGGCGAATTTGCCGAGGCCGGGCAATGTGACCGCGCCGCCTGCGGCGACTTCCTTGGTAATGATATCGGTCAAGGCGCCGATGTAAGTATTTGCTGTTGCCTTGTCAGAACCTGTTGCTTCCGCGAGTGCCGCAACGAGTTGAGTTTTCGTCATCGGTTTCTGAGTCATTATACTGCTCCTCTTTGTTGAGTATTCGACAAGCCCTTGTTGGACGTCCACCTGCATTAAACAAGATATTGTGTATCAACTCAACTTATTCGCAACGCAAATACGTGCAAAAAAGCAACAAAATAAGGCTATTTCGGCTGTTTTTACAAAAAAGCGGTCTCGTTGAAGCTCCGCAGCTTGCGTGAGTGCAGTCTTTCGAGGGGCATTTCGCGCAAAAGCTCCATGGCGCGAATGCCGATCGACAGGTGCTGCGCGACCTGTTTTTTATAAAAATCGGTCGCCATTCCGGGCAGTTTCAGTTCGCCGTGCAGGGGCTTGTCAGAGACGCAGAGCAGGGTGCCATAGGGCACCCTGAACCGGAACCCATTGGCGGCGATCGTGGCACTTTCCATGTCCAGCGCAATGGCGCGGGACTGTGACAGGCGGTGGATTGGCCCGGTGGTTTCCTGAAGCTCCCAGTTGCGATTGTCGACGCTGGCCACGGTGCCGGTCCGCATCACCCGTTTCAGGGCATAGCCCGACAGGTCGGTCTTTTCCGCCACTGCCTGCTCCAGCGCGATCTGGATTTCCGCCAATGGCGGGATCGGGACCGAGATCGGCAGATCGGCGTCCAGCACCTGATCCTCGCGCACATAGGCATGCGCCAAAACATAATCGCCGAGGTTCTGGCTGTTACGAAGGCCGGCGCAATGCCCCAGCATCACCCAGGCATGTGGGCGCAGCACCGCGATATGGTCTGTGGCGGTTTTGGCGTTCGAAGGTCCGACGCCGATGTTCACCAGCGTGATGCCGCCACCATCCTTGCGGGTCAGGTGATAGGCCGGCATCTGCGGCGGGCTCGGGGGGCGGTTGGCGTGCGGGTTTTGAGCGTCGGCGATATGGTTACCGGGCGAGACAAGAGTTTCGTAACCCGACGCCGGATCGGTCAACGCCTGTTCCGCGAAGGCGATGAAATCATCGATGTAGAACTGGTAATTCGTGAACAGAACGAAATTCTGGAAATGTACGGGGTCGGTCGCCGTGTAATGTGCCAGTCGCGCCAGGGAATAGTCAACGCGCTGGGCGTTGAACATGGAGAGCGGCTTGTGCTTTCCGCCGGGGCTGGCGGTGCCGGTATTGACGACGCGATCGTTGATGGTGTTCAGGTCAGGCACGTCGAATATGTCGCGCATGGGCTTCTGCAGTTTTGCCTCGTCCATCTCGAAAAGTATCTGGTCCCGGTCGAGCGCGAAATGTAGGGGTATCGGCGTGTCCGACACGCCGACGGTGATCGGAACGTTGTGGTTCTCCATCAGGATCGAGATCTGCTGAATGAGGTAGTTGCGGAACAGCATCGGGTCGGTCAGCGTCAGGTAATACGTGCCCGGTTCCGAAACGTGACCGAAAGACAGGCGGGTATCGACCTTCGCATGCGTGGTGGTAGTGATCTGGATATAGGGATAATAGGCCCGATACCGGCAAGCCGCGCTGTCGCCGGACGCCACAGCATTGAACTTTTCGGTCAGGAAACTGCGCGCATCGCGATAGATGGCGGTCACTGCGTCGACGGCTTCGCGGGCCGATGTGAAGGTCCGCGGATCTGCATGCGGCGCAGTGATCAGTTGGGTGCTGCTGGGGCTGTCGGCGGTCATATTCGTGTCCTCGAAATATCCGGCAGGTTTCCGGAAATCATGCCGGACTGCTCTGTTGTCGGCACAGTCTAGCCGAAGCCCGCGCCGCTGTCACAGCCTAGATCGGCCCGGTCGCGAAACCGTCAGGGTAACTGGCCGAACACCGCGTTCAGGATGGATTGCAGCTGCGCCTCGTCCTCGGGCATGAACGCCGCCGGCCGGTCACTGTCGATATCAAAAACGGCGATCAGCGCACCGTCGCGGTTAAACACCGGCAGCACCAGTTCCGACCGTGTGCTGGTGGAACAGGCGATATGGCTTGAAAACGCATCGACATCGGGCACATTCAGCGCGGTTTCGCTGCTGGCCACGGCGCCGCAGACGCCCTTGCCGAACGGGATGGTCAGGCAGCCGTGCCCGCCCTGAAACGGCCCGATCTTGAGCACCCCGCCTCCGACATTGCGATAGAAACCCACCCAGTCGAAGCGCGCGTCGGCGGCATACACCTCGCAGGCTATGGTCGCCATCAGGGCGACCTGATCCGTTTCGCCTTCGCACAGGGCCAGAATGCGTTTGCCGAGGTCTGCATAGGTCTCTGTCAGCTCCATTGGAAATCCGCCCTTCATCCGCTTGTTCAACCGTGGCTTCCTGCAACGGGACATGACGTCTTGGATGTCGAAAAACAAGTTAAAACTCTAACTACTTTATCCTTCTCCGAGGCAGTTCCGACGTCGCGGGAAAACTGTTTGGTAGGGAAATTGGTACAGGATGGCCCCTGAACAGAATACGTCCGGCCAATTGGGGAAAATAATGAGAATGGAAATTTATGAGTCCGGTCCGATCACGATCGTCATGCCCTATGACCGGCGCATGGATGCGGCCTGCGTCATTGCGTTCAAGGCCACCATGCACGACATATCGGAGAGCGGGGTCCGGCACATCCTTCTGGATATGTCGCGGATTGAGTTTATGGACAGCTCCGGTCTGGGCGCGCTGATCGCTGTTCTTAAAAAGATGTCGCCGGACCGGAAATTCGAAGTTTGCGGTCTGACCGCGCGGGTTCAAAAGGTCTTCGACCTGACGCGTATGGACCGCGTCTTTAATATCTACATGACAGTTGAAGATGCGATTCCGGGCCAGCGAAAGAAGGTTGGAATAGATGGCGTACAGTAGGCAAAGCGCGACGGCGGCGTTCGATGGGCGTCCGTACCGTCCGACGCTTGACCTGAATATCTACAGTGACTTGCAGCAGGCAAGCGAGGCCGTGGCCAGGGTCGGTAAGTGGCTTGAGCACGAAGGTGTGGAATCGGAATGTATCGGCGATGTAATGCTGGTCTTGGCCGAAGCGGTGAACAACGTTATCGAGCACGCCTATGGAGTCGATACAAGAGGCGATATCGAGATCAAGGGCACTTTGCGGGCGCAGACCCTGTCGGTGCAGATCGTCGACAAAGGCAAGCCTTTCGACGGGCCGCCGGACGAGGTGGTTCTGAATACGGAAAAATATGAACTGTCCGATATGCCGGACGGCGGTTTTGGCTGGTTCCTGATCAAGAGCCTTACCGAAGACATACATTTCTCAAACGACGGAGTTTACAACAAGCTGACGCTTGTCGTGGCATTGCGACCAGCCCCGGCCTGATCCGCGCTCCGCAAGCGGTTGCTTCAGAATAGCAGCGTCAGCAGTGTCGGGATGGCAAGTATCACAAAGACGGCCAGCATGGTCCGGAACAGAACCTTGACCGCATCGTCGATATCCGTCGCGATCAGGTCGCGGCGTCCCGACGGGTTCAGGTATGGCTCGTCATTGATCTCGCCGCCATAGGTGCGCGGGCCGGACAGCGAAATGTCCAGAACGCCGGCCATCGCGGCCTCTGGCCAGCCGGCATTCGGCGAGCGGTGCAGGTCGGCCTGATAGACCATGATGTTCGTGGCGTTCTGCGAAAAATGGGACAGGCAGATCAGGAATCCGGTGACCCGCGCCGGTATCCAGTTCAGCAGGTCGTCCAGCTTGGCGGCGGCATACCCGAACTGAACGTATTTCTCGTCCTTGTGGCCAATCATGCTGTCGGCGGTATTGACCATCTTATAGAACAGCAGACCTGGCATGCCGAATATCAGGAACCACATAAGCGGCGCTATCACGGCGTCCGAAAGGTTCTCGGCGGCGCTCTCGATCGCGGCGCGGCTGACGTCACTTTCGCTCATATCGGCAGTGTCGCGCCCGACGATATGGCTGACGGCCTCGCGGCCCTCTTCCAGGCCCTCTTCCAGTGCGACGGACACTGCTGTAACGTGACCAACCAGCCCGTTGAAGGCCAGCAGCGTTGCTGCAATCACGACCTGAAGCGCGCCGTTGATCATGCCGATGATGCCATCGTTCGGCAGGACGACGATCAGCATGCCGATCAGGATCGCCAGCAGGCTTGCGGCGCCAATCGCAACGAAGCCTTTGAACTTTAGATACTTGCCGCGGTTCAGTTTCCGGTCAAGCCAGTCTATCACATCCCCCATCAGAACGGCGGGATGCTTGTAACGGTCCCAGATGCGCGGCGGATCGCCAATGATGGCATCCAGAACCAGTGCCAGCGTTACGACAAGAAAGAAATTCAACTCACTCTCCCAAAACACGCGACAGGCGCTGCCACTCGGACTCGTCGCCGGGCAATCCTAATCTAATCCAGGTCTTCGAATAGGGAAATGTCCGCGTCAGGATATGTTGCGCGGCCAATTTCCGGTACACTGTGTCGGAATTGGAACAGGCATAGAGCCGGAACAGCCCGGTGCCGCCGACCAACGACAGCCCGGCGTCGGTTGCGATTCCATCCAGCCGCGCTGTGGCCCTGTGAAGCCGTTGACGGGTTGCCGCCGTCCAGTCGCGATCCTCCAGCGCTTCGGCGCCGACATGCAGCGCCGGACCGGAAACCGCCCAGGGCCCCAACCGTTCGCGCAGGGCCGCAACAGTTTCCGGGCGGGCGATGGCAAACCCCAGCCGCATTCCCGCGAGCCCCCAGAACTTGCCAAGCCCTTTCAGGACCACGACACCCGGCTTTTCCGCCAAGTCGACCAAAGACGCGTCTGGCGTACAGTCGCAGAAGCTCTCGTCGATCACTGTCAGATCGCGATGGGTCATCATGATTTCAGCCGCCCCGAATAGCCTCCCGTCGGGATTGTTGGGGTGGACGAAGACCTGCGCCGTCCCCGCGTCCGTTATGGTGTGTCCGGCGGCGGCGAAGGCGGCCTCGTGTTCATTATAGGTCGGCTTTGCGATGGTCACGGTCGTTCCGCCGGACAGAGCCGGAAGCTGTGTGATTAGCGCTGACACGCCCGAGGCCGCGACGATATCCGTGCCGTCCGGAACATCCCAGAACCGCCGCGCCGCCGTCAACAACCGATGCATCGCCCCGCTGTCCGGCAGGTTGTGCCAAGCGCTGTCGGGGATGGTCGGTAACGGATAGGGCCAGGGGTTGATCCCGGTTGACAGGTCGATCCAGTCGTCCCTGTCGCCGCCGAAACGCGCGACCGCCGCATCCAGCCCGCCGCCGTGGTCGCGCTGTCCCGGCGCCGTCATTCGGCGTCCGCGACCGGCGGCAGGACCGGCAGGCGTGCCACGAAATGACCCTTTATCGCTTGCGGCCAGGTCCGGTAGGGCACTTGGCCGCTCTCGCTCTGAGCATGAAGTGCGGCATATCCGACGATACCTTCTGCCGAATCCCTGTCCGGTTCGAACCGCCCCAGAACGTAATTGAGCTTGCCGTCCGCTTGAATCGCGATGTTGCAGCCGTGGTCACAGCCCATCAGGCACGAATGCCGCCGGACCGTGACGCCTTCGGTGCCCGACGCGGCGCGTTCGACCATCTCGGCCAGTTTCTCGCCGTCGGTTTTCGGGTCCGTCGCCGGATCCCAGTTTTCGCGTTTGCACGTGTCACAGACCGTGATTGTCGTTGGCATTTTCTTTTCCCTGAACCGTATCGGCCCGTTTGACCAAATTCCCTGGAGAAACGCAATCCCAACCGAAGCGTTAACAATATTAGTAAAATGTTAATGAATTTCTCTAATGGTTAACGCGGGGTAAATTTAGTTGGTCAGCGAGATTTTATGTATGTGCTTGTAGTCGAATCAAACGAAGATATCGGTCGCCTGTGGTGCGACCATATGGAACGCCAGGGCGCGACGACAGTGCTCGCCCCGGATCAGGAAAGCGCCATCAACGCATTGCGGTTTCAGCACTTTGACGCCTTGGTGATCAACCTGTTGACGCCGAATTGCAGCGTTCTTTCGATCTCGGACCTTGCGACCTATCGCAGCCCTGACATCGCTATCATCGTAGTCACGTCGAACAGCTTTTTCTCGGACGGATCGATCTTCGACATCATCCCGAATACGCGCGGCTTCCTGCATAGCCCTGTTGCGCCTGAGGATCTGGCCGCGATGGTCGAGCACTACGGCCTGTCGGCGGAACGCTTTGCGAAATCCGGTCGCGATGGTGCGGTTCCCACCAATTGATCACAGGGTTGATCGGAATGATCCGGTTCGGATTGATCGATTCGTGGCTGTAATGATAGTGCCGCACGATGTGGTCCATGTTTACCGTCCCGGCGACGTCCTGCCATTGATACAGTTCGCGGGTGTGGCCCCAGAGGTTGGGAAAATCCACCACCCGGTTGCGGTTGCACTTGAAATGCAGGTGATAGACGCTGTCGAAGCGCAGCAGCGTCACGAACAGGCGCCAATCGGCCTCGGTGATCCGGTCGCCCATCAGGTATCGCGATTTTGACAGCCGGTCTTCCAGCCAGTCCATCGTCCCGAACAGGGTCCCCACGGCATCGTCATAGGCCGCTTGTGACCGGGCGAAACCGCATTTGTAGACGCCATTGTTCAGCGTGCTGTAAATACGCTTGTTGACGGCTTCGATCTCGTCGCGCAATTCTGCCGGCCAATAATCGTCCGTGTTGCCGGTGATGGCATCGAAGGCCGAATTGAACATGCGGATGATCTCGGAGGATTCGTTGGATACGATGACCTTGCGCTTCTTGTCCCAGAGTACCGGCACGGTCACGCGGCTGGACGTGTGCGGGTCCGCGATGGTGTAGATGTCACGCAGAAAGTCGTGGCCATACAGAGTATCGCCGGTCGCGCCCGGAAAATCGGTCCGGAAGGTCCAGCCGTCATCCAGCATGTCCGGATGTACCACGCTAACCGAGATATGATCCTCCAGCCCCTTTAGCTGCCGGAAGATCAGCGTCCGGTGCGCCCATGGGCAGGCATAGGACACATAAAGGTGATAGCGCCCGCTTTCGGCCTCGAATCCGCCTTCGCCGGAAGGTCCGGGCGACCCGTCAGCTGTAATCCAGTTGCGAAAGGTCGAATCCGGCCTGATAAATCTGCCGTCGGGCGATTTTCCGTAGTTGCCGGTCGTTACCCATTCGCCGTTTTCCAGTTTTCCCATGTCTTTGCTCCTTTACCTCTCCCTTCATTTAATGGATGCGATATGGAAATCCAGTGGCTTGAAAACATAAAACTGTTCACAAAATGGAAACAATTCTCGGCGACTGTTTGGCGCGTCCATGTTCCGATGCGCCGCAAATCGCATTGCGACCTCAACTTTGAGCCTCTATACACGCGATCAGACGAAGCCCAACGGGGCCGGAAAGGTGGTCTGTCGGCGGTTGACCCAATCGGGGACCAGAGACAGTGTCGTCCAAAAGACGCAGTCTTTCCGTTTGGAACGAGAGGAAATTGAGATGCGTCGAATTCTTGTCCTGACAGCTATTACTTTGCCGCTGCCCGCCTTTGCGCATGTCGGCCATCTGAGTGATCTGGCAGGCCACAGCCACTGGATCGCGCTGGGCGCGCTGGGCATCGCGACCGTCGTCGGAGCGCTGGCCAACGTGAAGGGCAAAGGGAAAAGTCCGGACCCAGAAGAAGGCGCCTCGAGCGACGAAGACACCGAATCGCAGGAGGCGGCGGCATGAGCGAGAAAATCGGCGTAATGATTTGCGGCCACGGGTCGCGCAGCCAGGTGGCTGTGGATGAGTTCTCGGTACTGGCCGACCGCTTGCCGGAATACCTGCCGCCGGACTGGGAGGTCGAATACGGCTATCTCGAGTTCGCCAATCCTGTGATCCGCGTCGGCCTCGACAAGCTCCGCGAAAAGGGCTGCACCAAGATACTGGCCGTGCCGGGCATGCTGTTCGCCGCGATGCATGCAAAGAACGATATTCCGACGGTTCTGAACACCTACGCCGCCGAGCACGGGATCGAGGTTTCCTACGGCCGCGAACTGGGCGTCGATCCCAAGATGATCGCCGCCGCCGGCGCGCGGGTAAGGGATGCCGTCGATGCCGCCAACGCCTCGCATGGCGAGGTGCCGCTGGCCGAGACCGCGCTGGTCGTCATCGGGCGCGGCGCTTCCGATCCCGACGCCAACGGCAACGTGTCGAAAATCGCCCGTATGCTCTGGGAGGGCATGGGCTTCGGCTGGTGCGAGGTCGGCTATTCCGGCGTCACCTTCCCGTTGGTGGAACCCTGCCTCGATCATGTCGCGCGGCTCGGCTACAAGCGCGTCATCGTGTTTCCCTATTTCCTGTTTTCCGGCATCCTGATCGACCGGATTTACGGCTTTACAGACAAATGCGCCGATAAGTTCCCGGATATCCAGTTCTTCAAGGCAGGCTACCTGAACGATCACCCCAAGGTGCTGGAAACCTTCGCCGAACGCGTGACCGAGCAGATCGGGGAAATTCCGCCGCCGAACTGCGCCACGTGCAAGTACCGCACCCAGATCCTGGGTTTCGAGGCCGAGGTCGGCCTGGCGCAGGAAAGCCATCATCATCACGTCGAGGGGCAAGGCGCTTCGGCCCCCGGCTCTAATGTCGAGGACTGCGCGCTTTGCGATACCTTCTGCACGGGCGAATGCCGTCTGGTCGCGCAGGACAATCACCATTCGCATGATCATCATCACGACCACGACCACCACCATGACCACGATCATCATCATCACGCCGTCTATCCGCATGCGAAACACCCGCACGGACCTGAGAGTGCGAGGAAGAAGTGACAGCTTCGCGTCCGCCGCTGCACTATGAACGCGACCCCGCGGCGATCTACGCCGCGAGCTTCCAGACCGTGCGCAAGGAAGCGCGGCTGGACCGGTTCGACGCCGAAACCCAAAAGCTCGTGATCCGCCTGATCCACGCCTGCGGCATGGTGGAAATCGCCGACCGTCTGGTGCTGTCACCGGATGCGGTTCAGGCCGGACGGGAGGCGTTGCAGGCTGGCGCGCCGGTGCTCTGCGATTGCGAAATGGTGGGGGCCGGGATCATCCGCCGCTATTTGCCGGCAGGCAACGAGGTTCTGGTGACGCTGAATGAAGCGATTGTTCCGGACCGCGCCGCGCGTATCGGCAACACCCGATCCGCCGCTGCGGTCGAATTGTGGAAAGACCGGATCGAAGGCGCGGTTGTCGCCATCGGCAACGCGCCCACGGCGCTGTTCCATCTGCTTGAGATGCTGGATCAGGGCTGGCCGAAACCGGCCTGCATTCTCGGCTTTCCCGTCGGCTTTGTCGGCGCAGCCGAAAGCAAGGCGGAACTCGCCGCCAACCCGCGCGGCTGTGAATTCGTGGCGCTGCGCGGCAGGCGGGGTGGTTCGGCCATGGCTTCAGCCGCCGTGAACGCACTGGCCGCCGGCCTCGCAGAGGAGCAGGCATGACACCTTGGTTGCATATCGTCGGCATCGGTGAGGACGGCATGGACGGCCTGACCGCCGCGACCCGCGCCGTCGTGGAGGCGGCCGAAGTGATTGTCGGCGGTGGGCGCCATCACAAGCTGTCCGACGCCGTGACCGCGCAGCGGATTTCCTGGCCGAAGCCGTTCGACGCGCTGATCGAGACACTTGAAGGGCTGCGTGGCAAGCGGGTCGTGGTATTGGCCACCGGCGATCCGCTGTGGTTTTCCGTCGGCACCAAGATCGGCAAGGCGATTGACAGGAATGAAGTCGCCTTTCACCCGCAACTGTCGGCTTTCCAGCTCGCCGCGGCGCGCATGGGCTGGTCGATGGCGGACCTTGAAACGCTGACGGTGCATGGCCGTCCGGTCGAACAGATGATTGCCTATATCCAGCCGGGGCAAAGATTGCTGATCCTGACAACCGGGTCGGATACGCCGAACAGAATCGCCAAATTCCTGACCGAGCGCGGCTTTGGACGGTCCCGCATGACGGTGCTGGCCGCGATGGGCGGGTCGGAAGAGGCGCTGTTCGAAGGCAAGGCGGAAAGCTGGAAGCAGACGGTGCCGGAGTTCAACACGCTGGCGGTCGATTGCATCCCGGACAAAGAGGCCGCCCTGCTGCCACGCGTGCCGGGGCTTGCTGACGATCTGTTCCAACACGACGGCACCATGACCAAGCGCGAGGTCCGCGCGGTGACACTGGCCAAGCTGATGCCGATGCGCGGCGCGCTGCTCTGGGATGTCGGCTGTGGCTGCGGGTCGGTCGCGGTGGAGTGGATGCGCGCGGCGCGGTATACTCGCGCCATCGGTGTCGAGCCGCGCGCCGACCGGCGTCTGATGGCGGCGGCGAATGCTTTGGCGCTGGGAACGCCGGGGCTGGAACTGATCGAGGGCCGGGCGCCCGACGATCTGGAAGGATTGCCGCAACCCGATGCAGTGTTTATCGGCGGCGGTCTGGGCGAAGCCGCCATCGACGCTTGTTGGGCAGCCCTGCGCCCTCTTGGACGTCTGGTATGCAATGCGGTGACGCTCGAATCGGAAATGCTGCTGATCGACTTGCACAGGAAATACGGCGGTGAGTTGATCAAGCTGCAGATCAACCGCGCTGAACCGGTCGGCCCGTATCGCGGCTGGCGGGCGCATATGCCGGTGACGCAATGGAGCCTGATCAAGCGATGACCGGCAAACTCTACGGTGTGGGACTTGGCCCCGGCGATCCGGAACTGGTGACGCTGAAGGCGCACCGGCTGATTTCCGGCGCGCGGGTGATCGCTTATCCGTCACTGGCGGGCGGCGACAGTTTCGCGCGATCCATCGTGGCGGATTTCATACCCGAAACCTGCGCCGAGGTGGCGATTTCAATCCCGATGAGCGTGGCGCGCAAACCGGCGCAGGATGCCTATGATACGGGTGCCGCCGACATTGCCGCGCATCTGGACGCGGGGCGCGACGTGGTTGTGCTGTGCGAGGGCGACCCGTTCTTCTACGGTTCTTTCATGTACCTGTTTTCGCGGCTCGCCGACCGCTATCCGACAGAGGTCGTTCCGGGCGTGACCTCGGTCACCGCCTGCGCAGCGGCGCTGGGCCGCCCGCTGGCCGCGCGTAATGAGGTGCTGACCATCATCCCCGGCCCGATGCCCGAGGAAGAAATGCGCGACCGGATCGGCGCGGCAGAGGCGGTTGCGATCATAAAGGTCGGCCGCCACCTGCCGAAAATCCGCCGTGTCCTGCAAGCTCTGGGGCACGAAGCTGACGCCGGCTATGTCGAACGCGCCAGCCTGCCGGCGCAGAAGGTTTCGCCGCTGGCGGAGGCACCGGAGGATGCGCCGTATTTTTCCATGATACTGATGATGAAGGGGCAGGACCCGTGGCTGTGAAACCCGTTGTAATGTACTTGTCGCGTTCCGCCGAGACGGTGGCGCGGCGCGTGGCCGGTTTGCTGGGGGCCGACCTGCACGGGCGCATAGACCGCACCGATGCGGCCGATCTGTTTTTTGACAATGCGCTGGACCATGCGCGCACGTTGTTTGCCGCCGGAACGCCGATTGTCGGTGTCTGCGCTTCGGGTATTCTCGTCCGGGCCGTCGCGCCCCTGCTGGCAGACAAACGCAGCGAACCGCCGGTCATTTCGATCCCGGACGACGGCTCCACCGTGGTGCCGCTGCTGGGAGGGCATCGCGGAGCCAACCGGTTGGCCCGCCTCATCGCCGAGGGCTTGTCGGCCCACGCAGCCGTGACAACGGCGGGCGATGTTGCCATGGGTGTTGCGCTGGACGAGCCGCCGTCGGGCTGGCGGCTGGCCAATCCGGACAATGCCAAGGGCGTCATGGCGGAGATTCTGTCGGGCGCCGGCGTGCGGATCGAGGGCGAACCGCTGTGGGATTTGCCCAACGATCCGCAAGGCTCTGTGCGGCTGGTCACCAGCGAAGCACCTGTTGCCACCGATGCCCTGACGCTGGCTTATCATCCGGGGCGATTCGTACTGGGGTTGGGCTGTGCGCGGAATTGTGACGTGGAAGAGCTTTGGCAACTGGCACAGTCGGTTCTGGAAAGAGCGGATGTCGCGCCAGAGTCCGTGGCCTGTGTCGCTTCGCTCGACCTGAAAGCCGACGAACCCGCGATGAACGCGGTGGCGGCTCGGCTTGGCGTGCCGTTCCGTCTGTTCGGTGCGGCGGAGCTGGAGCAGGAAACCCCGCGTTTGGTCAACCCGTCCGATGTTGTCTTCGCCGAGGTGGGCTGTCACGGCGTATCCGAAGCTGCCGCCCTGCGCGGGTGCGGACCGTCTGGCGCGCTTGTTGTTGAAAAACAAAAGACCGCCAACGGCACGGCCGCGCTTGCCCGCAGAGACGATCCGATCACAGAAATGCCGGGCAGGGCGCGCGGCAAGTTGTCGATAATCGGGATCGGGCCGGGGCAGGCCGAGTGGCGCACACCGGAGGCCTCGCGCCTGGTGGCGGAGGCCGAGGAATTTGTGGGCTATGGCCTCTATATCGACCTGCTCGGACCTTTGGCCTACGGCAAGGAACGGTCTGATTTCCCGCTGGGCGGAGAGGAAGACCGCTGCCGCTATGCACTGGAGCAAGCGGGCAAGGGCAAGAACGTGGCGCTGATCTGCTCCGGCGATGCGGGAATATACGCCATGGGCGCGTTGGTTTTCGAACTGCTTGACCGAAGCCCTGATCAGATGGGCGTCAGCGATGCGGCGCGGCGAGTCGAAGTGATCTCGACCCCCGGCGTCAGTGCCTTGCAAGGCGCAGCCGCGCGGGCCGGTGCACCGCTGGGCCATGATTTCTGCGCCATCTCGCTGTCCGACCTGCTGACGCCGCGCGACGATATCGTCAAGCGCCTGAAGGCCGCCGCCGAAGGTGACTTCGTGATTGCTTTCTACAATCCGGTGTCAAAGCGCCGCCGGACCTTGCTGGCCGAGGCCCGTGATATACTGCTGCAACACCGCCCTGCCGACACTCCGGTGCTGCTCGCCTCGTCGCTGGGACGGCCCGAGGAGCACATCCGCTATCGCAAGCTGGCGGACCTGCAGGTGGACGAGGTTGACATGCTGACCGTGGTTCTGGTCGGCTCATCGCATTCGAAACTTGCGCAACTGGGCGAAGGCCCGCGCATGTACACGCCGCGCGGCTATGCCCGCAAAATCGACGGAGACCTTTCATGACGGTTTATTTCATCGGCGCGGGTCCGGGCGACCCGGACCTGATCACGGTCAAGGCCAAGGCGCTGATCGAGCGCTGCCCGGTCTGCCTCTATGCCGGATCGCTGGTGCCGGAAGCGGTTGTGGCCTGCGCGCCGAAGGGTGCCATCGTCAAGGATACCGCCGTTATGACGCTGGCCGATACCCATGCCGATATTGTCGCCGCGCACGAAAAGGGGCAGGACGTGGCCCGCGTGCATTCGGGCGACCCGTCGCTCTATGGCGCGATTGCGGAACAGATCCGGCTGCTGAAACGCGACAACATCCCGTTCCAGATCATTCCGGGCGTCCCCGCCTATGCCGCCGCCGCCGCCGCGATGGGGCAGGAACTGACCATCCCCGAGATCGCCCAGTCCATCGTGCTGACCCGCATGTCGATGCAATCGACCTCTATGCCCGCGGGTGAAACACTGGAGAATTTCGGCAAGACCGGCGCTACGCTCGCCATCCACTTGGCGATCCGTAACATGCGGGAGATCGAACGCCAGTTGACGCCGCACTACGGCGCCGACTGTCCTGTGGCGGTTGCCTATCGCGTCGGCTGGCCGGACCAGATGATCATCCGCGGAACCCTCGGCGATATCCGCAAGAAAGTCCGCGCCGAAAAAATCACCCGAACCGCCCTGATTCTCGTTGGTCCCGCGCTGGCCGAGAGTCACAATTTTGTCGACTCCGCGCTCTATGATCCGGCCAAACCGCATGTGCTGCGGCCCGTGGCGGGCGTGGATCTGGTTGAAGAACACAACACTTAGGACTTTAATTTACCGAAATTAAAAGCTTTTCTTGACGCAGCCCCGCCCCTTGCCAAACACTGAGGCTATAAAAATGGGGGGAATACAAATGGACAACTTCATGTCGGACGAAGTCCGAATGGGTTTGCAGCGCGCCCATACCAAGGCGCTGGGGCGAAAAAATCGCATGCGCGTTCAGAGTGGCAACACCACGACGCCGATCCTGCGCTCGTGGGAAGGCGGATTCGCAACGGCCGCCGAAGACGCGCCGGCATTGCGCGGGCGCGTTGATATTTATGACGGCAGCAAGCACCTCTATCAGTGCCTGGTGATCTTTTCGGCCCGCGAAGGCAACGAGATGATCTATGAATACAAGCGTCATACGCCTGCCGAAGACCGGCGGATCGTCGATTACGACCGGCCGGACGACAAGCCGGTCGCCCTGATTCCCGACGATCTGTAATCGAACTGGACTCCTGTACAAGGTAAGTGGCACCCTGTAGTTGAAGTGTGCTTTCCTGCCGCTCATCGGACCTAATCGTCAGATGTGTTGGGCCTATGCCCGACCGGCAGGATTTGAAAACCGCGCTTTCAGACGCAGGTACTAAATGGTCAGGAGTCCGAAAATGATACAATCACCCTATTTGCTGTTCCTCGGCGACGCGCCGGATTCCCTTGCCGCGAAAGTGGCCCAGGGTATCAAGGACTGGAGGCCCGAGGCTTGCCTTGGCCAGTATCGGATGGAGGGCTGCAAGGCTAACCTCGGGCTGGAGGATCTGACCCTTGCCGAAGCTGCGGAGCGTGGCGCCAAGACGCTGGTGATCGGTGTCGCCAACCGTGGCGGCTATATTTCCGAAAGCTGGAAAGAGGTCCTGAAAGAGGCGATGGATCACGGGATGGACATCGCCAGCGGACTGCATAACCTCTTGCGCGACGACGAGGAATTGAAGCGCCGCGCTTTGCGCACCGGCATGAGCCTGTTCGACGTGCGTATCCCGACCGTCAGCTTTCCGATCGCCAACGGCAAGAAACGCACCGGTAAGCGCTGTCTGGCTGTGGGCACCGACTGTTCCGTCGGCAAGATGTACACCGGCCTCGCCATGGAAAAGGTCATGCGCGAACGGGGAATGAACGCCGATTTCCGCGCCACGGGTCAGACCGGCATCCTGATCACCGGCAACGGCGTTCCGCTGGATGCTGTGGTGGCCGATTTCATGGCCGGTTCTGTCGAATACATCACGCCCGACAACGATCCCGACCACTGGGACCTGATCGAGGGGCAGGGCTCGCTGTTCCATGCCTCTTATTCGGGCGTGACGCTGGCGCTGGTGCATGGCGGTCAGCCGGATGCGCTGGTTCTGTGCCACGAACCGTCGCGTCCGCATATGCGCGGCTTGCCGGACTACAAGCTGCCATCGCTGGAAGACCTGCGCGACACGGCGCTGCACATGGCGCGCATGGTCAATCCGGCCTGTCAGGTGGTGGGGATTTCCGTCAATACCTCTTCGATGAAAGAAGAAGAGGCCGTGGCCTATCTGAAGGCGACCGAGGACCGCATGGGCCTGCCGGCCGTGGATCCCTATCGCCACGGCGCGGAGCGTTTGGTCGATGCCTTGGCGGATATCTGACGCCTAATGCAAATCACCGTCACCGAAGACACCTTCAGGCTGAAACAGGCTTTCGTCATTTCGCGCGGGTCACGGACCGAGGCCCGCGTGCTGACGGTCTGCGTCGAGCGGGATGGTGTGCTGGGCTACGGTGAATGCGTGCCTTACGCCAGATATGACGAGACCATGGAGTCGGTCGCGGATCAGATTCGCGGCCTTAAACTGCCGTTCACGCGGCAGGAGTTGCAAGACATGTTGCCGGGTGGGGCTGCGCGAAACGCGGTGGATTGCGCCCTTTGGGATCTGGAGGCAAAGCAAGCCGGAAAGCGGGTCTGGGACTTGGCCGGTCTGCCGGAGCCGGATCCGGAAATCACCGCCTTTACCCTGTCGCTCGGAACGCCGGAGTCCATGCGCACCGAGGCCGCGAAAAACGCGCATCGCCCACTGTTGAAGATCAAGCTCGGCGGCGAGGGTGATCTGGAGCGTTTGCGCGCGGTGCGGTCCGGCGCGCCCGACGCCGCCATGATCGTCGATGCCAACGAGGGCTGGACGCCCGAAAGCTATGCCGTGCTGGCGCCGGAACTGCTGGCGCTGGGCGTGAAGATGGTTGAACAACCGCTGCCCGCCGGTGCCGACGATGCGCTGCGGGACATGGACCGGCCCTTGCCCGTCTGCGCCGACGAAAGCTGCCATGACCGCGCCAGCCTGCCGGCGCTGACAGGAAAATACGACATGGTGAACATCAAGCTCGACAAGACCGGTGGCCTGACCGAGGCGCTGCTGCTGAAGCAGGAGGCCATCGCGCAGGGCTATGACATCATGATCGGCTGCATGGTCGGATCGTCTCTGGCGATGGCTCCGGCGGTGCTGTTGGCGCAGGGTGCGGCGTTCACCGACCTTGACGGGCCGCTGCTGTTGAGCGAAGACCGCGCAAATGCTCTGAAATTCGACGATCTGGGCGTACACCCGCCCGACGCAAAGCTCTGGGGATAGGTATGGAACGAATAATTTATGTGAACGGCGACTACGTGCCGGAAGTCGACGCCAAGGTATCGGTCTTTGACCGCGGCTTCCTGATGGCCGACGGCGTTTACGAGGTCACTTCGGTTCTGGACGGCAAGCTCGTCGATTTCGACGGCCACGCCAAACGTCTGATGCGGTCGCTGCGGGAACTGGACCTGAAAGCGCCCTGCACTGAAGAGGAGCTGCTGGAAATCCACCGCGAACTGGTGAAGCGCAACGACGTGACCGAGGGGCTGGTTTACCTGCAGGTTACCCGTGGCGTCGCAGAGCGCGACTTTGCCTATCCAAAGGACGCCAAGCCGACGCTGGTCATGTTCACCCAGACCAAATCCCTGATAGACAACCCCGCCGCCAAGAAGGGCATCAAGGTTATTTCGATCGACGACATCCGTTGGGGACGCCGCGACATCAAGACGGTGCAGTTGCTGTATCCTTCGATGGGCAAGATGATGGCCAAGGCCGCAGGGGCCGACGATGCGTGGATGGTCGAGGACGGAAAGGTGACCGAGGGAACCTCGAACAACGCCTATATCGTCAAGAACGGCAAGATCATCACCCGCCAGCTGTCACACGAAATCCTGCACGGGATCACCCGGGCCGCAGTTCTGCGGTTTGCCAGGGAGGCGCAGATGGACGTGGAGGAGCGCGCCTTCACCATAGAAGAGGCCAAGGCTGCGGACGAAGCGTTCTTCACATCCGCCTCTGCCTTCGTCATGCCGGTGGTGGAGGTCGACGGTGTTACGCTGGGAGACGGCAAGCCGGGTCCGGTGACCATGCGCCTGCGCGAGATCTATCTCGAAGAGGCCCGCAAGGCCGCCATCTAGGCGGCCTGCGGCACGGCAGCGGGCGGTTTACCCGTGGCTGTGCTTGAACGCCTCTTTCTGCTGGGCTGTCGCCTCGGTCTGATACTTGTCGCGCCATTCCGCATAGTCCATGCCGTAAAACTCGGCGCGCGCCTCGTCCTTGTCCATCTCGATGCCGCGTTCGTTGGCGGCTTCCTGATACCAGCGTGACAGGCAGTTGCGGCAGAAACCTGTCAGGTTCATCATGTCGATGTTCTGAACGTCCGTACGCGTCCGCAGGTGGTCGCGCAGGCGCCGGAAGGCAGCCGCTTCAAGTTCGGTCTGTGTCTGTTTGTCCATCTAAGACTCCTTATCTCGCAGCGTTTATGGCTGCCTTGATCACCGGGGCAAGGCGCGCGGCCCAGTTCTTCTGTCCGGCTTCGGTTTCAATCAGGTCGTTTCGTAATTCGATCAGCACATGCAACCGTCCGGGACCGAGCGCATGACGGTCCAACGTATCGCCGATAATTGCGCCGTGATAGGGCTCGTTGTCGCCGAGGCAGATGTCGCCGCTTTTGGAAAACTGCTGCATCACCGGCAGGGCGAGTCGCGTGTCGTTGGCGTAGAGCACGCCGATATGCCAGGGACGCGGCGCGCGGCCCTTGAGTTGCGGCGTGAATGAATGGATCGAGATCACAACGGGCGCGGCGAAGTTGGCGAGTTCCTGATCGATTTTCTGGTGGTATGGCCGATAGCAGCGGTCCAGCCGCTCCTGCTTCTCGTCCGCCGACAGCAACCGGTTCGCGGGCACGACAGAGCCGTCATAAAGCCGCATGATCAGTGTCGGGTCGTCCTCTCCGCGGTTCGGGTCGATCACCAAACGGGAGAAATTCGACATCAGGACACTGGCGTTCAACATGGCTCCCAGTTCACTGGACACTGCCGCCGCGCCGATGTCATAGGCGATATGGCGCCCCATGTCTTCCGGTGGCAGCCCCAGATCGCCGTTTGCGACGAAGGACGGCACGGTATTCGACGCGTGGTCGCACAGGATCATGATGTCTGAGTCCCCGGCTCGGTCAATGTGCCGGAAGGGACGGAATTCTGTCATTGCCTTGTTACCCGAAGATACTACAGACTCGTGGGTAGAGCGAAAATATCATATTGACCAGTGCATATTGCAGAATCTTCCCTATGATGCGGTCGCGTTGATTTGTGAAACGAAGGATAGATAATGCGCCGCATGAGAAATGTGAAGATCGTGGCAACATTGGGCCCGGCTTCCGCGACATACGAAGTTATCAAGGACCTGTTCGAAGCTGGCGCCGACGTGTTCCGCCTTAACATGAGCCACGGCAGTCATGATGACATCCGCGTTCGCCACCAGACCATCCGCGACCTCGAGCGTGACCTGAACCGCCCGATCTGTATCCTGGCTGACCTTCAGGGGCCGAAGCTGCGCTGCGGCGTGTTCAAGAACGGGTCGGAAGAGCTGAAGGAGGGGGCGAAGTTCCGCTTCGACCTCGACGTCGCCGAAGGCGATGCCACGCGGGTCTGTTTGCCGCATACTGAAATCTTCGAGGCGCTGGAACCCGGTGCGAGCCTGCTGGTCAATGACGGCAAAATTCGCCTTAGGGTTGAAAAATGCGGCAAGGATTTTGCCGATTGCACCGTCATGGTCGGTGGCGAGATTTCCAACCGCAAGGGCCTCAATGTGCCCGACGTGGTATTGCCCCTGGCTGCCCTGTCGGAGAAAGACCTCAAGGACCTCGAATTCGTCTGCGACCTTGGCGTCGACTGGCTGGCCTTGTCTTTCGTCCAGCGGCCGGAGGACGTAATGGAAGCGCGGGAGCTCGTCAAAGACCGCGCCCTGATCATGACCAAGGTTGAAAAGCCCGCGGCGGTCAAAGCGTTCGATTCAATTCTGGATGCGTCCGACGGGATCATGGTGGCTCGCGGCGATCTGGGGGTCGAACTTCCGGTGCAGCAGGTGCCGCCCCTTCAGAAGCGCATGGTGCGCAAGTGCCGCGCGGTCGGGAAGCCGGTGATCGTGGCGACCCAGATGCTGGAAAGCATGATCAGCAGTCCGATCCCGACCCGTGCCGAAGTCTCCGACGTGGCCACCGCGATCTATGAAGGCGCCGATGCCGTCATGCTGTCGGGCGAGTCCGCCGCCGGCGAATACCCGGTCGAGGCGGTGACCACCATGAACAATGTCGCGATAGAGGTCGAAAAAGATGCGACCTATCGCAGTGTGATCGAGGCCTCTCGGACCGCGTCGCGCCACAGCGTCGCCGAAGCCATTACGGTTGCGGCCCGCGAAATCGCCGAAACGACCGATATCAAGGCAATCTGCTGCTTTAGCCATTCCGGACGTACGGCGATTATGGCTGCGCGGGAAAAGCCCAGGGTTCCCATCATCGCGTTGACGCCGATGGTAAGGACGGCGCGCCGTCTGGCAATGGTCTGGGGATTGCATTGCGTCGTTACAAGCGAGGTGTCGCGGTTCAAGATGGCCGTGGTGAGCGCCGCGCGTGCCGCGAGGAGTTGCGGTTTCGCGGAAAATCGTGATAAAATAGTAGTTATGGCGGGGATTCCATTCAACATTCCGGGGTCGACAAATATCTTGCGCGTGGCGCCAGTTCAGGAGAAGATGATATTTGAAGGCGAGCCCGAATAATTTATTTTAAAGTAACCTTCCCCGCATATTGGTGGGTTTTATGCCGTATGATGTACCTCTAATCCTGGCGCTGGTGCTGTTTTTTTTCGCGATATTCGGATTTCTGAGTTCGCTGATGGAGAAGGAGTCGGTGCTGCGTCACGTGCTGACCTTCGTCTGTGCCGTCGGTTTGCTCGGGTATGCCTGGTATATTTCCGAGGGAGGGTTGGACATCAGCTCGGTTCCCAATGCCTTTTATCGCATCATAGCCAAGTTTTCCTGAAGTCGGAATTGTCACTTTCTCTTACCTGAATCCCCTTGCAATCGGGGGCTGCGGATTTTATAGGACGGGTTCTGTTGGCGTGGCCGGCTAAATAGGGCTGCCGAGTCGCGTTTAAAAACCAACCCCAAAGCAGGAGATGGAAATGCCCAAGATGAAGACCAAGTCAGGCGCCAAGAAGCGCTTCAAGGTGACGGCCTCCGGTCGTGTCGTTGCAGGTCAGGCTGGCAAACGCCACGGCATGATCAAACGCTCGAACAAGTTCATTCGTACTGCCCGTGGCACCACCACGCTGAGCGCGCAGGATGAAAGAATCGTCAAAACCTATATGCCGTACCACCGTTAGGAGCACCGGATATGTCACGTGTAACAAGCGGTAAGGTCACCCACGCCCGCCACAAAAAAGTGATCAAGGCAGCCAAAGGCTATTATGGCCGTCGCAAGAATGCGTTCCGGACCGCGACCCAGGCCGTCGATAAGGCGAACCAGTACGCAACCCGCGACCGCAAGAACCGCAAGCGCAATTTCCGCGCGCTGTGGATCCAGCGGATCAAT